>QNEE01000020.1 GCA_003645085.1 bacterium | reverse complement strand
TAAAAACGCGGTTGGAATAGATATCGGGGGAACTAATGTAAAAATCGGGCTGGTAAGCCGAGAGGGCGAAGTAATCGAGTTTTCCGAGTTCCCGACACCGAAAAGCCCACCAGACGTGGCTGTTTCGTTAATCGCCGATGAAACCAGAACCGTTCTGAAAATCGCCGAATCCGATTTCGGTTCGATTGCGGGAATCGGGATAGGTTTTCCCGGCGCGATACGGCAGCCAGAGGGCATAGTCGAAGCTGCGCCGAATCTAAAAGGATGGGGAGGTATATTTTTAAGGAAGCTTTTCCGGGAAGCATTCGATAGAGATATATTAATAGATAACGACGCTAATATCGCTGCGCTGGCGGAATATGTCTGGGGCGCAGGCAAAGGGCAATCCCCTCTCGTGCTTTTTACACTGGGGACCGGTGTCGGCGGCGGTATAGTTATCGATGGGAAGATATATCGCGGTGCCTGGGGGGGAGCGGCTGAGATTGGCCATCAGACAATAGATATGGACGGTCGGCTATGCAACTGCGGCAATCGTGGTTGCCTCGAGGCGATTGTTGGTTCGAGAGGCGTCGCATCCCGCGCATGGGAACTATTGGACAATGATAAAGGCTCCATTCTCTGGGAAATGATGGGCTCTAATTTCGATACGCTGGACGCCCGACTCGTCGGTTCGGCGGCGAAAGAAGGCGACCCGACGGCGTTGAAAGTGGCATCCGAAACGGCCCGGGCTATCGGCGTTGCTGTAGCTAATATGATAAACATATTGAATCCGCGATGTGTCCTTTTTGCAGGCGGAATGACAGAATGGGGCGAGGAGATACTACTTAAACCACTTATAAACGAAGCCAAACGCAGGGCATTTAAGGCGCATTTCAATTCGTGCAGGATAACTTTTGCACAATCGGGTTTGAAAGCCGGTATTCTCGGCGGCGCAGCTCTCGCTTTTAGCGAAAGCGGGGATATGTCATTATCAGATGAAAACACCCATCGATAAGACGCTAGAATGTAGACGACTATATAGACGAAAGTTATTGAAATTACACGTTTTCGTGCATATACTTCTCAGGTATGATAAAACCGATTTCCATAATAACGGCTTTTTTTATTATTGTGAGCGCAGCAATAGGCGAAGATATCAGGGAGAGTATTCCACCTCCAGCGCTAAGGCTTTTCACGCAAGGATTGTTATCCGAACTCGAAGGCGAACCGTATCGCGCCATGTTGTGTTATCGTGCCGTGCAAGATTACATCCCGGACGACCCGGAGATAATCAGGAGTATCGCCGATTTATACATTAAGACAGGTAAACCAGAAGAAGCCCTCGAAGAATACGAAAGAGCTATCAAAATAGACCCGGATAACGAGTATTATCGACGGGGCGCCGCCGAAGCGGCTTCACAGATGGGGGATTACGATAAAGCTGTCGACCAATTCCGCTGGATAATCGAGAACGGGTCACCAGATTTTACGGTGCGTTTCCAGTATTCTTTCGCCTTGATAAACATCGGCAAACTTAAGAAAGCCCTCAAAGAATTGCGTCGACTAATCGAGGATTATCCGGAGGAGCCTGCGCCGTGGTCGTTGTTGGGGGATATATATATGACGCGCAGCGAGTTCGATTTGGCAATAGAGAGTTTTTCTTCGGCGATTGCTCTGGACTCGAGTTATGCGCAGGCCTATCTCGGCCTGGCGGCTGCATACGAAGCCTCGGATATGCCGGATTCTTCCATCGAGGCGTATGGCAGGTTCGTGATACTCAAACCCGACGATAGTCGGGTTTTGCGCAGATGGGTCGACCAGTTGATATTCCGGGAGGAATATTCCCGGGCTCTCGATGCGGCAGAAGTATATCTCGACAGAAATCCCGATGATTGGGACCTGCTGCGTCGCGTTGCGTTTTTGGCGTTTTTCGAGGAGGATTATGACGCTTCGAGCGACTATTTCGAACGCGTTTTAGAATGGGACCCTTCCGATAGAGAAGCGAGATTGTTTTATTCGCGTTCTCTTCTAATGACCGATAGGATTGAAGAGAGTATAAGACAAATAGAAATAGTTCTCGCGCAAAAACGCGACCCCGAAGGTATTGTAACCTATGCGCTGGCGCTCGAGGCCGCCGATACCATAGAATTGGCGCTGAAAATTCTGCAACAAGGTGAGACGGAATTCCCCGGAAGCGCCGATATTCCGCTTTACCGTGGGATAATAATATCGAGGGCGAAGGATTACGATGCGGCGAAAAGCGCTTTCTACCGCGCCCTCGACATAGAACCATATAATCTTGAAGCTCTTTTCGGCCTCGGCGACGCTCTGGAACGGTCGGGAGAAAGGGATTCCGCGATTATCGTTTTCAAGGATATTATTGCGGAGGACCCGAAAGACCCATTGAGCGCTAATTATTTGGGATATATTTTAGTGGAAACCGACAGGGAATTGGAGCTTGCCGATTCATTGATATCTCTGGCCATCGGGGCGGAGCCGGATAATCCGGCCTATATCGATAGTTATGGCTGGCTTTTATATAAGCGAGGGGAACTTGACGAGGCTTTACAGTGGTTACAGCGTGCCGAAGAACTTGCAGACCCTCCCGACCCTGTTATATTCGAGCATATAGCTGTCATACACGAAAAATCCGGAGATATAGAATTGGCGATTGAATATTATGAAAAGGCCCTCGCACTCGACCCGACAATGGAGAAAGCGCGAGAAAGGCTCGAAATACTAAAAAGGGGGAGATAATATGTATACGAAAAAAGTCATAGACCATTTTCAAAACCCGAGAAATGTAGGAGAACTCGAGGATGCCTCGGCAATAGCAGAAGCCGGAAATCCTATCTGCGGCGATATGATGCGTTTTTCTATCAAGGTTAAAAATAACAGAATTACCGATATAAGATTTAAAACTTTCGGTTGCGGCGCGGCGATTGCGTCTTCGAGCATCCTGACCGAAATGGTTATGGGCAAAACCCTCGAGGAAGCTTTCGATATGAGTAAGGACGATATTGTCGATGCTCTCGGCGGTCTGCCGCCACATAAAGTGCATTGTAGCATCCTCGGAATCGACGCACTCCGCCACGCTATTTGCGATTACTGGCGCAAACAGGGCGAAATAGACGAGCATCCCGAATGTAAGAAACTCTTCGTCGAATTTAAGGATAAACCCGAAAAGTAAAAAAGTAATCTCGGCGGGGAATATACCGTGGCCGGAAGTCTCCTTTTTTATGCCCGGAAAAAGCGATAAAAATAGAGTCGTTTTAGGAATGTCCGGCGGCGTGGATTCCTCTGTATCCGCTTATCTTCTTTTGGAAAGCGGTTTTGAGGTGTTAGGCGTTACGTTCCGGTTTTTCGATGGCGAGGAAGATGTCGCTGCGGCGCGACACGTTGCAGATAGACTGAATTTTAAACATATAGAAATCGACCTGCGAGACGAGTTTCGGAAAACGATAATAAAACCTTTTATCGAGCTCTATCGGGACGGCATAACACAGAATCCGTGTGTAATTTGCAACCGCATCGTCAAATGGAAAAACCTACTCCGATTTGCCGATGAGATGGAGATAGTAAAAGTAGCCACGGGACATTACGCGAGAGTGAGGTCGGACAGCATACGGCGCGGAGCCGACCCAGAGAAAGACCAGTCATATTTCCTTTATCGGTTACCGCCGGAATATATACGCAGAACCGTTTTCCCGGTAGGGGAGTTTTCAAAAACCGAAGTTCGGAATATCGCTTCGAAAAACGGGCTTAATTTATCGAAACGGAGCGAATCGACCGAGATATGTTTTATCCGTAACGAGCGACTCGAAGAGTTTCTTCGCCGGAACGACGTTCCGATGGAATGCGGCGATATTGTCGATACTTCGGGCAAAATAATAGGAAAACATAACGGTTGGGCGAAATACACAATCGGACAACGAAGAGGACTCGGGGTGGCCTCGAACAGTGGACGCCTTTATGTGCTGGAAATCCAGCCGAAGTCGAACAGGGTTGTTATCTGCCCAAAAGAATCGGTTATGAACCGCGAATTTAGCCTGGTCGACGCCGTATTCTATACAGACTGGCCTGTTGGAGAAAAGGGAGGAACTGGCATTCAAATACGACACGGGGGAGAGGAAACCCCCGGAGAAGTGGAGAGGACAGGAATCGAAAAAGCTATTGTAAGACTTAGCCGCGCTGTTTTCGCACCTGCGCCTGGTCAATCGGCGGTGTTTTATAAAAACGACGTAGTCATCGGAGGCGGAATTATCGATAGAGTCGAAAACCGGGATTCCTGTAGAATCACGGAAAGAGATTCCTCAAATCTTTGTTAAGGGAAGATTGCGATTTCTACCTATTTTTGCCAATCCCCAAAATTAATATCCTTTATCTTCAACTGGAGCTGCGGGTAACCGTAATAGTTGTTGGTCTCTACCACAAACGCGAGGTTGACCGGTTCGATTGCATTGTCGGTTTTAACTTTCAAATCCCCCAGGCTGAAGGCTATAGCATCGAAAGCGCGGGTCGAGCTAAGCACCTTAAACCTCAGATGGTTTTTGCCGACTATTTTTGTGGGGCGAATGAGCCTGGCATCCCGAAGAAGGAATACGGGGCGCATATTTTTGGGGCCGTATGGCGAGAAGAGCTTGAGCCAGTCGAGAAGTTCTTTGCCGATATCGTTGGCATCGATAGGAACATCGATTTTAAGACTCGGTATCATATCATCGTCGCTAAGCCGGTTATTGGCGACGGCAGTAAAACTCTCACGGAAAGCCTCGATTTTATTCTTCTCGATACAAAGCCCCGCAGCGTATTTATGACCACCGTATTTCAGTAGGTGTTCGCTCGATTCCTTAATCGCATCGAGCAGGTGAAAACCCGATATACTCCGAGCGCTACCCTGACCATATTCGTCCGCTGTAGATATGAGAATTGTCGGACGATGGTAGCGTTCCACCAACCTGCTGGCCACGATACCGATTACTCCGACATGCCAGTCTGACGATTCGAGGACAATAGCATGGTTGTGTTCGAGGTCGACCGTGCGTTCTACTTTTTCGACGGCTTCGTCAAAAATTTGCTCGTCGAGCTTTTTCCGCTTCTTGTTTTCTTCGTCGAGAAACCGTGCCATCTGGGCGGCGCGAACCGGGTCGAATGTCGATAAAAGCTCGAATGCGCTCGTCGCGGACCCGATTCTGCCAACTGCATTCAGTCTCGGCGCAACGACAAATACGATATTCCAGCTATGTAATTCGTTGCCCCACAAACCGGTAATCTGAAGCAAACTTTTAAGTCCGGGTTTCTGTGTAGATTCTATCTGGCGCAGCCCAAATTTGGCTAATATGCGGTTCTCACCGACGAGAGGGACGATATCGGCGATAGTCCCGAGGCCAACCAGGTCGAGATGCTCGAAAAGGGCGGTTTTATCCTCCCGAAGTTCATTGAAAAGCGCTTCCGCAACCTTGAACGCAACACCCACTCCGGCGAGTTCGCGGGTAGGGCCGAGGTCGGTGGATAATTTGGGGTCTACCAAAGCGACTGCGTCGGGGAGCTCATCCGCGGGTTCGTGATGGTCGGTAATTATACAATCTATGCCTCGGCTTTTAGCGTATCGAACCTCTTCTGTTCCCGTAATCCCACAATCAACCGAGATAAGGAGTGTAATACCCTTCTCTGCGGCTTCGTCGATACATTGTCGTGAGAGGCCGTAGCCCTCGTCCATCCTGTCTGGAAGATACCAGCTAACATCGGCGCCGAACCGGTTTAACACCAGATAGAGCAAAACTGTAGCGGTGATTCCGTCGACATCGTAATCGCCGAATATGATTATCTTCTCTTTAGTTGCGAGTGCCTCGACAATTCTCTCTACGGCCTCTGCCATACCGGGCAAAACCATCGGGTCGGAAAGGTTGTCCAACGTCGGGTAAAAGAACTTTTTTATCTCCGAAGAGGAGGCTAATTCGCGGTTAACGAGTATCTGACTGATTACTTCGGGGATTTCGAGCTCTGCAGCGAGTTTCTTGGCGAGACGGGGGCTTTTTTGCTCGGCCAGAGTCCATTTCATAATTGCCCCTTTCGGCTAAAGTGCAGGGGCTATCAAATAAATATCCGTCCGAACCTATAAGCCGGGTTCTGTTCCCCGTAGGGCGGCGACCATCTATCTTGACGGCGGGTTACCCCGACGCTTCTGCGGCCTACCCGAAGGTTGTCGAGAGGAGCCGCCTCTACCTTCTTATTTGGCCTTGCTCGACGCGGGGTTTACCATGGTGCTACCTTGCGATAGTCCAAGCGGGGTCTTACTCCCGCACTTTTCACCCTTACCCCGTAGGGGCGGTATCGTTTCTGTGGCACTTTCCGTCTTCCGAAACTCTCGTATCGGAAGCCCGAGATTATACCCGGCGCGCCGGCTCCGCGAGCCCGGACTTTCCTCTCTTCACGAGCGGTCGCCCGGTCCGGACGGATAAATTATTAGGTCGAGCCTCGGGCTCTCCTTTCATTTGATTCCTGCACTATTGGTTTACACTAATAGACAATCAAAAAAGAAATTAAGGTTATGGACATTGTTTTTTAGCGAATTAAGATAACTATATTTCGCAAAAATTCCAGTAAATTTAGATTTTTTCTTTCGGATTTTCAGTGGCAATCTTCCAAAACATCTTCATTTCGAGGAAATAGCGACTAAAAATCTAACTAAACATCCCCATAAGATAGATATCGATTACTCTTTATTTACAATGAAAGTCTTCCAGACCGTCATGTGTTCTATAGCGTATCGGGGACCTTCCCTTCCGAGACCGGAAAGCCGATTCCCGCCATAAGGCATTAGGTCGGCTCTCCAGGTAGGAACGTCGTTGACGATAACCCCGCCGACATCGAGTTTCTCGAACGCTTTGCGGGCGATGTGTATATCGCTTGTGAATATTCCGGCGTGAAGACCGTAATCGGTGTCGCCGACGGCGCGGATTCCGTCTTCAGCCGAATCTACTTTTTCCACAACGAGAACCGGACCGAAAACCTCTTTTTGGACAAGGTCGGAGTCCTTCGGAACATCTGCTAAAATAGTCGGCTCGAATAGCGTTTTCTCGCGTTTTCCTCCCAATAAAATTCTCGCGCCATCGTCGACAGCTTTAGAAATCCACTCCTCGATACGGTCGGCGGCGGCCTCGGTAATCATCGGTCCTATATCGGTGGTTTCATCGAGCTGGTTGCCTATTTTAAGCGCCCTGGTGCCGGTCAATAATAAATCGAGCATTTGGTCGAAAACGTTTTTATGTATATAAACCCGTTGGGTCGATATGCAAACCTGTCCGGCCAGAGAGAATCCACCGAGTATAGTGCGGTTTGCCGCGCGCATTAAGTCGGCGTCCTCGTGGACATAGACCGCGGAATTCGAGCCAAGCTCGGACGCGAATAGCTTCATTCCGGCGACTTTTGCGAGTTTTAATCCTACAGGCGGGCTTCCAGTAAACGTTACAACCTTTATCCGCCCGTCTTGGGCGAGAGGTTCGCCGACTTCTGGGCCGAGTCCGGGAAGGATACTAACCGCGTTCGGGGGCATTCCGGCATCGAGCATAAGTTTGCCGAGCAGCAATCCGGTTACCGATGTCGCGGGAGCGGGTTTGAGAATAAAAGAGTTACCGGCGGCGATTGCCGGACCGATTTTGTGCATCGCGAGGTTAAGAGGAAAATTGAAGGGTGTAATCGCTAACACCGGGCCAGCGCCGAAACGCTGCGCAAATCCCCATTTGTCTTTACCGTTAAGAGCGGCGTCCACCGGGAGGACTTGCCCGGCCATATATTCCTCTGCGGCGATAGCGGATAAACGCAGGGTTTCTTGTGCTCTGGCGACTTCGCTGCGAGCCTCGCGGATAGTTTTGCCCGATTCGGTAGAGATTGTCACGGCGAATTCTTCCCCTCGCTGTCCAAGTAATTCTCTCGCTTTTTCGAGTATCTGCACTCTGGCGCGGGTGTCGAGCGCTTTCATATCCTCGAAACCGGCGACGGTAGCCTGAAGAGCGGATTCTATCTCGTTTCCCCCGGCTCCGGAAACTATGGCGAACTCATTACCGTTATAAGGGTTATAAACTATAAGTTCTTTTTCGGTGGTGACCTCTTTGCCGGCTAAAATTAAAGGATACCGTCTCATCTTATTCTCCTGTTTCGTTATAGACTATCTCGCCGGCGACCATAGTCAAAACCGGTTTACCGGTGAGTTCCCAGCCGGCGAAAGGCGTATTTCGCGAAAGGCTCGCGAATTGATTTGCGTCCACCGTCCACTTTTTTTCGGGGTCGAAAATCGTAATATCGGCGAAAGCGCCCTGGGTAAGTGCTCCCGCGGGAAGGTCGAAAATCTTGGCCGGATTTGCGCTCATAAGTTCGACCATCCTGACCTCGTCTATTACTTTTTTTCTAACGAGTTCGCTATAAATTAAACTCGCAGAAGTCTCGAGGCCGATAATCCCAAAGGGCGCGTTTATAAAATCTTTGTCTTTTGTATGTGGCGAATGAGGAGCATGGTCTGTGGCGATAGCGTCGATAGTGCCGTCTGCTAACGCTTCTCTTAAAGCCTCGATATCTTCCCGACTTCTTATGGGCGGATTAACTTTGAAATTGGTGTCGAATCCGGAATCGAGAATCTTCTCGTCGTCGAGAATCAAGTGATGGGGGGTCGCTTCGGCTGTAACCGAAACGCCACGTGCTTTGGCCGCTCTAATCGAATGAACGCTCTCTTTTGCACTGACATGGCATATATGCACAGGAACGCCGAGGAACTCGGCTATCAATAAATCCCGGGTTATCATAACGGCCTCGGATATCCCGGGAATCGCTGGTATTCCCGACAGGCCGCTTACCGTGCCCTCGTGCATAGAGCCTTCGTTAGTAAGCTGAAGGTCCTCACAATGGAGAGTAAGTTTAAGGCCGAGCATATCGGCGTAGGCGAGAGCATTGCGTAAAAGTTGCGAGTTACTTACCGGACGACCGTCGTCGGAGAAAGCGACCGCACCGGCATAGGCCAAGTCGCCCATTTCGGAGAGTTCCTCCCCTTTTAATCCTTTACTAATAGCCGCGATAGGATAAACCCAGCACGGGGCTTCTTGCGCGCGGTCGTAAATATATCTCACATCGGAGGCACTATCGACCGGCGGGTTAGTATTCGGCATACAGCAGATTGTCGTAACTCCGCCGCGAATGGCAGCATTTGCACCGCTATCGATAGTTTCTGCATCCTCGTTGCCCGGTTCGCGAAGATGTGTGTGTATATCGACCAGGCCGGGGAATACGAGCATCCCGGTAGCGTCGATAATCTGACGCCCCTGAAAATTCTTCTTTCCGCCGACACGCTCTATAATCTGGCCGTCGATATAGACCTCGGTTATTCTATCGATACCGTTCGCTGGGTCGATAACTCGACCCCCTTTAACGACATATTTCGTTTCTCTGGGCATTTTGGCTCCGAATATCTTAGTTGTTTTCTAATTTACCTTAAGTCGCCAATTAATTCGGCCATAATCCTCTCGGTTTTTTTCGTGATTTTATCCCAGGATAGCTCGTTTTCCGCCCAGTTCCTCGCTTTTCGACTTATTTGGCCGGCTAATTCGGGATTGTCGAGTAATCTAGCAACCGTTTCCGATATTGCTTCGGCATTTCCACCCGTTGCGGTCAATAAGCTGCCTTTTTTCTCGCAATACAGATAACATCCCCAATCGGGAGCGACTCCGGGAACGCCGCAAGCGGCGTATGCGGATACTCTCATCGGCCAACCGTTTTCGGCAGTTTCTTTGGTCGACCAGGCCAGAGCGACATCCAGCGCCGATATATATTTCGCGCTTCGTTCAACCGGCACACGGCCGATTATACGGATATTCTCGGCAGCTTCACTTGCAGCGACTTTTTCCCTAATTCGAGATTCGGCAGGCCCTCCTCCCACGAACAGGCATATCAGGTCTGGAAATCGCTCGATAAGTATCTCTACGGCGCGGATTATCGGGCTTTCGATATGGTAGTTGAGCATACTGCCGACGACACCGACTATCATCGCGTTTTCCGGCAGATTTAACTCGCGTCTGAGAGCAGCTTTGTCGTTGGCGGGTGTAAATAGGTTCAGGTCGACGCCGTTTGGGAGAAAAACGAACTTCTCCGCATTTCCGCATTTTGGTGCGAGTTCCTCGATAAGATTCGGGGATACGACGATAACTTTATCTGCGAGTTCGAGTTTGCGTTCGAGAAAATAAGCCCAATCGAGTTTAGCGATTAACCGACCTTTACTCATCCTGGGAACGCTGAGCATTTCCGCGCGCACCGAGCCGTTGACCTCCAATAGACTGGGAATTCCCGACCGGGCGGCTTCCTTAAGAACCTGAACGCCGCTGTAAAAATCGCGCATATAGATTATGTCGTAAGCGCCGGCTTCTTTTCGTAATTTTTGGGCGGCAGCAAAAGACCAACCCATTACCGTCGGTATTCTGTGGGGAACCCACCGTATTTCTACGTTATTCAACTCAAAAGGTTTGGCCCATTCCGGCACAAAAAGAGTAACATCGTGGCCCAATTTCGCCAACCCGCCCGCTATTGCGCCAATATGTATCGGTCCGGCGCCGGATTTCGATAGGTCGATATAGGCAACATAGGCGATTCGCATTCAAATTTCCTCGTGTTTCTCCTCTTTCTGGCGAGGCGCTAAAAGATACAACACCGCCATCCTGACCGCGACTCCGTTGGTAACCTGGTCGAGTATTACAGATTCTTCCGAGTCGGCGACTTCCTGAGTAATTTCCACTCCACGATTCAGCGGACCGGGGTGCATAATGAGACGGTCTTTATCCATCAAACCGACGCGGTTTTTATCTATACCCCATATTGCCGCGTATTCTCGAAGGGATGGAATATACCCCGACGATTGTCTTTCCAACTGGAGGCGCATAATATTGACCACGTTGGCATTGGTAAGAGCTTCCTCTATGTCGTGGGTAATTTCGATACCCCAGGTTTCTGCTCCTGTGGGTATAAGTGTTGCGGGGGCGCAAAGCGTAACCTCGGCCCCGAGCGTTTTAAGGCCGAATATATTGCTTCTGATAACCCGGCTGTGTAATGCATCTCCAACCAGAGTAACCTTCAAGCCTTTGAATTCGCCGAACCTTTCTCGGATAGTATATAGGTCGAGCAGAGCCTGAGTCGGATGTTCGTGTGCGCCGTCGCCGCCGTTTATAACGACGGTGTCGCATCTTCGCGCGATAAAATGCGGCGCACCGACCGCGCTATGGCGTATCACTACCATATCTACCTTCATTGCACGTATATTTTCCACAGTGTCGCGGAGGCTTTCGCCTTTAACGAGGCTACTTGAGGATGCCGAAAAATTCACGATATCGGCGCTTAGTCTTTTTTCCGCAAGCTCGAACGATATCCGCGTTCTGGTCGACGGCTCGAAAAAGAGGTTGGCGATTGTTACACCTCGTAAAGTGGGAATTTTTTTTACGTCACGTTCGAGAACCTGTCGAAATGTCGATGCGTGGTCGAGTATCTCGAATATTTCGTCGCTGCCGTAGCTTTGCAAACCGAGAAGGTGCTTTTTCATTATTATAAATCCCCCGTTAATAAAAAGGGGCTTCGATGCCCCTATAATTTAATCCATTTCTACTTTCACAATCCGGTCTTCCCCATCGACCTCCTTAACCCTGACCTCGACATATTCGGTATCCTTTAGGCTAATCTGTTTTACGATATAATCGGCACAGATGGGCAGTTCACGGTGTCCACGGTCTATTATCACGGCGAGTTGGATTGTCTTCGGTCTTCCGAAATCGATTATCTCGTCCACTGCGGCGCGCACAGTGCGACCAGTATATAGAACATCGTCGACCAGGATTATGTCTTTATCATCGACATCGAACGGTATTTCGGTGCCGCCAATATAGGGCGATTCGGTTATTTCCTTAAAATCGTCCCTATAGAGCGTGATATCGATAGTGCCCATCGGTGGGCGCGTCTTTTCCTTCTTTTCTATAAGGTTGACGAGCCGTTCGGCAAGATGAACGCCACGGTTCCTTATCCCGATTATACCGAGATTTCCCGCACCGTGGTTCCGTTCTAATATTTCGTGTGCTATCCGATTTAGGCTTCGTTCGAGTTGGGTTTCATCGAGGAGTTCTACCAATATTCCTCCTTCCATAGATTTCGTGATAAAATAGTGCGTAAAACGGTTTTGTCAATAGGGAATGCGGTATTTTTATATATTACCCACGAAAGGCACAATAAGTTAATCGGCATATCGTTTTGGAAATGCGTAACACAATAATTAATGTTTGCGTTTTACCAGGACTATACATATTTTGATAACCGTGAGACCTGCAAAATAACTATTTTTGTATTTGTATGTCGGGTGAGCCGGGTCCACGACGACTCGACCAAGCTCGTCGAGGTCTTCAATCGTGGGTTACTAATAGTTTATTGTATAATGAGTTAGCCACTTCGGAGAGTAAAAGCAAGCAATTTCGACCGCTTTATGAAGAATTGCATCTTTCTAGAAAACATTTGATAATAATTATAGGAGACGAATATGCTCTGTTCGATAATCGGATTGCCGGGAAGCGGGAAAAGCTCGCTTTTTAAGCTCTTGACACATAAGGGTTCGTCCGCACGGTCGGGCAAGGGCCTCGATATCGCGATAGTGAAGGTTCCCGATGAAAGGCTCGAGAAAGTCGCGGGAGTTTTTAACCCACAAAGTATTATCCCGGCCGAAATAGAGTTCGCGGATACTGCCGTCAAATCCACCAAGAGCGACATAACTTTCGGTGAAATACAGGGCGCTAATTGTCTTGTCTATTGTATTCGCGCTTTCGACGGCGGTTTTGGAGAGCCGGAACCGGGGAAAGATGTCGCCGACCTTATCGGAAAGCTCACACAATTCGATATAAATATTCTCGAACATAGAATCGAGAATATCGATATTTCGCTCCGCGCGGCAAAACGAGAAGAAAGACAGACCATCGAACAAGAAAAGAGGAGTGCCGGTGAGTTGAAAGATTTCCTCGAAGACGGAGGTTTTCTCGGAGATATGGAGTTTTCTCCGGGGCAGGAGAAAATGGTTACGAATTTCGCCTTGCTTACGGCCAAACCGGCGCTGATTGTATTGAACTGCGACGAGAAGCGACATGCACAAAGGCTTCAGTTGGACGAAGAAATTCGCCGGAAATATACGGGCATACCGACTATCGCGATAATGACTAAGATGGAACTCGAGTTGGAAGAACTTACACCGGAGGATGCGACACCTTTCCGCGAAGAACTCGGTTTGACAGAACCCGCGGTGGACAAATTTATTAAAGCGGCATACGAAGCTATGGGTGTTATTACTTTCTTTACCGGTTGCGACAAAGAAGTTCGGGCGCGGACTATTCTCGAGGGCACAAACGCCCACGATGCTGCCGAAAAAATCCATACCGATATGGCGCGGGGATTCATTCGTGCTGAAGTGGTAGGCTGGCGCGAATTAATCGAGGCCGGAAGTTGGTCCTCGGCGCGTTCGCAGGGAATTCTCCGGCAGGAAGGTAAGGACTACATTATCGAGGATGGGGATGTTGTATTTATTAAATTCGCTATATAGAACGCGGTAGATTTATGCCTGCGACATTGGCCATCGGTATCGTTTCGGTCGTTTTTATAATCGCGGTTAAAGTAAGAGTGCCGCTCGGGGTTGCTTTTTTAGGAAGCGCTGTTTTGATGTGTATTCTTTCCGGGATGCCCGTTCTGGACATCCCGGGTGCCGTTTTCGAGAGCCTTATCGCATACGAAACCCTCCGGCTTGTCGGTATCGTCTATTTGCTGACGTTGATGGGGATGACTCTCGCCGAACTTGGAGTCCTTTCGAAAACTGTCGAAGCGCTTCAAATCCTCGTTTCCGATAAGCGGGTGAGTATGGTTATTCCGGCGAGCCTTATCGGTCTATTACCTATGCCCGGCGGCGCTATGCTCTCCGCTCCTATGGTCGAGGAGGGAAGTAAAAAATTCGATATAACGCGCGAAAGACTAACCTTCCTCAATTTCTGGTTCAGGCATTTGTGGGAATACGTATGGCCGCTTTACCCGGGAATTATACTGTCCTCGGCGATCCTGGAAATGCCCGTCGCGAGGTTGATAGGTTCGATGTGGCCGTTGACGTTATGTATGATATTCTTCGGAGTTATATATAGTTTCCCCGGCATGGAACCACTGAACACCTCTTCTAATAAGAACGGTGATTGGTTTTCGGCTCTCGGGGCTTTTATAAAACTAACATGGTATGTATGGGTTGTTGTAGTTTTTGTTTTCGGGTTCGGAATAGATATTTTCCCCGTAGTCGCTGTTTGTGTTCTAACGATGCTTCTTTTTGTCCGCGGGGCATCGAGGGAAAAGCTGGGTCTGCTAAAGAAGGGTTTCTCTTGGAGGATTCTAACGCTCGTAGCCGGCGTTATGATATTTAAAGGTGTAGTCGAATCGAGCGGCGTATTGGGCGGACTCGCAGTCGAACTATCGGGTATCCCGCCGACCTTGCTTTTGTTCGCAATACCGTTTTTTGTCGGTTTTTTGACCGGGGTCAATTCGGCTTATGTCGGCCTGGCTTTTCCTGTGTTATTACCTATTCTTCTTAAGGGCGGTTTCGACCCCGGCAATTTCGCTCTGGCTTACGCCTCCGGTTTTACCGGAGTGCTCACATCTCCGCTTCACCTTTGTCTGCTTCTAACGAAGGAGTTTTATAGCGCTAAATGGGGAGGCATTTATCGATACCTGGCGCCAGCCTCGATTTCGGTATTGGCCATAGCAGTAATAATATTTATTCTGCGATGATGGATAAAGTTACGGCGAGTAATGTCGTTTTGACGAACGACGTGTTTTAAGGGGTTTTTTACTCCGCGCTAAATTCTACTTGACATTGCTTTAATCATTAGTAATATTAGAATCGAGGCCTACCCGAAACCTCGATTCCCCTTTGTATTATGTGTGTATCATCGAAGTGCTTATTAATATTATTGTTTTTATTCGCGGTAAGTGTTTTCCCGCAGGATTCCGTCGGGAATACGACTGTTACAGCAAAACGGGAAAGTGCAGCCGGAAAAATCCTGACTATGCCGGAACGTGCCGAACACCGGTCGCTTCTTTCGCAGGAAAAACTAACGCAATTTAGGTCGCTAACCCTCGGTTATAGCGCCGGGGATAATTCCAGTGGGTCTCTTGTTCGCTATATGCACGGGTTCGACTATGCGATTAGACAAAACCTCGTAGCTGGCGCGGTGTTCGAGCTTTCCAGATATCAATCTAACGGACGGAGTTTGACAGAAATAACCCCGGCTTTCAGGCTTAATTGGAAATCCGAAAAAGGGAGTTTTTTGAGCATATCTTTAAGGCTCCCGCCACAACGGTTGTCGGGCAATATACTCGACAGGGACTTAATGCTAAAATCCCTCTGGCGCCGACCCCGGCCAATATGGTAAAATCCCGCTTGAACCAGAAGAATAAATCACCCTCATCGGTATCGAATAAGGTCGCCGGTATTTTCGATTGGTGTATTATCGCCGTCGTGGGTTTGGTTGCAATCGTAGTGATAATCGGCTATTTCGTGCCTGCAAAAGAACCGCCACTGGAACGGAAATTACCGGGTGCTGGGGATATTAAGGTCCAACTTTTCGGCGGTTGTGGAAGAAGTAGCGTAGTAACGCACATAGTCGACCTTCTCAGAAAAACTGGAATAGACGTCGTCGATATCGAAGAAGAAAGCGGTTTTATATACCCGTCGTGTCTCGTTATCGATAGAAGGGGCAATCCTGCATTGGCAGATTCTCTTGCAAAAGTGTTGGCGCTCCCGAACGATAGAATTGTCCAACAAAGATACGATTTAGTTGTCGATGCTACAATCGTTATCGGCCTCGATTACCCTCGAATTATCAAAAAGCTCGAACCAAAAGGTTAGAGGCTCAGCTTATTATAAAAAACCTAAAATCTTAAATGAATAGAAAGAAAAAACGAGCGCTTAAATCGGCAGATGTTGCGCATACGATAGGGGATATTATCGTCGAGTTTAAAGGAGAAGATGTGCGCCTTCTCGACCTTCGCGGACTGACAGATATCGCTGACTGGTTTGTTATTGCAAGCGCGCAGAGTCGCCGACATCTGCGGATGCTTGGGGAGGACCTCGTGGAACAGATAAAAAGGGAGAATATAGGGCCGTTTAATATAGAGGGATTGAATTCCGAGTCCTGGGTAATTATCGACCTTTTCGATATCGTTGTGCATCTTTTTATTCCCGAAAGGCGGGAATATTTCGGCCTCGAGGATTATTGGGCCGATGCACCCGTCGAAATAATAGGAAACCACCCCTGATACCTAGATTTACGATGTTCGATTTGACCGAGAAATTAGAAAAAGCAATTTCATCGGCTGTGGCTGAACTCTATAATGAGGCTGTCGAGCCAGAGATAACAATATCCGAGAATTTCGAATTCGGCGATTTAACAACCAATATCGCTTTCAAACTGGCCTCGGTTGTTCGCAAATCTCCCGGAGAAATCGCTACGGAGGTTGCGGATAGAATCGATTTGCCCGACGGTGTCGAATGCGCCGAACCCACCGATAGCGGATACGTGAATTTCCGTTATTCGGCGGATTTTCTTCGCAATTTACTAGCGGGCATTATCGCAAAGCCGATGGACTTCGGAAGGTCGGACATCGGCAAAAAAACCAAAATACAAATCGAATATGTCTCGGCTAACCCTACCGGACCTTTAAATGTGGTCAGTGCGCGCGCGGCCGCGGTCGGTAGTTCGCTTGTAAATATTTTGCGTTACGCAGGATACGATACGAATAGCGAGTATTATCTCAACGACGCCGGAAACCAGATAGCGATGCTCGGCGATAGCTTTATAGCGCGTATTCGTCAGGGCGCCGGACTCGATTGGGAGATTCCGCCGGAGGATGGCTATTTCGGCGACTATATCGCAGACCTCGCTGCAGTCTATAGCGACAAATTCCCCCAAAAGTATAAAATACTGGTAGAAACCTGGGAGAAAGGAGAAATTCCGGATACCGAACATCCACGCAAATGGATAATAGGTGAATTAATCCAGCAGATTAAAGATGACCTCGAGTATATCAACGCGGGTTTCGATAGGTTTTTCTCCGAGGCCGAATTCCGAAAAACGGGGAAGATAGAGAAGGTTTTGGAAACGCTTCGGGAAAACAACACAATCCTTAGACGTGAAGACGCCGTCTGGTTTTCCGCCGATAAATACGATGTCCGCGAGGAACCGTTCGTCCTCGTAAAATCCGACGGCGAATATACTTACGCTATGGTTGATATAGCTTATCATCAGGATAAATTCGACCGGGGATTCGAGCTTGTCTATGATATCTGGGGACCAGACCACCATGGCCACATCGGTCGAATGAAAGCCGCAATGAAAGCGCTAGGGCACGAAGGTAAATTCGATATTCTGACTCTGCAGCAAGTAAATCTACTCGAAGCCGGCAAGAAAATAAAGATGTCGAAACGAACCGGCAATATCGTAACATTAAGAGAAATCGTCGATGATGTCGGCGTCGACGTTGCGAGGTTTTTCTTTATCGCGCGGCGGATGGAAGCTCACCTCGATTTCGACCTCGACCTGGCCCGTAAGGAATCCGACGAGAACCCCGTTTATTATATTCAGTATGCTCACGCACGTATAAGTAACATTCTCGAGTTTGCCAAAAATAAGGGAATCGACCCAAAATCAGCCGACCGAAAGGAACTCGAGGCGTTAACCGAGCCGGAGGAATTACTTCTCGCACGGAAACTCGCGATTTGGCCGCATATATTGCGAAAATCTGCGGAGGAGATGTCGCCGCATTATATTTGTTTTTATCTGCTCGAGCTGGCGCGGCTTTTTCATCCTTTCTATAGCAAATACCGCGTTGTCGGCGATGATAAAAAGGTTACTATGGCAAGAGTGGCGTTATGCCGAGCATTGAAAGAGGCCCTCGCTCTCGGCCTCGGTTTGCTCGGAATAAGCGCACCGGAGAATATGTGATAATATCGCCAGGCGAAACGAACTTGTCCAAGAATCAGTATGTTCAACAATAGGATATTTGATTTGGCAAGATATATAAAAATAATACAACCGGAGGATTAAAGTGGACCTTGAAGAACTCAAACAAAAGCGTATCGACGAACTTATAAAAATGGCGGACGAAACCGGAGTCGAAAACCCGAGCGCGTTCCGACGACAGGAGCTTATTTTCAAAATACTCGAGGGGGTGGTAGCCGAAAACGGGACTATTCACGCCTCGGGAGTCCTTGAGGTTTTGCCCGACGGTTACGGCTTTCTGCGAAGCCCAGATTATAACTATCTCCCAGGCCCCGACGACATCTATGTCTCGCCGAGTCAGATAAAACGGTTCAATCTCCGCACCGGCGACGAGGTTTCGGGACAAATTAGACCGCCCAAAGACTCCGAAAGGTTTTTCGCCCTTCTCAAGGTAGAAGCGGTCAACGAAGAAGACCCGGATAGCCTCAGACACAAGATAATTTTCGACAATCTCACCCCGCTCTATCCGAACGAGAAATTGACATTAGAGTTTGACCCTTCTGACGCATCGACCCGGATAATGGACCTGTTGACCCCTATCGGAAAAGGCCAGAGAGGGCTAATTACCAGCCCTCCGAAAGCGGGGAAAACGGTGCTGCTCCAGAAAATAGCGAACGCCTTGACGACCAACCATTCCGAATGTAAGCTGATAGTGCTTCTTATCGACGAACGGCCCGAGGAGGTTACCGATATGGAGCGGTCGGTTAAGGCCGAGGTTATTTCCAGCACGTTCGACGAGGCTCCGGACAGGCACGTTCAAGTCTCCAAGATGGTTATCGAGCGGGCGAAAAGGCTAGTAGAACACAAACAGGATGTCGTCATACTCCTCGACTCGATTACCCGACTTGCACGCGCTTATAACGCAGTGGCGCCGCACTCCGGACGGATACTAACCGGCGGTGTGGACGCCTCCGCGCTTCAAAAACCGAAACGTTTCTTCGGCGCAGCGCGAAATATCGAAGAGGGCGGCAGCCTGACGATTCTCGGAACCGCGCTTATCGAAACAGGAAGCAAAATGGACGAGGTTATTTTCGAGGAGTTCAAGGGAACCGGTAATATGGAGATTGTTTTCGACCGCCGCCTCGCCGATAGAAGGATTTTCCCAGCGATGGATGTCAATCGTTCCGGAACCCGCAAGGAAGAACTCCTGTTAGATGAAGCGGAACTCCAACGAATTTGGCTTATCCGCAAAATTCTCGCGGATATGAACCCCGTCGAGGCTATGGAGTTTCTTAAAAACAAACTTTTCTCTACAAAAACCAACGACGAATTTTTACAATCGATGGCGGTCGGCTAAACCCGATATCCGCGCGTTGTTTCTGGATTTTACCATTAGTCCGCATAATGGGAAACCGAGGTCTTTCACGGCAATACTTATTTTAGGGCATAATCGATGTCTCTATCTATCGTAAAAGGTTTTCCCGATAAATTGCCGGACGGTCTAATATTCCTTCCCGACAGTAACGCTGTTCGCGACGCCGCACAAATAGCCGCCTCCGATAAAGGAGCTATTCTCGGTCCCACGACTTTCACCCCTTATACCTTTATCTCTGAAATCTCACGTGATTTAAGTCTACCTCCTATTGTCAGTAAAATAGAACACGTTTTCCTTGTAAAAAAACTTTTGTTAGAAAACGCCGAATTCGCAGGCGGCGCGCGGTTTATCGGCTTTGTGAACGAAATCGCTTACCTCGTTACTTCATTGCGTAAAGCGTGTATTTTTTCGGGCGAAGATTATCTTTCGAAGTTAGACAGACCGGGCAATATCCAGCGCGCATTCGCGGGATTTCTCGACCGATACAACAAAACGCTTTATACACTCGATAAAACCGACGAAACGGGGAGAGCCTTCGAGGTTATAAAGAATCTGGCGAAAAACGGTCTCGAAGGGCGTATGCGGAAATTCGATAGAGCCTGGGCATTATGGTTCGAGGATATAGAGATAGTCCAGACGCGTTTTTTCGCGGCGCTCGCAAAGCATATCGATGTTACTTTTTATCTGCCCGCTCAGGCGAATCATCCGGCCGGAGAAAAACATATTCTGGCTGCGAACGCGCTCGAGGAACGTCTTATTAAATGCGCCCGCGAAACCGGTATTGAAATAAATTTTAGCTTTCCGCCGAGAATAAGCTCCGAATCGGACACATTAATCGAGGCAATAGCGTTCCGTGACGGTAGTATCGACGCCGTTTTAGAATCCAGATTCGACCGATGGCCACGATTGGCAATTCTTTGCGGAAGGAACTATTCTGAAGAGGCCGAGCTTGTGGCCTCTGCGGTAAAGTCGCTTCATCTGGACAACGGTATTCCGCTAAGGGAAATAGTCGTATATGCGGAAGGGGATTCGAAGATGAATATCGAGCGGGCGCTGTCGGCCCACGGACTCCCGATTGAAAAAGAAAAGGAAAAACCGTTTGCGGATACTTACATCGCCGAGCTTTTACGCAGAATAACGTCGCTTGTTCATAGCCGGTTCGGGCGAATCGAACTGATGGATTTGCTTTCTCATCCTCTAATTGCGTATGAGAATGTGCCCGCGCTCGATTCCGTGGCTTGCGGAGCCGGTATAATAGGCGGGCTGCCGCTGGAGACTACGTGGTTTTCGCCGTTGGAGCGAACCAAAACTCTCGAAGCGGAGATTCTGACCCGAATACTAAAGAAACTCCACGCTATTTTCGATTCGGTAAAAGGAAACCGGATTGTGTCAGGAAAAACGTTCGCGGATTGTATTAACAATTTCTTTAGCGAATTCGAGATAGGACGAAATTTAGCTTTACTATTGGGGAAGGGCGAAAATAGCTTTACCGAAATGAAAAATCAAGCCCAAGCCTATACCGAATTACAGAAATTGCTGGATAGTTTTAACGCCGCCCCGATGGAGAGTTTTACAGCACACGCTGAATTATTATTATCTTTCCTGGAATCGGAATCGCCGGATTCGCCTGGTGGGGAAGGCGTAAAAGTTATGGGATATTCTATGATAGGCAGGTCTGATTCGACAGTTGCGATTGTCGCCGACGTTATTCAGGGGAAATTGCCGCCGCAGGAGCAAAAATTTCCATTTATTAGCCGAAAAGACGCCGAGTCGTTGAGACTTATTTTACAGGGAGGCGCTTACCGTTGGAATTACCGACTGTTGAATTTGCTCGACCGAACGGAATTAACGGTTCTTACGAGACCGCTGGCCGAAGGAGACCAACCATTGCCTCCCGCGCCTCTTATTGTTTCGTTTATGAGGGCGCTCGGGGAAAACCGTGAACATTATGAAAACCGTATGAAAGACCTGACCGAAAGCTTGCTTTCCAGGCCTTTCAGCCTGAAAAGAAGACAGATTCGCGCGGGAGAGATTCTCACGGAAACGACAGAAGACGCTAATCCATATCTGGCCGAACTGGCCGACCTGTGTGGACTGGAAAGCGCCGCTCGTGCTCTCGATGTAGAATTAGCCCAGCGAGTCGGCCCACCCGGGGTCTACGAC
>QNEE01000019.1 GCA_003645085.1 bacterium | reverse complement strand
GGTTTTGAGTTTATCGGCGAGGTTGTCCACATTGCTTCCGAGTAAAACGGCGCTAACGGAGCCGCCGATTTCCGCAGTGGCGTGCCTCGCTTTGGTCAAAATCTCGAACGTAGAGTCGGTTAGTTCGCCGTCCCAGTGTTCGGCGATTGCGAAAATTTCGTTTGCCATTATAGTAATCCTTTCGATTTAAGGATTTCGCAGGTTTTCTCGGCTACTGCGTCCGGGCCGCCCTCGATAATCTCGGCCATCTTCCCCGGCGGCGGGAAATATATCTTCTCCAGATTAACCCTTTTACCGCCGATATCGACGGAATCGACGACCCGGATTTCCTTGCTCGACGCCCGCTTGATACCGAGAATAGACGCGTAGCGCGGTTCGTTGATACCAGTCTGTATCGTTACGACCGCCGGGTATTTAACATCGTATTTCGCCATCAAGCCACCCTCGAGTTCTCGGTTGACGGTAGCGCCGTCCTCGCCGGCCTCCATCTCGATTGTCATCGATATATGCTCGATACCGAGTATTTCGGCGAGCGTAACCCCGACCTGACTGAAACCGTCGTCGCTCGCGACACAACCGGTAAAAATTATGTCGTAATCGAGGTCTTCGACCTCGTTTGCGATAAGGGAAGCCACGGCGAACGGGTCGAGTTCGGCCATATCGGTGGGGGTTATGCGTATCGCGCTGGTCGCGCCTTTTGCGAGCGCCATACGAATAATCTCATCGGTTTTCTCCGGGCCGACCGAGACGATTGTAATGTCGCCGCCGAATTCCTCCTGAAGCAGAAGCGCCTGTTCGAGTGCGTAATTATCGGCCTCGTTGATAGCGAACACGAGGTTTTCCTCCTCGAGGCGCCTGTTGTCGGAGGCGATTTTGAGCGTCGCCTCGGCGGTCTCCGGCACCCGTTTGATGCAAACTATGCTGTTCATAGGACCTCCAGTTTTTAATTAATAGTCGATAATTAAAATCTCGCTAATGTCAATCACCCGCAGTTTATCCTCTAATCCGGTCGTTTTGACGGCGTCGGACAGGGTTAGCATACAGAACGGGCAGCTCGTGGCGATAATCTCCGCGCCGAAGTATTCGGCGTCCTTAACGCGCTCTTCGGCGGTCCGTTCTATATCCGATTCGACCTCTATCCACATCCGGCCGCCCCCGCCCTCGCAGCACTGACTCCGTTCTCTATTCCTATCGAACTCGAGCAATTCGTTTTCGAGAGCGCTCTGCAGGACGAATCTCGGAGGGTCGAAAACCGCGTTCTGTTTGCCGAGGAAACACGGGTCGTGGAAAATAACATTTTCGCCGATTTTGCCATCGAATTTCAGGGCGCCGCTTTCGATAAGCTCTTGCAACAGTTGCGTGTAATGGATGATTTCAAAATCAAGCGCCGTGTATTCGTTCTTGAACGTGTTATAACAATGCGGCGAAATCGTTACGATTCTGTTGAATTTGTATTTCGAGAAAAGCTCGGTGTTCTCCTCGACGAGCATCTCGAACAAGCCCTCCTCGCCCATACGCTCGACCTCGTTGCCGCAGCAGGATTCGGCCGTCCCGAGAATAGCGAAATCGACACCGGCCTTATTCAGCAATTTCGCCAGCGCACGCGCGGATTTTTGAGCCTCGGGGTCGTAAGCCGGTGTGCAGCCGACAAAAAGCAGAACGTCCGTCGATTCGCCCTCCTCGAGAATCCGGACGTCGAGGTCGTCGGTAATCCACTCGGTTCGTTTTTCACGGGCGCGTTCCCATGGGTTGCCGTGCTTGAGAATGCTCTCGAGAGCGTTGCGGGCGGTCGGCTCGATTTTCCCGCGTTCGACCTGATATCTTCGCAGTGCGACGATATATTCCATAATCTCGACACCCTTCGGGCAGCGGTCGGAGCAGGTCTTGCAAGTTGTGCAGCACCAGATATCCGGCGACTGGACACGTTTTTTGCTTTCGAGAAGGCTCTGATAGATGAGTTTTCTCGTGTTCAGTGCAGTTCGGATAGAAATCGGGCATCCGGCGACGCACCGACCGCACTGGACGCAACCGAAAAGGCCGTGCTGTTCGATAAGTGTCTGTGCCATAGGGTCTTTTCTATCGCGGGATATCCTGTCCCAGCGTTTTTATCTCCCTCGTAAGGAAATAGTTTAGGATTGTCCGCAACGCGATTATAGCCGCAAGTTTGCCGATGTCGTCCCAGGTCGGCGCGATGGCGCTTTTTAGAATGCTCGCGCCAATTAAAAACGAAAGACCGAGAGAAAGGGTATGTCCCAATTCGAGCCGGCTTTCCAATACCGGTTTGTAATCCGATATGCGTTTAATGCGGTTCCGTATATAATAATAAACCGCGCCGACCATACCTGCCACGATAATCAGAACGGCCGCCAGTTGCGCTATATAAGTCGCGTATCTGGCTATCGTATTAATTATACTCTCCGCAATACCCACTTAACCAATCGTTTTTAAGTGCATGCGCATTGAGAAATGGCTTGTTTTTCTTTCTCATGCATAAATGTTAAACGAAACCTACGCAAACTACAAATGAAATCCAATAACAAAACGCCGTAAAAAGCTATTTCAAATACAATACACGGCGCGTTAAAGCGATACCGTCTATCTTCGTTCGAATTAGATAAATACCGGAACCGAGGGATTTATCGGGTTGCCAGATAAGGGGCGTCGGCGCCTGCACTAAATCCGAACACCGATTCTCCGAACAAATCCCGAATTCTCCCCCGGATTTAGTGCAGGGCGGAGGCAGATTGCCGACCAAACGCCCGTTTATATCGAAAATCTTTACTTCGGCAATCTGCCTCCGCGCACCGGAACGGTGCGCGCCGACGCCCCGGATATCGATATTTACCACCGAATTGAACGGGTTTGGATAAATATCCAGTGCCAAATCTGATGGCACTCCCCTCTCGTCTATTCCGGTGTTGTAACTCAAATATACTGAATTATCAAAACACAGACTATCGTGGCTGGTATAAGCCGAAAAGAAATACCATATTCTTATCAAATAATTGCCTACATCGAGGCCGTAGGTCGGGAAAGCGCATAGCTCGCTGTTATGGACCGGCGTCGTGACGATGCTTGTCAGCGGGAAAAATGTCGTCGTGTCGTCGACCGAAGCATACTCCATCCGGTATCCCTCGAAACTGAATGGCGAGTCTGGGCCGCGATGCATTGTCGCGGTGCCTCCAATCGAAAGCGTATCGTCTATCCACGCCGGAGACGGTTGATTCACGGTAATCTCCATCACAGCCGCAGAATCATAGACCTGAATGGGATTTACGAGAACGGTATTATAGAGCAGCGTTACCGCGCGGTCGCGTGCGATAAGATTTCCCCTGACGAAACTCGTATAAAGCAGCATAGACATCGAATTCCGTTCCATAAGAGCATCGGTAAAAAGGGTCGAATAGAACATAATAAATGTCGCCGAGCCGCCAGCGCCGACATGCCCGCCCATTCCATCGCAGGTGGCGTTCATTATTGTCGTTTGTGCTAAGCTATCCGAACACAATTCCCCAAATATCGAGCTTTGCAAAGTTATCTCGGTATTCTCGTATGGATACAGGTTCCACGCTTTGACAGAACTGTTCACAAGCCTCAATGTGCGTCCTGGAAGGTGCGGTGAAAAATCGTCGTAGTGCGAGCCATCCACAAGGCCAGAAATTGTGTCCACCCAGTTGTTATAAAAGATATTTCCGCAGCTTTGGAGGTCGGCATCATAGACTACGACCTCGGTGCTGTCTTCCGCCATTGTGGCGAGAATCAACCCGCTAAGGCTGTCGAGTTCGATTGAATAGCTAATCCCTGTGCAGGTGGAGTCGGGGAAAGAGTAACTCTCGACATAATCACCCATTCCGAACGAACCGTGAACCTCGCCGGAGGAGTTTTTCGGGAAACCGAGCCAGATAAGAACCGTGTCGCTGTGTGCGATATGAAGGCTGCACGAATCGCCGAGAACGACGAACTCGCCCGCGCCGTTCGCGTGGTTTATATCGATGCGGCTGTTTTCCATAAGCAAAAACGTAATGAACGCGGCGTCCATTTCCACGCTGTCCATCTCGAAAAACGCCCGGTGCGTGACGCCCGCGCCGAATGGGAGAAGAGAGCTATTTATGCGCGAGTTGCGATATTCGATCCCCGCCGAATCGACGACGATGAACTGAAATTGATAGATATAATCCTGCGGCAGGATGAAGTCGGCGTCCTCGACAATGAGGCGCGAGTTGCCGGTCGCCACGATATTCCCCTTGTATGTGAAAACACAGTCTCTGATAATGAGTTGGGCATTGTTCAGAAGGATTATGTTCGCGTAAATCGTTGTGTCTCTGTCGATTACGAGAACAGTATCGGGATTGTAGTATCCAAGAACGATTTCATCGTCCGTCGATTCGAGTAATGCCCTCACATTCTCTCCGTGGAGACCGAATTTGCGAATGACCTGTCCGACACCGGTCTTGAAACTATCGGTTTTTCTCGCTCTACCGGAAATCGCGGTATCCGGCGCGGTAACCCCGGTAATCCGCGGCATCCAGAGCGAAAGTTCTTCTTTCAGTGTTTCGATTCGACTCGCCTCGAGAATGCTACAAACGGAGAAACAAACGGCAATCAGAGACAAAAATATAATCCTTGGCATTAAACCTCCATGAATTCGGTGGTCGGTTACGCTGCAAACCGCTAATTATTCGCACCTTCGATATCGGGCACCGTTAAAACTGATACGGTTCATACGAATAATGCTTCCCGTCGAATTTTATATGTATCGCCGGGTAGTCCGGGTCGTGTTCGAGGCACACCAGCCAGTTCTCGGCGATTGCGCGTTCATATAACTCGCGGCGCTTCTGCATTATTTCTACCGGGTATAAATCGAAACCCATCGTATAGGCTATTCTCACGTGATTTATCGACGATACGATACCTCCGAAATAGACCGCCGTTTCCCCTCTCGACCTTGCAAAAACTATTTGATGGTGCTTCGTGTGGCCACCGGTAACCTCGACGCTTATTCCGGGGACTATCTCGACGTCGCCGTCGATTAGCTCGACCAACCCAGCTTCCATCAGCGGGACGTAGTTCTCTAGGAAATAAGTCCCTTTCGTTCGGACATCGGGGTGTGTCGCGTCCTCCCATTCCCCTCTCTGGATATAATGCGTCGCGTTCTTGAAAACCGGAACGGCCACGCCCGGCTCCTGCCATCTCGTCGATGCTCCCATATGGTCGAAATGCAGGTGTGTCGCAACGACGATATCGATGTCGTCGGGGGTCATCCCTATTTGGGCGAGCGAATCGATTACTGAAGGTTCGTTTTTGATTTTCCAAATTTTAACCTGTTTTTCGTTATATTTGTTTCCGAGTCCGGGGTCGATAAGAACATTGTGCTCGCCGGTTTTTACGAGCATCGGGTTGGATTTCAGGACTACGCGGTTTTTCTCATCCGGGGCAACTAATCTCTCCCACATCACTTTTGGGATTACTCCAAAATAACCCCCGCCGTCGAGCCAGAACTCGCCGTCGTGAAGAAAAAATACCTCGTAATCCCCGATTTTTGTCGATTTAATCAATTTAACTCCTCTATTCGATAGGTTTTACTCTTTCTCAATCTTCGATTTTACGTATTCGACTATCTCCGACGTCGGTGTGCCGGGCGTAAATAGTCTGCCGACGCCCATTTTATTGAGTTCTTCAATATCCTCTTCGGGAATAATACCGCCGCCGAAGAGCAGTATATCGTCGGCGCCCCTCTCTTTTAACAATTTCAATACTGCCGGGAACAGGGTCATGTGCGCGCCCGACAGGATACTCAGACCGATAGCGTCGACATCCTCTTGAATCGCGGCCTCGACAATAGTCTCCGGGGTTTGTCGGAGACCGGCATAGATTGTCTCGATTCCGGCGTCGCGGAATGAGTTCGCGATAACTTTAATACCCCGGTCGTGGCCATCGAGGCCGGGTTTGGCAAGAAGAATTCGTATCTTTCGTTCCATTTGAGCTCCGATGTTTTCGAAATTAAATTATTTTCTACATACTCCCAATAAATCCAGGCTATCCCTAACGTTGTCCTTTATAACATAAAAATCTTTAAGGCTGTATTTTTTAAGGGATTCGTTATCGTTCTTTCGTTTCCGATTCGCACCACTAATTCTTTCCCGGATTTCGATAATCGCAGGTATCAACGCTTCCGGTATTAATTTCCTTAAATTTAACGGGTCGAAGGAAACCGCTTTTAGGTTCCGCTTTACCCTCTCTATCTCCAACCTTTGCACCTCGTCGGTTCCGCGAATCCCCCATACGTTCACATCCGAAAATACGCTTTTTAAGATACTCTCCAATTCTTCCGGATAATACTCCCGAACATGAAATCTGTTCCAGGGTTTTTGACCCGGTTTTAGTCGGTAAGTCCTATTGGGTGTAGTAAGGATGAATATCCCATTCTTTTTGAGAACCCTATAGATTTCCAAAACATAATTTTCATCGTCCTGAATGTGCTCTATTACCTGAAAAGAGACAGCCGCATCGATAGTATCATCTCCGTATGGGATTTTTACACCGTCGAACGCTTTGAAAATACAATTTTCTGCTCCGTATTCCCTCGACGCATGCGCGATTGTATCCTTATCTACGTCCAGGCCGATAATTCTTTCGACATTCCGCGATAATAGACTCGTGCCGTAGCCTTCTCCACACCCGAGGTCCAGGATTAAACCGGTTTTCGGGATATTGTCTTTCGCAAACTCATACGCATATAAATGCCGCAGATATTGAAGAAATTCATCTTTGGATACGAACTCTTCGGGTATTATTCGCTCACCGGTTTTCGATATTAATTCTGCCACGATTGACCGTTTTTATAAAAGATATATAAAGCTCTTGTTTCCTCCTGCAATTTCCTATATTATCGATTTCTCCGTATATTCGCCCCACACCTCCCTCATCACGTCGCACATCTCACCCTCGGTGGCGTAGGCGCGGACGCATTCGAGGATGGCCTCGACCGTGTTGCCGTCCCCCTCTGCGACGGCACGCAGGTTGTCCAGCGTGCGTTTGACCGCGTCGTTGTCGCGCTCCTTGCGGAGTTTCTCCAGCATCTCGCACTGGTCGATTTCGACCTGCTTGTCGATTTTCAGGAGTGGGATACGGATTTCCTCGTCCTCCTCGACAAATTCATTTACGCCGACTACCACCCGGTCACCCTTCTCGATAGCCTTCTGGTAGTTGTATGCCGCTCTGGCTATCTCACGCTGGAAATAGCCGTCCTCGATACATTGGATTACCCCACCTCGCTTCTCGATTTCGTCGAAATAGGCCTCGGCTTCGTCTTCGAGCCTGTCGGTCATCGCCTCGACGAAGTAGGACCCCGCAAGCGGGTCGATTGTATTCACCACTCCGGTTTCGTAGGCGATAAGCTGCTGCGTCCTTAGAGCGATTTTAACGGCTTGCTCCGATGGTAACGCGTAGGTCTCGTCCATCGAGTTCGTATGGAGGCTCTGTGTCCCGCCGAGAACACCCGAGAGCGCCTCGAACGCAGTGCGGACGATATTATTCTCCGGTTGCTGTGCTGTAAGGCTACACCCCGCTGTCTGCGTGTGGAATCGCATTAGCATCGATTTCGGGTTTTTCGCGCCGTATTTCTCTTTCATCCGCCGTGCCCAGATACGCCTCGCTGCGCGGTATTTCCCGATTTCCTCGAAAAAGTCGAGATGTGCGTTGAAGAAAAACGACAGTCTCGGCGCAAAATCGTCGACATCCATACCGCGCTCGATAGCGGCCTCTACATAAGCGAAACCGTCGGCGAGCGTAAATGCCAGCTCCTGCGCGGCGGTCGCTCCGGCCTCGCGGATATGATACCCTGAAATCGAAATCGTGTTCCATTTAGGGACGTGTTTAGTGCAGTATTCGATAGAATCGACGATAAGCCGCATCGATGGCGCCGGCGGATAAATCCACTCTTTCTGTGCGATATATTCCTTCAGGATGTCGTTCTGCGTGGTTCCGGTGAGAATTTCCTGCGGAACGCCCTGTTTCTCGGCGACCGCGATATACATCGCCAGAAGGATATTCGACGGGGAGTTGATAGTCATCGATGTCGAAATCTTATCCAACGGGATGCCGTCGAAAATTATCTCCATATCTTTAAGCGAATCGACCGCGACGCCGCAAAGGCCGACCTCACCCTTCGAAAAAACGTGGTCGGAGTCGTAGCCCATAAGTGTCGGCATATCGAACGCGACGGAAAGCCCGGTCTGGCCGTGTTTTAATAGGTAATGATATCGCTCGTTTGTTTGTCGGGCGCTGCCCATACCGGAGAACTGGCGCATCGTCCACGTTCGCCCGCGATACATCGATGTCTGCACGCCTCGCGTATATGGGTATTCCCCGGGAAATCCGATTTTCTCGTCAAAATCGCGGTCTTTCGAGTCGAGCGGCGTGTAGAGCGGCGCGACCTCCTCCATCGAGACGGTGATGAATTTCCTTTGCTGAAGGCGGGAGTTTTTAAACTTCTCTTCCCATTTTTTTTGTTTCTTTTCTAATTTCTTAAGCTCTTTCGAATCGAACATAGTAACTCCTATTAAATGGATTATTTAGGACCGCTGAAAAAATGGAAATATTCTCGACCGAAATAAAAACTTGCAAAAACACTCATTGCGAGCCCGACGGGAACCAACCGCGATAACACATTAACGGACAATAAGATAAGCTTGTTATGCCAAAATAAATTGGGGCACGCATAGACAGGATTATTAAATTTTACAGGCCCCACAGATTTCGGGTAACTGGTTCCAGATTCTCGGTTACGAAGTTTCCCAACCGGATAATTTCTAAATTAATGATTATTACCCAAAAATGCAATAAAAAACTATTGAACGTTTCGGCAAAAAACCCCGGACCAAAGCCCGGGGCTAATTAAATGTCTATTCATCTCGCTCGGGTATCCCCGACGACAGGTATTTTTATTCGTTGCGCGTAGTCCTATCGAATACGTCTTTTACCCTAATATCAGAGTGATGAAACCTTCCGGAATCGTTCTTCCTCTGGGATAAATAAGGCGAATTTATCCACAACTCGCTACGCCTCCTCTGGTTCCGGCTTCGATTCTGCGATTAGTTGTTGTGCAATATCGTGAGGAACCTCGTCGTAATGCGAAAATTCGCGAGTAAAATACCCGCGGCCCTGGGTGAGGCTTCGCAACGCGGTCGAGTATTTGTAAAGTTCTGCCTGAGGAACCTGAGCCTTTATTTTGGTGAAAGAACCGGATGGTTCCATACCGCCGATTTTGCCTCTACGTGAAGAAATATCCCCCATAACATCGCCAGTGAATTCCTCCGGGACGATTATCTCGACATTATCGAACGGCTCCAGCAGATATGGGTCGGCTTTCTCGAATGCGTTCTTGAATCCGAGGTGCGCTGCGACCTTGAAAGCCATCTCGCTGGAATCTACAGTATGATATGAACCATCATAAAGCGTAACTTTTACATCGACTACTTTGTATCCCGCCAATACGCCCTTGGCCATAATCTCCTGCAATCCCTTATCTACGGCTGGGATAAATTTGCTCGGCACCACGCCGCCGGTAATCTCATCTTCGAATACGTATCCCTCTCCTCTTTCTAATGGTTCGAGCCTGAGCCAGACATCGGCGAATTGCCCGCGGCCACCGGTCTGCTTCTTGTGGCGACCCTGAGCCTCGGCCTGTTTGCGAATAGTTTCCCTGTATTTTATTCGCGGCTTCTTTAAATCGACTTCGACACCGAATTGCTTGGAGAGTTTGTCGATTATTAGCTCCAGCTGCAATTCGCCCTGGCCATATAGTATCGTCTGCTTAAGCTCCGGGTCGGTCGAATACTTGAATGTCGGGTCTTCGCTGGCAAGACGTGAAAGCCCTGTGGCAATTTTATCCTCTTCACCCTTTTGTCTCGGCGAGATAGCGACATCGATAACAGGATTCGGGAAGTCGATAGGCGGATAGACAATCGGTTTGGACTTATCGCAAAGGGTGTCGCCGGCTTGTGTCGATTTTAACTTAACCGTTATACCGATATCCCCCGCGACTAATCTCTTAACCTCGATGCGGTCCCTGCCGCGACCGACATAAAGCGTGCCTATTCTCTCGCTGCCACTTCTCGTTGGATTGAACAAATCGTCCCCGCTCGATATCGAACCGGAATAGACCTTCAAATAGGTCAATTTACCGACATGCTCCTCCGAGTAATTCTTGAAGACTAAAGCGCTGGTCGGAGCGGACTCGGAAACCTCGCGCGTTTCGGTAAGCTCTTCGGAATTCGGAGACTTCGTTCCCTCGACTTTTCCGACTGCGTCCGGTGTGGGCAAAAGTTCTACTATCGCCTGCAAAACCAGGTCGGTGCCGATATTCTCCGCAGCGCTTATCGGAATAACCGGAAACAGCTTACCCGTTGCCACAGCCTTCCTCAAACCCGAAATAAGCTTCTCGTCGGGAAGTTGACCGGTCTCGAAATACTCTTCGAGCAAAGCGTCGTCGGATTCGGCAACCGACTCGATAAGCTGGGTCCGATAATCCGTTATCTGCGCCTCGAGTTCCGGCGGGATATCCATTTTAGAGCCTTTTCCTTTGCCGCCTCTTTCATATTTATATGCGGTGTGTGTCAGAAGGTCGACAACGCCGTTGAAACTTCCCGCCGAGCCGACCGGAATAGCTATCGGGGCGACACCGGTTCCGAAAGCCTCGTTCAACTCGCGAAGAGCTTTCCCGAAATCTGCGTTCTCGCGGTCCATCTTGTTGACCAGAAACAGACACGGCTTACCATTCAGATATCCCCACGATTTCTGCGTGCCGACCTCTACAGCGCTCTGCGCCGAAACAAGCATCACTCCCGATTCGACAACCCTGACCGCGCTGATAACCTCGCCGACAAAATCGGTATAACCGGGCGTGTCGAGAATATTGATTTTAGTGTCGCGGTCCTCTACAAAAAGAAGAGAAAGCTGGATAGAACTTTTGCGTTCTATCTCTTTCGGGTGGTAATCGCTGACTGTGTTGCCGTCCTCGATTTTGCCCATGCGGTTGATAGCCCCGGTGGTGTAGACCAGAGCCTCTGCCAGCGTCGTTTTACCAACACCTCCGTGACTTAAAAGTGCAATATTTCTGATATTATTGGTGGAAAAATCCTTCACAGCCACTGCGACTCCTTCTGTTTCGGGTTGAACATCCCCGCGAGAAAGCGGTTTTAGAAAAGTTCCAATTTACGGGCACCAAACCGGTTTGTCAACAACATTATATCGAGGGTTGATTTCCGAACCGATAGACTTTCCAGTCGTTTTGGCCTTTTGAGTCCGCAGGGAGCAATATCTAATACCCTCCGGCAATTGTTGACAAAAAAGGGCGCATTACCGCGCCCTCGCGTAAAGGTAAAGAGATTGTCCCTATCCCTCCCAGTCCTCCTTGAACATCAGATTCCTCCGGCAGCGCGGGCAAAGAACGCGCATATGGTCCTCGCGCCAGAAACCGGGATGGTTCTTGCCAGCATCCTTATCCGCGAGCCCCATCTCATACCCTTTATATACGAAGAAAGTGGGGTTCGAGTATGTCATCTCGCCGAGCCTGTCCGCTATCCAATCCATATGTTTCTTTGTTGTAATAACTGCGCCGCACGCCTCACAGAACACCAGTTCGTCCTCGATTTCTTCGTAGATATTGTGCCTGTCGAGTGTCGTTTTGTCGAACTCGTTAGTCATCACGATACCTTCGCCGGTGAGGCAATACAGCTGGCACTGGCCGCAGATTATGCAATTGGCGTAATTGCGGAACATAACCCGCTTGCCCTCCTCGATAAGGTCGCGGCGTTCTATAGTGCGAGTCGGGCAAATCTCGGCGCATCCGCCGCAGCGGACGCAGCCGTCCTCCTGAAACTCCGGAAACCCCTTGTATTCGGGCGCGATTTCCGCCGGTTTTTTCGGGAATTTGGTCGTATAAGGCCCTTTGATGAGGGCTTTGATTGCCTCGCCAAGTTCTCTGAGCTTGGGCTTTCTCATTTTTCGGCCCCCTTGCGCTCTTTGTATTTGTCCGTCACCGAATCCGGCCACAGCGGGACACCGGCTTTATGCGAACCGCGGGCTAGAGCGTGCGCGCTGGTCGGACTGGTAAGAAGGACAAAAACCATACAAATGACGGCCTTAATCCCGAGTGCGTTGAAACCGACAAGAACCAGAACCCCGATAAGTATCATACAGGTTCCCAGTGTAACGCATTTCGTCGCGGCCTGAAGCCGGTTATAGACATCGGGAAGGCGCACCAGGCCGACACATCCGAGAAGGTCGAACAGGACGCCGATAGAAATCAGAATATGGGCGATTGTATCACTCATCCAGACTCCTCCTCTCGAGAAACTTCGCCAGCGCCAGGGTTCCCACGAAAGACAGAAGCGCCCACGATATTCCGATATTCATATAGAAATCTTTCCCTGTAAGTATAGACATAAACGCGCAAAACCCGACCACGAGCGTTCCGAGAATGTCGATACCGACCGTTCTGTCCGGCGGCGTCGGCCCCATGCCAATTCGATAAAGGCATAGAAACGCCGAAACGGAAAGCGCGCAGATATATATTTGCATCAATGTGCTCATTCGAAAATCCTCCCGAGTATCCGTTCAAATTTGCCGGCAATTATTTCCCCCTGTTTTTCGGAGTCGCCGTCGCAACGGACATTTATCCAGTGGACAAAAAACTCGTCGCCGATTATATCGACCGTGAGTGTGCCGGGCGTCAGTGTGATAGAGTTCGCCAGAAATGTTTTCCCGATTTCGGATTTAAGATTCGTTTTGAACCGCACTATTCCCGGTCGAATCGGCATCGCGGGGTTTATCACCCTGTAAGCTACGTCGAGATTCGCCAAAATTATATACAGGAAAAGATAAGGTATATACACGACCATCCAGAATAACCTGATTGGATTGAGAATACGATACATTTTTCCGGTAAATATATCCCCCATAAGCGCGACCGCGAGTATACTTATGACTATGCCAGCGATGATATCCGCCAGTTGGACACTCCACGTAAGAAGAAGCCACAGGGCGAAGAGGATTATGAATTGTATTGTCGATTTCATAACACTCCCATTTGGGTCGCGACCCGGGTTGAATAAATCGTTATTTCGCGCAGTATTTCCATATCGATGTTATCCCCCTAAAACCGAGGCGATATACGACGATGCGTTGGATTTAAGTCCGTCCATCAGGACTTCCGCTGCCGGCTGTAGGAAAATATCGCTGAACGCCGGGTCCACGAGGAAGATTACTCCAACCGCCAAACAAACAACCGCGAGCGCGATTACACTGAAAGCCATCGGGAAAGGCACTTCTTTGATATTGGAAAGCGCTTTAGGTAACTCGCCGAACAGGCTAAACCGCATCGCTTTAAGGAAATACAGCAGCGTTACGACGCCGACTCCAGCGGCGAGGGCTGCCAGAAACCATCGACCGGCGGCGACACAGGCCAGGATTATCAATAGTTTGCTGAAAAAGCCGTTAAACGGCGGCACGCCGGAAATAGACAGCGCGCCGATAGCGGTCGTGGTCGATGTAACGGGCATTCTTTGCGCCAGCCCGCCGAGTTCTTTCATATCTCTGGTTCCTGTCGCGTGCTCGATAGAGCCGGCGGACAAAAATAGCAGGCTCTTAAACGCCGCGTGATTGAACAGATGGAAAAGCCCCGCGATAAACCCGAGATGCGTCCCGAGTCCGAGCGCGACGACTACGTAACCCATCTGGGAAATAGAGCTATACGCGAACATCCGCTTCAGATTCCACTGGCCGATTGCCAGAAAACCGCCGACAGCCATAGAAAGCGCGCCGAGAACCAGCATTATCTCGAGAAAAACCGGCGATGCCCCGAGAACGTCGAATATTACCCTGACCATCGCATAGACGCCGATGGCTTTAATAAGGACTCCTGAAAGCATAGCGGAGACGGGTGCAGGGGCGCTCGGGTGTGCATCGGGAAGCCAGGCGTGAAAAGGAACGAGGCCGGACTTAAGCGCGAAACCCATAATAAAAGCGCCGGCGGCGAATGCCATCGTTTTAGTTGCAGGGAACGATTTAAGCATAGCGGAAACATCCGCCATATTGACCGAACCGGTCATAGCGTAGGTTAGCGCCACGCCGAGTAGAACCATCGTGCTGGCGACCGTTCCGAGAATCAGATACTTGAAACTCGCCTCGAGTTCCTCGTGTTCGACTCCGAAGCCGACCAGCGCATAACTGGCGATAGATGCTATCTCCAGAAAGACGAACATATTAAAGAGGTCTCCGGTCAGGACTACGCCATTCATTCCGGCCAGCATAAAAAGAAACAACGAATAGAATTTCGGTTTGGCGGTGTATTTTTCCATATACGACAGACTGAAAACTACCGAAAGCAGGGCGACCGTATTTACTATTATCAACAAAAGCGACGACAAGCCGTCGAAAACCAGCGTAATCCCAAAGGGCGGGAACCATCCGCCCATCCAGTATGTAGATTCTCCCGTGCCGATAAGATAGAACGACATAGCGGCAGTTGCTATAGTCGTTGCCGTTGCGCTTATATCGGCGATTCGGTTGTGGATTTTAGACAGGATAAGCGTAATAACCGCCATCCCCAGCGGGATTCCGACCATTAGCGGCAATATGTGGTTCATCGCCGTCACCTTTCTACCCGCGCAAACGGTTTATCTCCGACATATCGAAGGTTTTGTATTTTTCATATAGCTTTATTGCGAGAGCAGCCATCAGCGCCAGCGTTCCGAGACCGATAACGATAGAGGTGAGAACCAACGCTTGAGGTAGCGGGTCCACTGCTTTCGCGGCAAGCTCGGTCGCACCGATTTCGGCGTCCTGGATGGGCGCGACAGCCACCCCTTCGGCGCGGTAGCCTATCAATATCAAAAAGAGGTTTATCGCGTATTCTATAATAACCACGCCGATTATTTTCTTTATTATATGCCGTTTGGCGATAAGCGCGTAAATACCCATACCCATAAGCGCGATATCCAGAATATATAAACTCGTGTGGCTTAACATATTACTCGTCCTCCTCGGTCGATATCCTACCGTAAATCGAAAGCGCGAGAAAAACCGCATAAAGCGCCGCGCCGACCTTAACGGCTATAGCGATATTACATAGCGGGATAATACCGGCTGAAATCAATTTACCCGGCGTGCCGTGGTTTATGAAGTTTAAGAAGAAATACCCGCCGATAAGGCCGAGAAAGCCGATAACCACAAAAGCGAGCGCGCCGAGGTTGTCCCACATACTCGCCCAAAAGCCGCTCATTTTCGCGACAGCGACCTTGCCGCCAAAAGCGAGTATCAGAAGGACATAGGAGATAGCGAGTATTACCCCTCCCGCGAAACCACCGCCGGGCGTGATATGGCCGTAAAGCACAATATATAACCCGAACACGAGAATAAAGCTCACTATAAGACGCGAAATAGTCTTGACTATTATCGTCATCCCAAGGGATTTGTCTCGCGTTATTTCCTTAATGTCCATATTTTTCTCCGATTACCGATTTCCGTATAGGACGGATGTATCTGTCCCGTTGTGTAGGGGCAACCAGCTGGCCGGCCCTACCAGAAATATCATATTTTCAATCCATAATGGCGCATCTCTGTGCTCGCCCGTTTCGTAATGAACGTCTATCTTTATTTAACTACAGGTTTCTTGCCTCTATTGCGAAGTATCACAAGAGCGCCGAGAATGCTGGCGAACAGAACCATAGCCTCGCCGAGCGTATCGTAAGCCCGATAGTCGAGTATTACACCGGCGACTGCATTAACCGCGCCGGTCTCCGCGGCGGTGCCCGAAAGATACCTGCGCGAGACTCTCATCAGCGGCTCCCCGAACGGGGTCATATCGCCGAACGCCCATACTGCGGCCATTATAAAAAACCCGAGAAACAGAAGGCCGGTTATTATTGCGAAACTATCGAACTTACGTTCGATTGCCCTGTTGTCTATATAAACCGTAGCCCGGATAAGAATAACGAGACTCAAAACCTCGACTATGACCTGAGTAATAGCGATATCCGGCGCGCCGAGAAACAGGAACATAAGGCTGACCCCGAATCCCACGGCGCCGACGGCGATTACCGCGGATAACATATTCTTCGTCTCGATAGCCACTATCGAACCAATTATCATAAAGAAAAGTAGAATATGGAAAAGTATTAACACCGTTAATCCTCCTATTTGTAGGCCAGAATTCAGAAACCCTCAGCTGCCTTTTTATAAGATAGGGTATTTCCGTCTCCTGACTTCTATACTATTAAAACAAATATTATTACAACCAGCCCGATTATACTCCACGAGAGATAGGTAGATAGAACTCCCGTATGCATATATTTAAGCCCTTTGACAAATATCCCGTTGAATATCGATGCGACGAAATAATCCGGGTCCCAGACACCTTTTTCGCTGTCTGCATAAGCGGTTTTAAGAAGCGGGAGGTTCTCGATAGTCCCGTAGAAACCCGTTCCCGGAATGCGCGTGTCCTCTTTCGGGAGAACCTCGCCGCCGTAATAAGCCGAAACGCGGCGCGGTTTGAATGCCCTGCCGAGAAGATAGAAAATTATGCCGACCGCGAGACCTATTATTATAAGGATAGTAGCGAGGCTCGGGCTCCACAGCGTTCCGCCCCAGCCGAGCGAACCGACCACCGACGCGGCGAATTCCTTGCCGATAGCGGGCATCAGGAACGTCCTGACCGGCCAGGCCGCAAAAACGCCGAAACCTATGCATAGTATCGCCAGTGCGAGTTGCGGCAACGTAATAGCCGGCGAGGCCTCTCTAACCGCCGGTAATCCGGCTGGCTTCTGCCCTAAAAATACCGAATAGATAACCTTGATAAAAGAGGCGAGGGTTAACGCGCTGCCGAGCATCGCCGCTATCAGCATTATAGGCCGTCCGGCCTCGAGGCAGCTTTGATAAATCATCCATTTCGACGCAAAACCGTTGAGCGGCGGCACGCCGGAAATCGCCAGCGCGGCGATAACCATCGAGACGAATGTCAGAGGCATAAATTTCGCCAATCCGCCAAGCTTTTCCAAATCGGTAGTCTTAGCCTGCGTTTCGACACTACCCGCGCCGTAAAACAATACCGCTTTATATAGCGCGTTGTTAATCATATGAAAAAGCCCGCCGATAATACCGATAGCCGTGCCGGTGCCTATGCCCAACACCATATAACCGACCTGACTAACAGCGTGAAATGCAAGGAGCTTTTTGAGATTATGCTGAACCAGCGCCAGCATCACCGCGACTAATATCGTAACGGCGCCGACTATCATAACCATCAGACGGATACCCGCCGTAACGGCGAAAATATCGGTGGAGATGCGCACAAGAAGGTAAATCCCGAGAAGCTTGTCTATCGACGCCGGCAGGTAGGCCATAATGCTGGTCGGTGCGCCCTCCGCTGCCGAAGGTATCCAGGTGTGAAGAGGAATCGCGCCCGCCTTTGCTGCCGAAGCTGCGAAGAACATCAAATAAAGCAGCACGCCGAGCCAGCCGACGGTAGGGATATTCAACGAGGCCATAGAAATTGTGCCGTATTGTGTCCAAATGATAATTACACCGAGAAGCAAAGCGGCCTCGGAGAAACCGAGTATCCCGAACGTCCGATAACCGGCAGTAGCGGCTTGCACTCTATTCCGATGGCCGCAATTGACAAGCGCATATAGGAAAAGAGTCGAAAGTTCCCAGGCTATTACGAAAAACAAAAGATTATCGGAAAGGAGCGCGAGGTCGCTTGCGGCGAGCGTCCAAAGCATATAAGCGTAATATAGATGGTTACCGGGTTCGCCCCGGCGATAACGCCAGCTATACACTACGCCTAGAACGCCGAACAACCCGACAAATAGCACCATCATAAGGCTCAGCGGTGTGCCTACAAAGTCCACGTTAACAGGGATACCCGCCGGGGAGAAATCGAAAAACCTCACGCTGAAAGGGTCAGCGGACCAGACGCGTGCCGAAAGATACAGAACCAAAGCCGCCGCAATTCCGGCTATCAATTCCTTGATTACCTTAACCCTCGGCAAAATAAGGCACAGAAACCCCGCAATCGCGGGAGCCAATATTAGCTGCGTCAGTTGTGATTCCATAGGGTATCCTCTTTCGTAGGGACACTATATATGGTGTCCCTACATAATTCAGAACTTCACCAATCCCGATTTTCTCCCCATCCTCTTCTCCATCTCACGTGTTTTTTCGACCGAAAGTTTAACGAGGTCGTCCTGCGTAACGGAACTCGTCCGATTCCGCGTAACGACACCGATACGCTCCGTGCAGCAGTAGCACGGGTCGATAGACGCCGTAATAAGCGCGACATCGGCGATTGTATGCCCCGGACAGGTCGCCTTATACGTCGGTAGATTAACGAACGTCGGTGCGCGGACCTTGTGGCGTATAGGCTTGTTCGAGCCGTCGGAGCGGATATAGTGTATAACCTCGCCACGTGGGGCCTCGTGATGGCCTACCCCTTCTCCGGGTGGAATATCGCCCACTCCGGCGTCGATTTCGCCGTCCGGCATATTCTCGATAAGCCACCGGCAAAGCTTGATAGACTCGAGTATCTCCAGCACGCGAACCACGGCTTTATCGAAAACGTCTCCGTTCTCGGTAACGATAACCTTCCACGCGCCCGCTTCGAGGCTCGGCCCGTAGGCGTCGTATGGGTCGTCCTGTCGCACGTCCCATGGGACGCCCGAAGGTCTGCTGGTCGGGCCGGTGGCGCAGTATGCGATTGCATCCTCTTTCGTAAGAACGCCCACGCCCTTGAGGCGTTTGTGCAGCACTGGGTCGTCGGCAAACACGCCGAGGAACATATTCGTGGATTTTTCGTTCGAATCGAGAGCGCCCATAGTAAAATCCATCGCTTCCCGCGTAATGTCGCGGCGGGCGCCGCCCACTCTGCACATAGCATAGTGATTTCTATTTCCGGTCAGTTTCTCGCAGGCATCGAGTATCTCCTCGCGGTAGCGCCACGACCACATCCAGACGGTATTATAACCGATGAAATGCCCGGCGAGACCGAGCCATAATAGATGGCTGTGGATGCGCTCCATCTCGCCGATTAAAGCCCTGATATATTGCCCTCTAGGTGGGGCTTTTATACCCAATAAATCCTCGACGGCTAACACGTAAGCGTAGGGATGGCTCGTCGAGCAAATCCCGCAAATCCGTTCGACAAGGAACGGCACCTGGTCCCACGTCAAACCGGTCGATAGCTTCTCGTGGCCCCTGTGGTTATAGCCGATACGAAGGTCGACCTTCTTCACTATTTCGCCGTCGAGATAGAGCGTGAAAAACTCCGGCTCCTCGAGCAGCGGGTGAAAAGGGCCTATGGGTAATGTGGTTTTTTTCATCTTTCAGTCCTTAATAGACTACCGGTCTTTTCTCGTCCGTGAAACCCTCAGGGTTCTGCGGATAGTCGCAGCGATACGGATAGTTTCCCTCCGGCCAACCGTCGGGCAGAAGCAGGTGCCTCGGGTCCGGGTGGCCCTCGAAGGTAACGCCGAACATCTCGGCCATCTCGCGCTCTATCCAATCCGCTCCGGGGAGAAACGCCCCGACCGAACCGACCTTCAGCTCCGGTTTTGCGACGAGGGTTTTCAAATTGCATAAAACCTGTTCGGCGTCGAGCATAAAATGATAGATAAGCTCGACAGCGTCGCGGACCTCGAGCGCTGTGCTTGTTGCGAGCCTGCCTCCGAGTTTTTCATAGACTATTTTAGCGGCTTGCGGGAAATCATCCTGATGGACGACGGCGTAAATCCGGTTCGGCCTCGGCTGGTCGATATTCTGAAGGATACCGCCCAGCGCTTTCTTGACTTTTTCCGAAACGGAATATTTTTCTTCGTCGGTCATCGTTGGCTCCTATAATACGGAAAGGGCTTTGACCACGCCCGCAATCATCGCCTCCGGTTTCGGCGGGCATCCGGGAATATAGACTATTATCGCGTTCGGGTCCTCCTCGAGAATAATCTCATCGACCGGTTTCGGGACATTGTATCCGCCCTTGAAAAATGTCCCGCCGGAAGCGCAAGCGCCGAATAAAAAGCAAACACACGGTTTCGAGGTCGCGCGATAGGTCTCGATTAGTCTCGGGGTAACGTGCCTGTTGGCGACACCGGTAATAAGTAGGGCGTCCGCGTGACGAGGCGAACCGACCAGGACAATCCCGAAACGTTCGATGTCGAAACGTGGAGTCAGCAGGTCGAGAATCTCTATATCGCAGTTGTTGCACGGACTGCACGCGACGTGGAAAACCCAGATAGATTTCTTTAAAGCTGCTGTTTTTAGCCCCATATTCGGTTCCTATATGCCGATAGCGCTCAGGATAAAGGCGATTATCGCCAGAAGCGTTAATTTGCCCCAGAAAAATCTCATCGCCTGGTCTATCCTAAGCCGCGGATTCGTATTGCGTATTAAAGTTATAAGAGCGATAATCAGAACATACTTCAGCACAGCCCATAGTATTCCCCAACCGTCGCCTATCTTAATCCCACCCCAGAAAACGGTGATTAAGAATATGGGTAGTGTATAAAACAAAATCCCTTTCGACAGCTTAAACGCTCCGAGAGCCGCCCCGCTGTAGTCGTAGATAACCCCGCCGCCGAGCTCCGTTTCGGCCTCGGGAATATCGAACGGCACCAGTCCGAGTTTGGCCTGAACGCAAATCAAAGCGACAATAAAACCCAACACGCCAGAGAGCGAGTATAGAATCGGTCCGTGACCGACCTGGTATTCTATAATTCCACCCAAAGACAGCGTTCCGGCCTTAAGAATCGCCATTGTCAGGACTATTATAAACGGCAGTTCGTAGCTGAGAAGCAATTTTATCTCTCTTGCGGAGCCGACCGACGCCAGCGGATTTCCCGAAGCCGCGCCGCCAAGAATCAGCATTATCGAGGGTATCGCGAGAAGATACCAGAATACGATTATATCGCCGACGAATCCCGTTCCGTAGTTCATATTATAAACACCGAGCATAGCCGCAACCAGAGCGGAGGCCGCAACCGCCGTTATCGGCGCGAGGAGAAATCCGGTTCTGCGCGCGTTCTCGGGTAACACCACCTCTTTCCCAAGCAGTTTTACAACGTCGGCGAAACACTGATACCACGGTGGCCCGACCCTGTATTGAACCCGTGCGGTAACCTTACGGTCGAACCACCAGGTCAGCAGCCCGGCCACAGTGGCGAACAGAAGACCCGGAAATACTAAGTAGTTGAAAACCAGCATCGTAGTCCTTTATATCACCATCGTCTTAGCCCCGGTTTGGCCTTTGCGCGTGCGCCCCAAAGGGTTTGGTCGATTAAATCCTCCGGGTCCTCGAAAGTCAGAGCGCCGGAAACGCAGGTTTCGACGCACGCCGGTTCTTTGTCCTCTTCGAGACGGAAATAACACAAATCGCACTTGGCGACAACATTCCGCAAGAGAGAAGGTTCGATTGCCCCGAAGGGACACGCAATCGCGCAGCTTTTGCATCCGATACAGCGGAACGGGTATCTGCGCACAATACCGTCCTCGCCGCGAACTATAGCGTCTTTCGGGCAGGCTTCGGCGCAAACCGGTCTTTCGCAATGACGGCAGTGCCCCGGGAATGCCGCTATATCCGCCGCCAGAGCCTGCGGAAGATTCTGGTCGAATCGATGCGTCCTCGCGCACGCTATTCGGCAAGAGCTGCAGCCGATACATCGGTCGAGATTCAGTATAACGCGCCTTCTTTCCACGCGGGGTTTCGGTTCACTTCCTATTGTCGATGTGCTATTCATATTTTTAAAGCCTATATTCTCTCGATTTCGATTGCGACAGGCCCGGCTGACGGGAATTCGCC
>QNEE01000018.1 GCA_003645085.1 bacterium | reverse complement strand
GTCCGTATCGTCCCGAGATTGGAAACACTCGAACCCGGAGAAGCGGCCGAACTCGGTTTGTCGCACGTCGGAGGTTGCATCCCGATGGCCGATGGTTCATTCGGCAGCAGGACCGCCTTGCTGTTCGAGGAATATTCGGATATGCCCGGATGTCGGGGAAAAGCGCAAATTTGGCAATCCGAGCTTGACTTGTGGATGGATAAAGCGGCGAGTCTCGGCCTTAAAACAGCTGTTCACGCTATCGGCGATGGTGGCGTGGAGATGGCACTAAAGTCTATTGAAAGGTTAAAGCAAGAGGACAGACCTCGCCTGCCGCGTATCGAACACGCCGAACTGCTTACCGACGACCAGATAGAGCGTATCGCCGAAATGGGCATATCGCTGGCTATTCAACCGGTTTTCGAAGAGCTCTGGGGAGGCCCGAACAGGCTTTACGCCCGACGTCTCGGAGAAAGGTGGAAAAGAACCAATCGTTATAGAGATTTGCTCTATGCTGGTGTAACGCTTGCAGGAAGTTCCGATAGTTATATTACGCCCATCGACCCGTTACGGGGAATCCGGGCGGCGATAAATCACCCGAATCCGCAGCAGCGAGTTTCTCTTATCGAAGCTATCGATATGTTCACGATTAATGCGGCGCGCGCGGAGGGGCTCGATAACGAATCGGGTTCGATATCTCCCGGGAAACTGGCCGATTTTGTTGTTCTTAACGAGAATATTTTTGGAAAAGCTTTAGAGACATTAGTCGTAGAAATAACGATAATCGGCGGAAAAATCGTCTATAAAAAGGGAGTTTAAGATGCCAAAACTGAATTTAGCGGTATTTGTATCCGGTGGCGGGACGAACCTGCAATCGATAATCGACGCAGTTGGTGCGGGTAAGCTCGATGCCGATATCAGGCTTGTTCTGTCGAACAAATCCGATGCCTATGGCCTCACCCGTGCGCGAAATGCGGGAATACCGACCGCCGTTATATCCAGTAAAGATTTCCCCGACAGAGACGCTTTTATCGAGAGGTTTCTCGGCATTCTCGACGAGCATAACGTCGATTTTATCGCGCTGGCTGGATATTTGCGGAAAATCCCACTTGAAATTATCGATAGATATCGTAGCAGGATTGTGAATATCCATCCAGGACCGCTACCAGATTTCGGCGGCAAGGGAATGTATGGTATTCGCGTCCACGAGGCCGTTCTCGAAGCCGGGATTAAAGAAACCTGCGTTACAATCCACTACGTTACTGAAGGCTACGACGAGGGTGCGGTAATCGCGACGCGTGCCGTTCCGGTTTTACCGGACGATACGCCGGAAATACTGCAGAAACGCGTCCTTAAGGTTGAACATGAGTTATATCCGGAGGTTCTACAGAGGTTTACGGAGAGCCATATGGTTTGAAAAAACGCGATTGCGGTCAGGGAAGTTCTATCTATCACGCCCTCATACCCGTTATACAGACGCTTCTGAATTACTTTAAATATACGACCCTTCTGATTAGCTCATCTCCCTCGACCGAAACTCTAAGGAAATATATACCCGACTCGAGCGATTCGTCCGGAGCCCATATCAGGGGCGTCGGCAGCCGCACTGAATCCTCGCCACTATCTTCGCTGTAATCATTATCTCCGCGGGATTCAGTGCGGCTAAAGGGCAGGTCGGCTACCAGTCGTCCAGTTATGTCGAAGATTTCCAGTCCGACCTGCCCTTGCGACCGACCGGTCGCGCCGACGCCCCGGTATGCACCGGAGGCAACCAGGCTCGACGGCTTCACCGATTCGTTTATATAATCTATTGATATAGTAATAGAGGAATTAAACGGATTCGGATACGCGATAATACCTATCGCCCCGGGACGTCGAACCTCTTCGATTACCGCACTGGGGTCGAACTCGAAGGTGCCGCATATAGTATTATAACGGTCGACCCAGATGAAATCTATCGTATCATCGAGCGCGATAGTTGTGTCATAGTAACGTTCGGTCGGGGTAACCGTTATCTCCCACATAGAATCGGGGGTATGTATCTCTACTGGAAGCGGATTCGTGTAAAGTGTGCACGCCGGCGACATTTGTGCTTGATTGAAAAAAAGTTCGAGATGCCAGTCGGAGCCGTCGAATACGACACGGTAATTATACTTGTATTTTGGGTATCCCTGCCGATAGACCCACTGGTCGAAATACCAGTCCCAGTCGGTCAGTGTATAATCTTCCAGAGCGGTTTCCAAAGAATCGGTAATGACAGTTTTATATGCGAACCGGTCGAAAAAATACGGCAAAAATCCAAAAAAAGCGTCGTCGCCGAGCATCCAGCGAAGCATATTCCACCAGCACGCGCCTTTATTATAGGGCACGGGGGATAAAAAATTCGCCGGGTCATACATAGGAAAATCCCCATAAAAATCTACCCAATTTCTATATGAGGTTTCTTCGCTGCTCATATAACTTCGAGCCGCCGACACCCCCTCGGTGTGTTCGACCCAGAGAACCTCGGAATAGACCGCGATACCCTCGTTAAGCCAGAAATCCGCCCACTCGGCGATACCTACGCAATCACCGAACCACTGATGTAAAAGTTCATGCGCGACAACTGTTTCATACGTGCGTCCCCCCGTAATCAGGACATCGCCGATATTCGGCAGCATCTGGTGCTCCATCGCGCCGCCGCCACCCCATACAGACATCGGCGTTACAACGCACCCAACACGCGGAAATGGATACGACCCGAAAAGCGAATCCCACAGGGCTACCATCTCCGGTATTCTACCGAAATCATAAGCCGTTTGCGTAAACTCGGATGGATACGCGTAGGATTTCACCGGCAGCGAATCCAAAGCGGTCGTCTCGATAACGGCGTAATTCCCGACAGCAAAGCTGATATTATATGTGCAAACCGGCTCGTCATAGCGGAAAGTCCAGGAAACATAGCCGCTATCGGCGGCGATACTATCCGTCAGGACACCTCCGGCGGCAACAGTCAGGCTTTCGGGGACAGTCAGATGCATCGTGCACGTCGCCCTATCGCCCGGATGGTCTATACACGGGAACGCTCGCCGCGCAAGCGAAGGCCAGAAGAGAGTATAGACTATATTCCCATCGGGACCGATATCATTATATACTCCTGTTCCCGTTAAAATACCGAATCCCATAATACTGACAGTTACAGTATCGTCGATATCGAAATACTCGAGGCCGAGCCATAAAAGCGAATCGTCGTAGTATGCGCTAGCCTCTTCCCACACATAAGAACCTGGAGCCATATAATAAACCAGCGGTTCAGGGGCAAAAAGAATAGCTTCTTCTAAATCGAAAGCATATACAGAATCCGTAGTAGTAAGATTCCTGAAGACAATCACCGCAGCACAACTTATAGTATCCCACGAAGGAAACAAAGAAAAGTGAAGGTCATAATCCAGCACGTCCATCTGACCCAAATCATAAGCCGGCGAACGCCTCGGCGTATCCGTAATATCCATTAACTCGAAAGGATACGCGATTGCCCCCGCCGATATGAATAATAATCCAAGAATAATGCTTTTCATTTTCGCTCCTATGTTATAGTTTTTATTATATTCAGAATTAACAGAAAGTCAAATATATCGGTCGGGTTTCTGTGGAGAATCGGTCCCGGACTTCGGTTCAAAAGAATATGCGAGGCCGATTTCCATCAAACCACCTCGGGGTTTCCCGGTTAATGTGTTCAGGTGTTTCATGTCCCCGGCTGGCGCGAGGGTGGAGAGGTACAGTGGTGGGGAATCCGTGCGTCCGATATAATATATTCATTAATCCTTAAGAGGACGTAGCACGGAGCGTGACAGCCCTCGAGATAACGGGTTTTTTATTCGGGGATAATATATTTCGACGACCTACCCTATAATGAGAGTATATAACCGAAAACTAACCTATTTATAGGTAAATCCGCAAGTCGACCCGATTACAACGGAAGAGTTTCCTAAAAAATGGCGAGCATAATTTGTAACATATTGCGCTGCAGTTCATTAGAAACGCGATTAAGTGGTTCATTAAATTCCTACGGGTAATTAGGGTTGTCAGGGTCCGGTAGCACAGACATTCTTGTCTGTCCCTTCTGGTAGCGAACAGACACTTGTTCTACCACTTTCGCTAAATTCTTGCTTTAAAATAGATTATGGAAAGTCCTTCCCGTAGAATGGGACATATTGGGTGAGCCTGCGTTCCCTCGGGTGAAAACTCCTTCCTCGAGATGATGATATAATTTATATTTTTACAGATGAAAAATCAGGGCTACAATCCCGACGATTTTTAGATGACAGTGCGGGAATAGAAAATCGAACAATTATAATAACAAGAGGCAGATTATGAACGAAATCGAAGTCGAAAGAAACCCCGGCGAGGACAGGCTAAAAGAGCTTGGGGTGAGGGACTGGCCTATCTGAACAAAGGAGGTCTCGGAGTTCCCACGGGAATACAACACCGGCGAAATTTGCTATATTCTGGAAAGTAGGGTCGTAGTTACACCCGATGGAGGTGAACCGGTCTAGATTTGGGAGGGCGACCTGGCGAGATTTTGCAGGGGGTTATTCTGCAAGTGGAAGATAATCGAGGATATAAGGAAACACTACAGTTTCCCGGTGGGATGAGGGAAAGGAAAAGCGCGCCACCCGAAGGGTTACCGTTTATTCCGTTTTCTTCGCTGCACAAATTATCTGTTGCCTAAAACAACGTAGGAAACCGACTTTGGTTATCTTCTGAAATATTATAAAAGCGGCCTTTATAATTGGGTTCTTTATCCAGTCCAGGCCGATACGCTCATAAACGAGGCTTTCCACTGAAAAACCGTTTCTTCTAAGTGTGTGGGAGAGTTTCCTACTGGTATTGCATCTATAATATGTTTTATAATTCCCCTCTATTTTGCTTTCATTCGTTAATAGACGTTTGAGGCGGGCTTTCGTTTTAAGCGAGAGAATCGAACTTAAGAAACTTATAGGGTTCAATTTATTAGGCGTCTGGATAATCATTTTTCCGTTAGCCTTCAGGACTCTCGCCGCTTCGAATAATACGGTATCGGGGTTTTCGATATGCTCGAATACTTCGCGGGTAATTATCAAGTCGAAGCTATTTTGTCGAAACGGCAGGTTATGAGCGTCGCCAAGAACGCGATATGCAAGATACGAATTCTCTTTAATTAATCCTTCGTCGTTATCCAATCCAATGAGGATTTTCGGTCTAACCGATATTTCTCGTATCGCACCGTATTTACCGTCACCACACCCGAGGTCGAGCACTACCGATTCGGGAGAAACCGCTTTATTCACAAAATCACGATAAATTGACATTGTTACTCCGATGAATTTCGTTTCAAGCATAATAGAATCGAGCTAAAGAAATTTCAAGTTAAAAATTACTACAAAAATCTTAAAAAAAGATTTATCGGCGGGCGTTTTTCATTTTAAATGAACGAAAAAAAATGTATATTCCTTTCGTAAATGAACATCGATAAACTAAAAAAACTAGCTCGTATCGGTTTCCAGAAAGCCATCATGAAAGCCTCGCTGAAAAAGGACATTAAAACCGGTATCTCGCGGAGGCCGCCACAAACCGTCTATTGGATACAGCACACACAATGCAACCTTAATTGCCCTATGTGTAACGTTCCTCAGACTACTATGAAACAGGAACGCGAAGATTGGATTTCGACCGAAAGGATGGTGGAAATAGTCGAGGAGATGGCGTCGATGGGCGTCCCGAATTTCGGTGTATCCGGCGGCGAACCTTTACTGGATGTCGAGAGGCTTTTCGCAGTTCTCGAAGTTGCCAGCAATAAGGGACTATATACCCATTTCGGAACCAACGGCCTCCTGATGACCGAGGATATTCTACGCAGATACGACAATCTTGGGGTCGGGCATATTTCGTTATCTATCGACGCTATCGGCGATGTTCACGATAAAATCCGCGGACGAAAAGGGGTTTGGGAAAATGGAGTGGTCAGAACTCTAGATATTTTCGAAAAGGTGAAACCCAGAAATATTAACCTTAAAATAAATAGTATTATCTCCGATGAAAATCTAGAAGAATTGCCGGAACTCGTCAGGTTCCTGGCTGATAGAGGGTATGTCGTTTTCCTTCAACCGTTCGACCCCTGCGCTTACGATTTTCTAACCAAATACAAAGATAGTGCAATTGCGCACGATAAATTCCCGCAGTGGATTCCGCCGGGCAGACTCGGTCTATTAAGCGAAGTTACTAATAGAATTTTGGAAATAGAAAGGGAATTCCCCGGAACGCTTCTTAACGATACGAGACATCTCGAGGCCGTAAAACGCTATTTCTCTTTTGACCTGCTGGATAATCCAGCGCCGTGCACGGTCGCTTTCGAGAACCTGTGGATAAAACCGAACGGGAACGTAGGATACTGTAACTATGGATTGGTCGGGAACCTGAAGGAAACCAGCCTTTCGGAACTCTGGAATTGCGAAAAGATGATAAAAACGCGCAAGGCGATGCTGAAATGCAAATTCGTATGCCTTCTCGGTTGTATGTATTCTCCCTCGATATACGCCTTATTCAAAAAAGGTTTAAGGACCGCAAAAAAGCTCTTTAAGTAAAACGAATTTGAATATCCTCTCCTTATCTAATCCCCAGAGCTTCCTTTATCGACTCGAAATTAGTAAAATCGGCCTTATTTATAGCAATCGCTTCTATACTGCGCCAGCCGGAGTCGCCCTCGTGGGCGTGGACGGCGATACAATGGCAAACCGCCGGCGGCAAACCCATCTCGTAAGCTATCGCGCAGCCGCTGAAGGGATGGCGCAGATACTTGCCTAATTTCGACTTAACGAACTTACCGTTATCAACCTTATATTCGAGTAATTTACCGACATCGTGCAATATCCCGCCCGCTATAAGGGTATCCTTATCGAATTTATAGAAGTTGTAAGCTGCGGCCATACGTTCAGCGTTATCCAGAGCCATCTCCGCAACCTGTTTCGTATGCTCGATAAGACTTACCGGGCAATCCGGTATCAGAAGTGTGAACGGAATATCGAATATACTATCCTCGGTCCATCCGCCGCGACGAGCGGCTTCCTCGAACGTTTTTTTGACCTTTTTGCGAATGTCGTCGTCGGTTATTTTTTCGATAACGTCGAGTTTGCGCCATACTCTATCCATAATCGCTCCTTAATCGGATTTTCGAAAAGATATTACCGATAAAACATAAGTCAATATTAATCGGTTTTTTCTCTGAGTATTAATCGTGTTGATTTCGGAAAAAATAATGCGTATCTTCAAACGCAATGGAAGCGCGTGAAATCAGAATAAAGGGCATCGTTCAGGGTGTCGGATTCAGACCGTTCGTATATCGGCTGGCAGTGCGTTTTGGAATAAAAGGCAACGTTCTCAACGATACCGAAGGGGTGCTCGTCGTTGCAGAAGGAGAGTCGAAGACGCTCGATAACTTCATTCGGGCCATTCGAGAGGAAGCCCCGCGGTCGGCGGTAATACGCGAGGTTATCACAAAACCTACCGAGAGAACGGGGGCAAGCGGTTTCAGTATAATCCGAAGTGAACATAGGGGAGGCGAGGTTACCGCCATCTCGCCCGACCTTGCGACCTGCGACGACTGCCTTTCCGAGCTTTTCGACCCCGGCGACCGGCGCTATGGCTATCCTTTCATTAACTGCACGCATTGCGGGCCGAGATACAGTATAATCGAGAAATTGCCCTACGACCGACCTTCGACCAGTATGTCGCCGTTTAATATGTGCGAGAATTGTCGCACCGAATACGAGGATGTTCTAGACAGGCGTTTTCACGCACAACCCAACGCATGCGCTGTTTGCGGTCCCCAATACGAACTGCTCGATGGCCAGGGACATTCCGTAGAGTGTGAAAACCCAATCGAGGAAACCTGCAATTTACTTATAGCTGGGAAAATAGTCGCGGTGAAAGGGATAGGCGGATTCCACCTGATGGCCGACGCTCTGAATAAGCACGCTATAGATGCATTAAGGAAGCGCAAAAAGCGCCCCGCTAAACCGTTCGCGCTAATGGTCGCCGATATCGGCACGGCGCGGCTATTCTGCAGAATTTCGGATAGTGAAGCCGAAATACTCCGTTCGCCGGCGGCGCCGATTTTGCTTTTTGAAAAGTCTGATACTCCGGGATATAGATTGCCGGAAACGCTCGCCCCCGGACTGGATAGACTAGGTGTCTTTCTTGCCTATGCACCGGTGCATTATCTTATTTTTGCGTTGTCCGGGTTGCCAGTGCTTATCGCGACGAGCGGCAACCGCCGGGACGAACCTATTTCATGCGATAACGAGGAGGCCATTCGCGCTCTGCGTGGAATTGCCGACGCTTTTCTTGTCCATAATCGCGATATTGTGGGCAGGTCGGACGATTCGGTCGGATTCGTTTTCGAAAGCGATATGGTGATTGTCCGAAGAAGCCGAGGTTATGTGCCGAGGCCAATCGAATTGCCGATTTCGGGAAAACCTCTTCTCGCGGTGGGCGCGGACCTAAAAGGGACATTCGCTTTAACCCGAGGAAACGAAGCTTTTTTATCGCCGTATCTCGGCGACTTGGCTGGAGAAAAATCGCTGGAGCTTTTCGAAGAGGTGCTTGAAAGATACCTTAACTGGTTGAAAATCGAGCCGGAGGCAATCGTTTGCGACCTGCACCCGGATTATGTCGGCACAATAGAGGCGGAAAAACTGGCAAGAAAATGGAGAGTTCCGCTATATCGTATTCAACATCATTTTGCGCACGGTCTTTCGGTTATAGCGGAATACGGCCTTCCCGACGAAGCTTGTCTGACAATCGCTCTCGACGGCCATGGTTACGGCGAGGACGGCACGATATGGGGGAGCGAATTTTTATTGACGCATTACGGCGGTTTCGAGCGCCTCGCTCATATCTACAATATCCCTCAACCCGGCGGCGACAAAGCTGCTGTCGATGTCCGGAGAATGGCACTTTCCTGGGGATACGCAGCTTTCGGCGAAGAGGTTATCGGGCGTTTCCCAGAACTCGTAAAGAAACTCGGCAATAAAACCGAACCGCTTCTTAATATAATCCGCGAGAATAGACGGCCATCGACATCGAGCGCAGGGCGGCTTTTCGACGCTGTAGCCTGTCTATCAGGAATCTGTTGCGAGAATACTTACGAGGGGGAATGCCCGCAAAGACTTATGGCTGCCGTGGATTATACGGAACGGGCGAGTTACGATTTCGATATTTTGGAAATGACTCTCGACCCGCGCCCGGTAATCAGGCAAATAAGCGTAGATATCGGGAATAACTTTTTGCCGGGGAAAATCGCTGCAAAATTCCATCGTGGATTCGCAAACGCGATTACCGAGATGGCTTCACGCCTGTGCGAAGAAAAAGGGGTCGAAAAAATTCTTCTCACAGGCGGTGTTTTTCAAAATACTGTCTTGCTGGAGTTAACTGCCGAAAGTTTAAGAGATATCGGCCTGAAACTTCACTGGAACAAAGTAGTCCCGCCGGGCGATGCCGGAATTGCACTCGGACAGGCATTGTTTGGTCTGGCTACTGAAGATTGATTATGCTTGCCATACCCGTCGAACTTACTCATAGACTAATACGAGGAGAATTACTCTCGATGGGTTTCCAACGGCGGAAATAAGCGCGCGTTCGCCGGTTTTGGTCCAATCGATATCGAGAATATTGCCGGCATTGGGTATTACTATCGAGAGAGAGTCTTCGCCTTCGGAGATAATCAGCACGCCTCTCTTACTTCGATATGTCAGCCCCGTTTCAGAGATACTCCCCGCAATCGAGTCGGTTTCAATATATTCCGGTTTTTTCCGCGGCGGAAAAAGCGCAGCGAAACAAGGCTCGGTGCTATCTTCCGGGAGAATCCCAACCGGCAATTCGCTGCCCATCGGCAATGGTCGTTCGGTTGTTTGGATTTCGCCCTCGAAAGTCGCGGAAAATCTCACAGGCGCTTTATACGGGTCGGTGCAAAGCGCGAAAAATACCGTATCGGAACGGCTGTCCCAGCGGACAAGACCGGCCATATCGCCCACGGGTAGTCCCAGTTTCTCGCATTTTACAGGCGGATAGCATATAAATATCTGGTGGCGCCGCCAATCGAGGCTATCCGGTTCGCGAGCGGAGACCAGTATTACGGTTTGTGTGTCGATTTCACCGATAATATATTTTCCCAGCCCGACGGGTAATAAAATTGTCGTCCCGTTATTATTCCAATGGACAAGTCTCGAAAGGTGGAGAGCGTTCGGTGGGTGTTCTATCCAAACCGCCGATGTATCGCCGGGGAGCCATTCTATATCGGTAGCGAAGGCCCCGGACAATACAGATAGGTCGCGCAGAATGTATCCGGAAGGAATTTCTGCGGAGACAGTTAAAAAGACGGGCATAATGGCCATAATAATTATACACAATAATAAATTACTCTCCATATTATCTCCGAATTTTCTAGCGACTTTTGATTTTCGGCCGCGCGAATTCTGGTTCTCCGGTAATTTCGCCGTTCTCGATAGGCAAAACGAGAGTCAGCGCACCGGTTGTGCCGAAACCCGAGATATATCTCAAATCCGAGATAAAGAGTTTACCATCGCGGAGTTCTCTTATCGGCAACTCCGACCTTCGTAGATAAGCGCGCGTCAAACCTATTCGATGAACCTCGTTCCAGAGGCTATCTCCGGGGCCGAAAAGGTCGAATCGGCCCTGCTGTTTAACCAGCTTGTCTAACGGCGAGACCTCATAGCTAATCGCGGAATCACCGGTTACCGTTACGACGCGATACATCGTTGGATTTACCCAGGTGTCCAATGATTCGATATTAGGGAAACTATAGATTTTATCCGGTTTTCCGAATCTATCGATAACAATACCCTCGGATTTCATTTTCGCGCCTGCCCGAAACCCGGTATAAATAAAGGTAATTGAAATGAAAATAATCGCAATGGTTCTTCTGTGTGTCCGGTAGAATTTTATCAAAACGGCAAACGCGGTCATAACGAGAATCGACCAGATATCGACTATCGGAAACAGGTGAAGCGAGTATGTAGTCCTATCGAATGGGGAAAAAAGTTCCGTTCCGTAGCTTGTAACCCAGTCGAGGATAAGATGGACGATAACGATTATCGAATACAATAACCACACTCGAAAGAACGGTAGCCTTCTCCGCGAAATAAAATACGCAATAGCCGTGCCTATCGCTCCCCATACGGGAATCGAAAAAACGGAGTGTGTTATTCCTCTGTGCAGGTCGAAATAAACTGTAGGGCCGAAAAGCCATAATATAATATCGATATCGGGCATATTCGCCACGAGCAGCGCTATCCAGAAAAACGTCCTGTTCTCGAAAAGCCTTTTCGGGGCGGTGTCGCGGACTGCGAGTCCGGCGAGGGTATGTGCTATATTGTCCATTTTTTGTAATTATAAGCTGTTGGCGATAAGGGATAAGACCTTCTCCAAATAAATATCCGTTTAATGATAGTTATCTTTCCGATGTTTTGCAAGAGGTCGTTTTTACCGGTTGTCACGATTTTTGCTTTCGACCTTTGTATTTTCTGTCGTTTTATAGGTCGGCAAAAATCGCGCCAACCGCCGATGCGGAAACGCCTGAAAGCGTTGTTAAAAAACATTAAAACGGTTTAATAAAAACAGGGCATTTCGCTCGACCCCGGATTGAAACTCGAGGTTAAAAACAAACGATAAACGATAAACGATGACCGATGCCTAAATGACCGATTGACTTGCAACGCTGAAATAGTTATATTGAAAAGGGATATTAAAAACTTATAGCTCACAGTTTAACGCTAACCACTTACATCTGAAAAAGGAGCACAATGATTCGAACAAACAAAGACAGATTGGCGATTATCAGCGTGGAGGGCCACGTTGTCAATCCCGGCCATAGAGGACATCACGGTGTCGATTCGGAGGGTGTTCCGTTTCTTCTGCCCGGGACAGGCGGAATAACGTTCAATATCAAGGTCGGCGACCCGGCGTTCGGCTGGGCTGGAGACCATCTGGAACCGGGGGTCAGCACTATTCTCGACGAGGAGAAACGACAGTCCTACGAGAACCGTGGGTATAATTTCATAGCGTGTATCGGGAACGAGGCGAAGGTTATGTCAGGCGAAGCCAAAGGTGCGGTCGGCGTCGTAACCGGACATCACGGCGGCGCGGAGCACGTGCTGATGGATTTTCCCGACGACGCCCTCGAAAACCTGTCCCATAAAGACAGAATCCGCATCAAAGGCTGGGGACAGGGGCTTAGGTTTCTGGACTGGGCGAAAGTAACCTGCTACAACCTCTCGCCTCAGCTTCTGGAGAAAATGTCCATCACCGAAACGAAACAGGGATTGGAAATAGGGGTTACCGCGATAATACCCGGACACCTGATGGGTTCCGGCGTCGGCTCGCTCTCGATGGGCAGTGGGGACTACGATATTATGACGACCGACAAGGAACAGCTAAAACAGCACAACCTCGGCGGGCTGTGTTTCGGCGATATAGTCGCGATAACCGACCACGACAATATCTACGGGCGAAGCTACCGCAAGGGAGCGGTAACTATCGGCGTGATTATTCACTCGGATTGCCGCTACGCTGGCCACGGCCCGGGGGTAGTAACTATGATAGCCAGCCCCGACGGCACGATAATCCCGGTGATAAAGGAAAAACAGAATCTCGCGGATTATTTCGGGATAGGTCGAAAACGCGCGGGTATGCCGAACGTGCCGTGGGTCGATTCCGAAAAGAAACCGAAAAAGAAACCGACGAGAAGATACGGGCGGAAGAAAAGATAAGAAGATAGGGTTCTGGGTTAAAGGGGACCTAATGTAGTTAGGTTGGATGAGGATGTTCGTCTGACAACCCGAAAAATCGCTTCCCTCCGGTGTGTATCTCGTTCGGATAATAAATGCCTTCTCGGGAGACCACTACCGCAAACTGCCAAAATGTTATGTTTGAAATAACCGGCAGGGCGAAACGCCGGCTCGATATCGGGATATTTTCCCCTAAATCCTCTAATCCCTCCTTTTTATTCTTGCGATTTAACTACCTAACATTTAATTTATACATATAAAACATCAATTAACAAGAGGGAGTTATTATGAGCGGACATTCGAAGTGGGCCTCGATAAAACACAAGAAAGCGGCGACCGACGCGAAACGTGGCAAGATATTCACCAAGATTATCAAGGAGATTACGGTCGCGGCGCGAACCGGCGGCGGCGACCCCGACGGTAATCCGAGACTCAGAACCGCAATCGAGGCCGCAAAGGCCGCGAATATGCCAAAATCGAATATCGAAAACGCAATCAAAAAAGGCACTGGAGAGCTTCCCGGAGTAACCTACGAAGAAGCGGTTTATGAGGGTTACGGCCCGGGTGGGGTCGCTCTTCTTATCGAAACGTTGACCGATAACAAACGCAGAACGGTCGCCGAAATACGACATATCCTCGAAAAGCACAACGGCAATCTCGGTGAAACCGGATGTGTCGGCTGGATGTTCGACCGCGTGGGGCTTATCCGGGTGCCCAAAGAGGGGGTATCCGAGGACGAGCTTTTTGAAAAGGCGGTCGAAGCCGGCGCTTACGACGTTCTCGACGGCGACGATTTCTGGGAAATATATACCGAGGAAACCAAGATGGAAGATATTAAAAAATCTATCGAAGAGTCGGGATTACCGGTAGAAAGCGCGGAGAGGACAGCGAAACCGCAAAGTTATGTTAAAGTCGAGGGCAAAGACGCAGAAAAATTGCTGAAAATTATGGACAAACTCGAGGACCACGACGATGTCCAAAATGTGTATTCCAATTTCGATATAGACGACGAGATAGTGGAAGCGTTCGAAGCAGAACGATAATATGGCTAGACCGAAACTAATCGTAATAGATATCGACGGCACTCTTATCGATTCGAAGACAAAGCTTTCGCCGAAGGTTATCGACACTATCCATCGCGTTACCGACGACGGCGCGTTGGTAACTCTCGCCACGGGACGGATGGTATCCGCATCGCAGATATATATCGACGAGCTTAAAATCGACCTTCCCACTATCGCCCTGAACGGCGCTTTTGTCGGATGGGTCGGAGACTCGAGAGAGCCCATCTATCACGAACCCGTTTCGTTCGAAAGCTCCCGCGCAATCTTACGAGCGGCCTGGGATATCGACGCGACGCTTATTTTTGTCTGCTGCGATAGAGCGTTCGGAAGGAATATCAGCGATTTAACTGCGCCCGCATTAGAGACTTGGATAGTTAATATCTCGCCTCTCGATGATATAGATTTAATCGACGGTATCGAACCGACGGCAATTCTCGTAGCCGGCGAGAAATCGAGAGTTATGACGGTAAAGGATGCGACGTTGAGTTTTGGGTTTGAGGATATCACACACTACTTTTTCCCGTCGATACGCTACTATCCGATGCATTATTTCGAGGTCCGGGCGCGCGGCACCGACAAAGGGAAAGGTCTGGCTATGCTTGCCGAATATCTCGGTATTTCGCGCGAGGAAATTCTCGCTATCGGCGATTATATAAACGATGTCCCGATGGCCGAAATCGCGGGGCGTTTCGCGACACCCTCGAATGCACACCCGGAGGCTCTCACTGTCGCGGACTATATCAGTCCGTTTTCGAACGACGAGAATGCCGTAGCCGATATACTCGAGAAACTATATTTCGACAAAAGTTGAAAAACCGACTAATCATATTCATACTATTTATGATATCCTCTCCGCTCCTGTGTGCGGATACGATATACGTCTGCGACACCCTTTTCGAGTTGCCGGTTTATTGGGCCGAAAGCCGTATCCCGGATTCGATACTGGCCGATATATCGGAGCTTGCGCCTCTTCCACCGAAATACTCCGTTCACGGTGGTCGCATCTATCTTTTAAGACCCGCGCGCGATGCTTTTCTCGAGATAGCAAAAGCTGCCGAGGCGGCAGGATTGGAATTCGTTATCGAATCCGGTTATAGGAGTATCGAAAAGCAGGAGGAAATCTGGTGCACGCTTCTCGGTATAGGCGTCCCTTTCGAGAGCATTATCAAAGGCACCGCTCCACCGGGATACAGTGAACACCATACCGGGCGCGCAGTCGATTTCTATCCCACCACCGGCGATTTTGTGGGAACGAGAGAATACTGGTGGCTCAAACGCAATGCCGGTAAATATGGCTGGAGGCAGAGCTACACTACCGGGGAGGGAGTCCGCAAAGAGCCGTGGCACTGGTATTTCGAGGATATTAAGGAAATAATAACCATAAGCGATTCGATATGATGCGGATACTCGGCATAGACCCCGGAACCCGAAATATGGGATGGGGTTTGATAGAAGTAAACGGCGGCGAAACCGATGTCCGTTCATCGGGTGTTTTTAGACCGAAAGAGAATGACAGAATAGACAAACTCGTCGAGATTCACCGATTTGTATTAGAACTTATCGACAAAAATAAACCTGATATCGTCGCCGTCGAGAACACGTTTTACGGAAAAAACGTCCAGAGTATGATAAAGCTCGGTGAGGCGCGCTCGGCTGTGATTCTTGCGGCAGCGCTTTCCGAAGTCGATGTTACCACTTTCGCGCCGAGAGAGATTAAAATGGCGCTTGTGGGCAACGGAAACGCCACAAAAGAACAGGTCGCCTTTATGGTAAAGAGATTACTCGATGTCCCCAACGACTGCCCTCTCGACGAGACCGATGCCCTCGCGGTCGCTTATTGCTGGGCGCAGAGGGCGCTGAGGGTCGCGGATTGAGGATTGGAGGTTTTCAGCAAAACACCGTCATTGCGAGGAGCATAGCGACGAAGCAATTTATAATAAATAAGACGAGATTGCTGTGCCTACGGCTCGCAATAACCATTATACTCCCAATAATATGATAGAATTTATAACCGGAATATTAGCGAGTAAAACCCCCTCGGAGGCGGTTATAGACCTTCATGGTGTCGGCTTCCTTTTATCGATATCCGCCGGCACGTTCGATACAATCGGCCAACCGGGAGAAGAGGTAACTTTGCTAACGCGTCTTATCCACCGCGAGGATACAATGGAGCTTTATGGTTTTGCGACCGAACTTGAACGGAAAATCTTCGATTTGTTGTTAAGCGCCAGCGGCATCGGCGCAAAAATGGCTATTAAAATACTAGCCGGGATGTCCGCGCCCGAACTCGTCGCCGCGATAAGCGCGAGGGATTATAAGATGTTAACCTCGATTCCTGGACTGGGGAGAAAACGAGCTGAGAAGTTGTGTGTCGAATTGGAAGCGAAAATGGGGGACCTCGCCGTAAGTGCGGTTCCAGTCGGGGGAGCGCCGAGCGCGGACGCCATCGCTGCCCTCGAGGCTCTCGGATTTTCGAGAGTCGAAGCCGCCCGTGTTATACGCGAAATTTCCGTCGAACTTAAAGACGCATCTGTCGACAAGCTTATCCGCGCCGCGTTAAACATCCTGAATAAATAGCAATTTCGGGACGGACGACACACTATATTAGAAAAGGTTATCACAATTTGTGATGACATCGATTCTATATAAAATCTTGATATAGCAAATTTCGACATCAAGATATTAAGCGATTTAGCATTTTGGGGAGCCATTTTGGGACCTTAAACCGGGGCGGCACGCGATAAAGCAGCTTATGCCCCCACCGGATAAGGTGAAAATAGGCTTTAAGTAATTGCGTGGGGCAACTCTTAACTGTTCACTTTTAACTATTTCCTTGCAACGATAACAAAGATGGTGTATATTGATGGCGAACACGAAGCAAAAAAATGAATGGAGGGAATTATGATAGGAATCGAATATATTGTCGACGAAGAGGGTCATCAAAAGGCTGCCGTAATCGACCTCGGAATTTTCGGTGACATCTGGGAAGATATCCACGACATCCTTGTGGTAGAGTCGCGGAAGAACGAACCGCGCATCGAGTGGGACGAGTTCAAGGAGAAGGTCGGGGCGTAACTCTGATGGACGGTTATAAGATTACTCTCGCATCGTCGGCGGAAAAAGAGATAGCTGCTCTTCAAGATAGGATAAGAAGTAGGATTATCAAAGCTATCGATTCGTTGAAAGATGAGCCACGACCGCGCGGCACGATTAAACTAAAAGGGAAAGAAAACCTCTTTCGTAGAAGGGTTGGCGATTATAGGGTTCTTTACACGGTAGATGACGAAAACCGGGTTGTCGATATAAGCTATGTTAGGCACAGAAACAAGGCTTACTAAGGTCGTAGATGTATGGCCCCGACGGAGACGGATAAGGTGGACATAGGCTTTAAGTAATTGCGCGGGGACGGTAGGTGGATTATATTAATAGCCCGTAGAGACCGAGGGAACGAGGAAAAGCGAAGCGGGGGCTGCCAATTCAGTGGTGTTACGCAACGCAACGGAGGCTGCGTAACGAGTAAAGAATAAAATGTATTACTTTGAAAAGAAAAACCCTTTAGAAAAAATTGATAGCCCTTATTTCGATAACGATCGCCCCGTTCTGAGAGATTCGATTGTGGTTTTTGTGGATATATTAGGTTCGAAAGAGTTAATCCGAGAAGCAGAAAAAAGTGGGGAAAGTGGAGAATTGCTTCGAAAGGTAGATCGTGCAATCGGAGACGCTAATTCAGCGTTTCTCTACAAGTTTTCAGGGAATAAGTTATGTGACATAAGAATGTTCTCGGATAATACTGCGATTTCGATGATTGCGGAAAAGGACGAAGAATTTATCTATAATTTGGTTTCATTTTTAAAAGCTGTAACCGAATATCAGATTGCACTGGCTGTAGAAGGTATATTTGCAAGAGGAGGGGTATCGGCTGGTCTCGTTTTCAGCCATATACACCTTGTTTGGGGTCCTGCTCTGGTCGATGCCATTGAAATTGAAAAAAACGAAGCTATATACCCCAGAATTATTTTAGCGGAAGATATTAAAGAAAGGTTGTTGAATTTAACAGGTGAGGCTGCTTCGGTGTTAAAAGACTTCCTTCTTGTAGATAAAAACGGAGTTGTTTTCGTTAATTACTTATTCAGATGCAAAATAACCGAGGGCGAGGGTTGGCACGACGGCGAAAAAAAATCGTCAGAGCGAGCTTTAGAGATATTACAAAAGCATCAGAACAATATCCAGGAAGCTTTGTTAAAATACGTTATGGATGTGAAAGTATCCTCAAAATACAGTTGGTTAGCTGAATATCATAATTGGTTCTGTTTAGAGTATTTCCACAATTACCCTAAATTGCTAATTAACGAGAGTATATATGAGCGTATTTTTAACCATTTTGGATGCGAGCCACAAATAACTTAATTAACTACAATAATAAGGGAGTAATTATGGTAAAAATGTCGAAAAAATACTTAATATTATTCGTTTTTACATTATTATCTACGTTATGCTTTGCGGAATTAGATACTATTATGGTAAGAGATGTTTATAATTCTTGGGGCTGTTTTGAATCGGAAGATATGTCCGAATTAGTTAAATTAGTTAGAATAAAGGATAATATACTCGAGATTGACCATAATGTTACTATGCTTTTTCTTTTGGGGGAAAATAGGGGAGCTAAAATGGCTTTAACCGCTACATTGCTTACCTTTAATAAAAAGGGCATGGTTGACCTCATTGAGAAATATCCGCAAATAAAGGGGGTAAGATTAGTTGGATTTATCTATATAAGTAACTTCGATAAATATGGTAATCCTTCTCCTATAAGAGAAAATTTGTTCAAGCTACGAGTGATGTATTACACTGCCAAAAAAATAAATTGGGATTATTGGGAACAAAACGGTGAGGTATGGTGGTGGGGAGGATGTAGCGGTGGGTGTGGTTGGGATTTAATGACAGGTTTCTGGAAAAACATTCTTGACGCCAAATGGTATAATCCCAAATATTATTAAGGATAAATCTATTATTAAGTATATTGAGTAGCGTATGTTTCTCTTCTATTCCATTGCTTTACGTTTTTACGGCATTTCCCCGTAACTCTTTGAAAATCAATGAATTGCAGAGCGTTTATATGCATTCTGATTGCGTTTGCTTCAGAACTACAAGCGTCTGTATAGAAAAAGAGGGCGTTTTTGCAAGAACCGAGAGCGTCTGACAAGAAGAAGAGGGCGTTTTTGCAAGAGTCGAGGTCGTTTGTAAAGGAAAAGAGGGCGTTTTAATCCAATCCGAAGCTCGGATTGGACTCCGACGCCCTCGGAATGGGCCTCGACGCTCGTAGAATAGACCTCGACGCTCCCGGAATGGACTCCGACGCTAATAAATCTTACACCCGATGCAACAAAATCCCTTGAATTAGGCCTGGAAATTCACTATACTCCCATCGAACACGGGAGGTTCTATTATGCTGAAACTTCACGAGAAAAAGGTGTTAAGCGAGGACGGCACCGAACTCGCAGTCCAGCTAAGTATGGATGAATACCGCGCGCTCGAGGAGTATATCGAAGAGCTCGAGGATTCTATCGCGCTAGCCGAGGCTATCAAAAATGCCGAATCGGGCTTGAGTGACTACCTGTCCAATCTGGAAGATTATGAGAACCGTCTGGCGAACGGTGAAATACGATGGTAGCTTTTAACCGAGGCGATGTTGTTCTTTGCGATTTAAGCCCGACAATAGGCACCGAACAAGCTGGCGTGCGACCCGCTGTTATTCTGCAGATAGACCGCGCTAATGCGGTCAGCCCACATACGATTATCGCGCCATTCACAACGAAGATTCGACGGGCTTTATTGCCTTCACATGCTTTCGTTCCAGCCGGAGCGGGAGGTTTAAGTCAAGATTCGGTCGTCCTTTGCGAACAGATTCGGGCAATAGATAAACGCAGGATTATCAAGGTCCTCGGCCATCTTGAAGACGAATATATCGTAAAGGTTGAGAAGGCTCTTCGCGCGATTTTTGGATTGTGATATACGCTTTTACCTGCTCGGCAGCAATGGCGCACTACGACCGAGGAATCGAGGAAACCCTACGGGCCGTGCGCCCTTTTTCTATTGCACCCGCTATCTTTATTCATTACATTAATCCCATAAAATCTCTGCGCTCTCTGCGGTAAAATATACGAGAACCGAGAACCGAGAACCAAGAACCGAGAACCAAGAACCGAGAACCGAAAACCGATAACCGATGAACGACAAACGAAAAAAAACCGACCCTCTCGAACCGAGAAAACAGATAGACGACGCCGAGCTCGAGGAAAAGTTGCGTCCGGCCCGGTTGGAGGAGTTCGTCGGGCAGGCTACACTTAAAGAGAAGTTCTCGGTATATATCGAGGCGGCCCGGCAGCGCGGCGAGGCGCTCGACCACGCGCTTTTATACGGTCCACCCGGACTCGGAAAAACGACGCTGGCACATATTATCGCGAACGAAATGGGGACGAATATCCGCGTTTCGGCCGGACCGGCAATAGAACGCCCCGGCGACCTGGTGGGCCTCCTCACTGGGCTTTCGCAGGGGGACATCCTGTTTATCGACGAGGTCCACCGCCTTCCGAAAGCGGTCGAGGAATACCTCTACGCCGCGATGGAGGATTTCGCACTCGATATTATTATCGATAAAGGCCCAGCGGCGAGGACTGTGCGGCTGACACTCCCGCATTTCACTCTCGTTTGCGCTACCACCAGAGCGGGACTTATTACCGCACCGTTACGCTCGAGGTTCGGCGTTGTAGAGCGACTCGATTACTACCCGCCGGACGAGCTTTTCCTCATAGTCGAACGCAGTGCGAGAATCCTCGAGATAGAGGCCGACGACGAAGGCTCGCGCGAAATCGCCGAGCGCAGTCGCGGAACCCCCAGAATTGCGAACAGGCTGCTTAGGCGTGTGCGCGATTTCGCTCAGGTAAAGGCCGACGGTGTAATTACGGCGGTCGAGGCCCGAAACGCCCTCGATATGCTGCAAATCGACAACCTCGGACTCGACGAGATGGACCGGCGGATACTTTCGACAATTATAGACAAATACAACGGTGGCCCGGTTGGACTCGGCACGATAGCTGCGGTTATCGGCGAAGACGAGGGCACTATAGAATCCGTTTATGAACCGTATCTGCTTCAGCTCGGTTTTATCGATAGAACACCGAAAGGCCGTAAAGCCACACGCGGAGCATATGAACATCTAAAAGGCGAGTTCCCGCAGAAAACGCAGGGGGAATTGTTCGATGGCGGAGAATGATTGGGTAAGTTTTATTCAAAAGTATATTAGAGAACGACCTTACGCGCGTCCGGCGGATGTCTATAAACTACTTTATCAGGCGCATTTCGGACCACGCCATTACATAGAATATTGTGGCGGGGTATCCGCGACGATTGTTCCAGCTTTTAAGAACGCTCCGCCGGAAAAGGGCAGAATAATAGAATACATCGACCCCGATTTAACGGTTTATCGAATTAACCTCGGCGCGTATAAATTTTATAAGGGAACTGCGCCGCGCCTTGTCGATGCGGTAAAGCGAACGATTGAAGAGATTTTTGCCGATGTCGAACCGGACGGTTTCAGGAAGATATGGGAGAGTGTTTCCGCAATGCTGGAAGCCGACGATAGATTCGATGAAGAGGAAATCAAAATACTCGATGCCGCCGCGTCGGAAAATCCTCCGGCTATCGCTCATCATTCGACTTCGTTTATCGAAGCTGAAAATCCCGATTATATAGTCGCGGCTACGCCCGATTTTGCCCGGATGTCGTCCGAGCTAAAAAATACGGCTCCGATACCCGATGTGCAAAACGGCCCGCCGGAGCATCCGCTCGATATAGACAAAGTCGGTATTCGAGGGCTATCGTATCCGATAGTCGTTCTGGATAAACAAAACGAACGGCAGCATACTGTCGCCGATATAACGATGTCCGTGGAGCTTCCCGCTAAGTGGCGCGGGACGCATATGAGCCGGTTCCTGGAGCTCCTCGAGCAATACCACGGCGAGATAACCTATGTCCAGATACGCCCGCTACTCGACGAAATGCGAAAGGTTTTCGACGCCCGCGCGGCGCACATAATCCTAAAATTCCCGTATTTTATCGAGAAAAAAGCGCCTGTGAGCAAAGCTCCCTCGCTGATGGAATATACCGCCACG
>QNEE01000017.1 GCA_003645085.1 bacterium | reverse complement strand
CACGGTTCATAAGGGGGTCTCACGCCCCGGCGGGATTCTATATCGCGACGGCATCGCCAAGATGACCACTTTCGGTCGCGCGTGCAACGACGACGGCATCCCGTTGATATGGCTGCAGGACATCTCCGGCTTCGACATCGGCCCCGAGGCGGAGAAGGTCGGGCTCCTCGGATACGGCTCGAACCTGCTGTATCTCAACTCGACGACCGATATACCGGTAATCACGGTGCTTTTGCGGAAGGCCTCCGGCGCGGGATACTACGCGATGAGCGGGCGGCCTTATGACCCGATAATCCAGCTTTCGACGCCGCTGACGCGACTCGCGGTTATGGAAGGCCGGACGCTCGCCATCGGCACATTCAACGCGAAGCTCGACGACAATTTCAACATCGTTGCGGAGAACGACGAGGAGTATCAGAAAATCAAGTCCGGCATGGAAGCAGTGGAACGGCGCATAGAAGAGGAGATGGACCCAATCCTCACGGCGCGGCAACTCGACACCGACGAAATCATCCTGTTCAGGGAGTTAAGACCGTATCTTGAAACGATGACCGAGATGTGTTACCAGAGCATCGGCTATCGAAGGGTGAAGAACCCGCGAATTTGGTCGATGCACGATATCAACGCCTTGCAGTAGCAAGGCGTCAGGGTATAGGGTTTAGGGTTTAGGGTCTAGGTCCGACACCACCTCATCTGTTGTTCAGTGCGGGGATAATTTCGTTGACTTTTCCCAAGCCATTGCTATATTTGCTTGAAAAGGAGGAAATATAATGAAATCAGATACAGCAATATTATCCAAAAATTATGAATGATATATCGAAGCCGATACAGAACAATATTCGAGAGAATGGATAGCCGTTGCGGATGGCGAAATCGTTGTTTCCGGTGATGATGCAGAGAAAGGGTATAAAGAGGCTGAAAAGAAATATCTGGGGACGGTTTAATATCAGGTTTTCGTGCCGCCAACCAGATTTGGAACAATGCTAACCCGAGTTGGGTAGGTAATAGGAGCAATGTATGTTTAAAAGAATTTTAGTAGCCAATCGCGGCGAGGTCGCATTACGGGTCATTCATGCATGCAAAGAGCTGGGCATCGAGACGGTCGCGGTGTTCTCCGAGGCCGACGCCGAATCGCCGCATCTTAAGCAAGCGGATTTTTCCGTGTGCATCGGCCCGGGGCCAAGCAAAGACAGCTATCTCAATATGGAGGCAATCCTCGCGGCCGCGGTCAACAAGGACTGTCAGGCAGTGCACCCCGGTTTCGGTTTTCTCGCGGAAAATTCGGAATTCGCCTATCGCTGCGAACAGCAGAAGCTGACGTTTATCGGCCCGAAAGCGGATTCCATCCGGATTATGGGGGATAAATCGCTTGCTAAGCATACGCTTAAAGAGGCCGGATTGCCGACAATCCCCGGTTCGGACGGCAATTTGCGCGACATCGAGCACGCGGCTAAACTCGCTCAGAAGGTCGGCTATCCGGTCCTGCTCAAGGCCACCGCCGGTGGCGGAGGGAAGGGAATCCGCCCGTGTGGAAACGAGGCCGAATTGCGGGACTCATACCCAAAATGCCGTATGGAGGCCGAGAAAGCGTTCGGCAACGCCGCGTTGTATCTTGAAAAGCTCATACAGCGTGGGCACCATATCGAGTTCCAGATACTCGCAGATTCCTACGGCAATGCTATTCATCTCGGCGAGCGCGAGTGCTCCGTCCAGCGGTCGAACCAGAAGCTAATAGAGGAGTCGCCATCCCCGGCGGTTTCGAGCGAAGTCCGTAAAAAAATGGGGCGTAAGGTCGCGCAATCGGTCGGGAAAATCGGCTACCTGAACGCCGGAACGGTCGAGTTTTTAATGGACGCCGACGGCAAGCTCTTCTTTATGGAGATGAACACGCGGCTGCAGGTCGAGCACCCGGTAACCGAGATGATAACCGGCGTGGACATTGTGCGAGAGCAAATCCGCATTGCGGCGAATCACGAGCTGTCACTCAAGCAGAAGGACGTCGCGTTCGACGGGCACGCCATCGAGTGCCGTATAAACGCGGAGGACCCATACGACAATTTCAAACCGTCGCCGGGGCAGATAACGAAATTTGTCCCACCGCTAAACATCGGGCCAGGAACTATCCGACTGGACACGCACGTCCGCGAAAACTACAAAATCCCGACCTTCTACGACTCGATGATATGCAAGCTGATTGCGCACGGCAAGAACCGCGCTGTGGCCATCGAGACGATGACTAACGCCCTAAAAAAATTCAAAATCGAGGGCATCAAGACCACGATACCGCTGCATCTGGAGATACTGGCGACGGAGGAATTCAGGGAGGGGAAATATAATACGGAGACGTTTGTGGATATGTTTAAACGATTGAGTGAATAGAAACGGGTATAGGGTATCGTGGGTTGGGGCTTGTGCCGAACCTCGCCACCCAGTAGTTTGCTGACGGGGAACCATAAACCCGATACCCGAGACCCAAGACCCTTCTCATAACACTGATACGTTCGTGGGGGTGATGTGGGGATTGGGGGGAATATTAAATCATTGACACTCTCCAATCCATCTATTATTTTATTTTCAGTATTACAAAGACAGGTTAGAGGAGGCTATAATATGGGTTCGACAAAAATGCCGGAGCTAAAAATTGGCGATTTGGCCGCAAAGATACCAATCATTCAGGGAGGAATGGGTGTTGGCATTTCACTATCGGGACTGGCTTCGGCTGTTGCGAAATTGGGCGCTATCGGAGTTATCGCTACAGTTGGGATTGGTATGCTCGAATCTGATTTCGACACTAATTTCAAAGCGGCAAATGAGAGAGCCTTGCGGAGAGAAATAAAAGCGGCAAGAAAGATGTCAAATGGCGGCATTATCGGCGTGAATATAATGATAGCCTCTTCAGACGCCGATGACATTGCAAAAACTGCGGTAGATGAGGGCATTGATTTAGTTTTCCTTAGCGCTGGACTTCCGCTCAAACATCCGAAAACACTGCCGTTGGATAGGTTAGCGGAAGTAAAGACCAAATTCGTTCCCAAAGTGTCTTCTGCAAGAGCCGCTAAACTGATATTCCAGTGCTGGGCAAAAAGATACAATCATGTGCCCGATGCCGTGGTTATCGAAGGTCCACTCTCCGGCGGGCACCAGGGATTTGCAAAGGAGAATATCTATAATGCCGATTTCGCATTGGAAAAGCTGCTGCCCGGGACCATATCCGTTGTAAAGCCATTCGAACAGCAATTCGGTAAGAGCATTCCCGTAATCGCCGCAGGAGGCATATATACAGGCGAAGATATTTATAAATTTATTCGTATGGGAGCAAGTGGAGTGAAGATGGGAACAAGGTTTGTCGCGACAAACGAGTGCGACGCCGCAATCGAGTTCAAGGAAGCGTATATAAAATGTAAAAAGGAAGACCTCGTCATAATCGACAGCCCCGTTGGAATACCGGCAAGAGTCATACGGAATAAATTTATTGACGATGTGAACGCGGGAATTAGAAAACCGTTCAAGTGTCCCTGGCAATGCCTGCGAACCTGCGATTTTCAAAATACGCCATATTGCATCGGTATTGCGCTATATAACGCCAAAAAGGGAGACCTTGAAAATGGCTTCGCTCTCGCAGGCGCAAACGCATATCGCATAAACGAAATTGTCTCTGTCGAAAGGCTTATTAGAACCTTGACGGAGGAATATGAAAGGGCAGCACTTGCATAAATACGGTAGGTCGCACGCTCGCAACCGGTAAATATCTTACTCTTCGTATATCCGAATCCTTTTAATTCGGTGATGGGAATTAGGGTCTTGGGTCTTGGGTCTTGGGTCTAGGGTCTAGTCTCCACACCACACACCCATTAGGGTTGGGTGAGGGGTTTAGCCCCTATACTCTATACCCTAACCCCTCGACGGTGTCGGGAAGTGCGCGGGAATATATCTGGCAACTCTATGAATCCGTCGGTTCGAGCATTTACCTCGTCCGGGCTAAAATCGGCGATGAAACAGTTACGAAGAATGCCAGATGTCCGGACTGGCTTGTCCCGGAATCCAGTATATTGTATGGCATTGCGAATTACTCATTTTCCGTTTTGCATTGCCTTTTCGCAGCATTCCTGCACTACGAACCCATCAATAGCGATAATAACCCTTTCGCCGTGTGGAGACGGTTCTCCGCCTCGTCGTAGATAATCGAATTCTCGCCGTCGAGGACGGAGTCCGAAACCTCTTTGCCCCTGTCCGCCGGGAGTGCGTGCATTATCTTCGCGCTCCCACCGGAGCTCGCATATCGGTCGTCGTCGAGAATCCAGTCTTTATGCCTGTCGAGATGGTCTTTCATCGCGCATAGATGCCGGTCGTCATCGGCGAAATCGTCGAAAAACGCGAACCCGCCCCAGTTTTTCGGGATTATTATATCCGCGCCGTCGATTGCCTCGTCCATATCGCTGACGAAACTCAGGCTTCCGCCGTTATTAGTCGCGTTCTTTTCGGCCTTCTCGATAACGGCTTTTTGCAGCGGGAATTCGTGCGGATGCGCGACAACGACCTCTATCCCAAATCGCGGAAATAGCAGTATCTGCGACTGCGGAACGGAGAGCGGTTTTGCGTGCGATGTCGCGTAAGCCCAGGAGATAGCAACTTTCAACCCATTCGTGTTACCGCCGAAATGCTCGCGGATAGTCATCAAGTCGGCGATAGCCTGAAGCGGGTGATAGATGTCGTCCTGCATCGAGATAAGCGGTATGCTTGAATATTCGGCGATTTTGCGTAGATACTCGTTACCGATACCGTAGAAACAGTTGCGAATCGCGATAGCCTCGCCCATTCGGGAGAGAACCTCGGCGGTATCGCGCGGCGTCTCGCCGTGGGAAATCTGCATCTTGCCGGCGGTTAAATCGTGGGCATGGCCACCGAGTTGCGTCATCGCGGCCTCGAGCGAGTTGCGCGTCCGTGTCGATTGCTCGAAAAAAATCATAAAGAGCGTCTTATTGACCAACAGATTGGTTATTTCGCCCGCGGCGCGTTTCGATTTGAGTTCCGCGCTGGTTTTCAGAACGGATTCGATTTCCTCTTTCGACCAGTCATCGAACGTGATGAGGTGTTTGCCTCGTAACGATTGCTTCATATTGTTTGTAGGTTTTGGTTAATTCAGCGGATAATATAATGCGGTTTTTGCGGAATGCAAGGGAAGGATATAATTCGGAATGATTACACAGATAAAAAAAGGAGAGCACGTCGCCCTCTTCCTCTTCCCCATCCGGCCTCGCTACGCTCGACCACGTTCTCTTTCGCCAGGAAGAAGGGTCTAGGGTTTAGGGTCTAGGGTTCCCGGCCACATCATCCCCTTAAAACACCCTTTTTATGACTCCTGCATAATTGCTCGCAAATGTCATTTCCCCATTCCGCATTCAACATTCCGAATTCCGTATTCCAATCATCATTTTCAATCCGTAGGGTCGACCGCGTTTGCGCCCGTTCAATAAATAACGATTATCGCTGTTTAACGACGGTCGACCACAAGGGCCTGCCCCTACGGGCATATCGGCGTAAGTCCTAATGTTGCAAAGAGTTGCCCCTCCCGCTCCGCGCATTTTTCAGCGATATTGGCCATAATTTTTTGGTTAAAAGTCTTTGCTAAGTATAAGTATTTTCTATCAATTGTACAAGGAAAATTTTGAAAAAAATACCGTGCGGGATGAAAGATTAGCCTCGGACTTCAGTCCGGCGTTCAACGCGAAAACCGCGGTGCGTAACCGTTTTAACGGCTTTCCCGCTGGGCAACCTCTTCAGAGGTTTCTGGATTCGGGGCACGCCCGGAATGACAAATAAAAAGAACCGAATCCCCGTATTCTGCAACCAGAAATCCCTAATCGCTATAGCGACAACACTTCTATTTCCTTGTTCGTGTAGATACAGATGTCTGCGGCGATTTCGAGGCTTTTGCGGATAATCTCCGCCGGGTCTTCGGGTGCGTTCTTGCACTCGAGCATCGCGCGGGCAGAGGCGAGCGCGAATCCTCCGCCGGAACCAATCGCGCAGATACCGTCGTCAGGTTCGATAACGTCCCCGGTGCCGGATAGTATGAAGCTGTGCTGTTTCGAGATTACGACAATCATCGCTTCGAGCCGGCGCAGATATCTGTCGGTGCGCCAGTCTTTCGCCAGTTCGACCACAGCGCGGGGTATATTGCCGGAGTATTCGGAGAGTTTTTCCTCGAACCGCTGAAGCAGTGTCAGACCGTCGGCGGCGGCGCCCGCGAAACCGACCAGAACGTCGTATTCGTCGAGCCTGCGGACCTTTTTCGCGCTCGCTTTGAAAATCATATCGTCGAGCGAGACCTGACCATCGCCGCCGATAGCGGCTTTGCCGTTCAACCGCAATCCGATAATGGTGGTAGAGTGTGATTTTAGGAGGGTATTACGCATTGGTTTCTCCTTTCGAAAGGCAATATAATACGTTTCTCTGCATCCGTCAAAGCGGGGGAAGAGCAGTTCATCCTTATCTACAAGAATAGTCCGATTATCAGCTTTTTCCTTAACCCTCCCATACTGAATCGAATAAGAGATATTAGATTCTGTAACATTTCTACGAAGGTATTCACTTGCCTATTCGTTTAGTTATTGTATCATTAATAACTCAAATATATCTGTTTTTCGTTTTTCTTTTTCTAATAATTTAGCTTTTTATGTTTTAATTGTCAAATCGGTGTTTTTAAATGCTTGTTTTTCTACAAATCTGATTCGCTCTTACCCTCCCCTCCAGTATTTTCTGTCGAGGCTGCGGTATTGGACGGCTTCGGAGACGTGGTGCGGTGCGATGTCGGCGGCGCCCTCTAAATCGGCGATTGTCCGGGAGAGTTTAAGTATACGGTCGTAGGCGCGCGCTGAAAGGCCCATTTTGGTGATTGCCATTTTCAAAAGCGATTCACCCTGCTCGTCGAGGACGCAAAATTTACGGATAAGTTTCGTCTCCATATGCGCGTTGCAGAAGACCTTTTTTATTCCCTTGAACCGCTCGGTCTGGATTCGGCGGGCTTTGGCCACGCGTTCGCGGATTGTATCGGAATTTTCGCCGGTGCTCGGTCCGGAAAGCTCGGAGTATTTTACCGACGGGACTTCGATATGTATGTCGATTCTGTCTAGTAGTGGGCCGGATAGTTTTCCGACATAGTTCTGTATTTGCGCCGGTGTGCATGTGCACTCGTGGTGCGGGTCGCCGAAATAGCCGCAGGGGCATGGATTCATTGCGCCGGCGAGAGTGAACCGCGCCGGATATGTCAGAGTAATCGCGGCTCTGCCGATAGTAACGAAACCGTCTTCGAGCGGCTGGCGCATAACCTCGAGGACGTTTTTCTTGAATTCCGGGAACTCGTCGAGGAACAGGACGCCGTGATGGGCTATAGAGACCTCGCCGGGCCTGGGATACGCGCCCCCGCCGATAAGTCCTGCGTCGGATATTGTATGATGCGGTGCTCGGAACGGTCTCGCGGCTACGAGCGCGGTATCGGCTGGAAGAACGCCGGCGACGGAATGAATTTTCGTCGTTTCGAGAGCTTCCTCGAGAGTCATCGGCGGCAGAATCGACGGAAACCTCCGTGCAAGCATCGTTTTACCCGAACCTGGCGGGCCAATCATCAGGAGGTTATGGCCTCCTGCTGCGGCGACCTCGAGGGAACGCTTGACATGCTCCTGCCCGCGGACCTCGGCGAAATCGGCGACATAGTGGCGCGAGGTTTCGAAAACGTCGCGCAGGCTGACCTCGAACGGCTCGATATCGTTATCCCCAGCGAAAAAATCGACGGCCTCTTTAAGGTTGGAAACCGGATAAACCGGGACGCCCTGCGCAATCGCGGCCTCTTTCGCATTATCCACAGGAACAATTATGCCGTCGGCATCTTCGGCTTTTGCCAGAAGGGACATAGGCAGAACGCCGCGAACCGACGCGACCGAGCCATCGAGACCGAGTTCGCCGAGGATAAAATGTCTTTCTATATGGTCGCCAGTTATAATACCGAGTGCGCGTAGAAGGCCGAGCGCAATAGGCAAATCGAACGCGCTGCCCTCTTTCTTAATATCCGCCGGCGCGAGATTGATAGTTATGCGTCCCTGCGGGAACGGCAAGCCTGAGTTTTTGATTGCGCTTGTTACGCGCTCGCGGCTTTCGCGGACAGCGCTGTCGGGCAGGCCGACTACGGTGAACGACGGCAACTGCGCGGAAATATCGGTCTCGACATCGACACGATAAGCGTCGATACCGAGAACGGCGGAAGACGTTATTCTTGAAAACATTTTAGTATGGGTTCTCGATTTTTGGTTCTCGGTTCTGGGCTCTGGGAAAAATGGTTATTATTCTTTTTAATCTATATGATAATAAACGGGTCGAAAGAGAATGTAAAGGGCAAAGTGGATTTGAGAGTTAAAAGTGAGGGGTAAGGAGTTGTTTCCAAGCAAGAGAGTGGTATAGTAGATTCGTTTATAATTTTGCACAATTTTTTGAATAATACAGATTCCGTGGTTCTTTTTTCGACACATAAAAAAACCAGATTGGTCTTGACATCGATAGGAGTATAGGTATATTTTTGACCGCTTTCGAAAACAATTTTAATAATCCGGCGTAGCTCAGCTGGTAGAGCAGGTGGCTGTTAACCACCGGGTCGTGGGTTCGAGTCCCTCCGCCGGAGGATATTTTAGTTTGAGCTGCCTTCCAATGGAAGGCGTTTTTTTACGGGAGCTTTGTGGGATAACAGGTGCGGTTTTTTCAATCCACGCGCGCGCGAATGGCGCGAGAGTGGGGTAGTTGGCGCGGCTCGTGCGTCCGCTATAATGTATTCTATTTCCTCATAAGGACTTTCCACGGAGCGTGCCAGCCGTGTAGGTGTAGCATATTAAGTGACGGAGACCATAAAAGAGCGGATTTTCTATCAAACGAGTTTAAGAACCGGTAGATATAAATCGGGTATCGGGGAAATTTCCCTGAAAATCGTGGGACCATATTCGTTCAAGTTCTTTATGTTATTGCTTTACGCGCCGGGTGGATGCGTGCCTATCGTTATTTCATATACACAATTTTCGTCGATACGTTTTTTCCTTTGATTCGAACCAGATAAATACCGGAACCGAGTGACACCTCTGGCGTCCACAGGTGTGTAACGGAAGTGCTTGCGCTCAACGGCTTCGCCGATTCGTTCACGTCGGTTGCGATTTCCGATATTCTTCGCCCGTTAATATCGAAAACCTCTAGAATAGGGGATTGATTAATCAACTCGCTACCGTCGATTGTTATCGTAACTGCGTTATTGAACGGATTGGGATAAGCACCGAGGAGTTGTTTTTCTACTGGCCTTTGGTTTGAGTATTCGTTGACAAATGTGGAGAGGTTCCCGCCGGTTTTCATCAACCAGAAATCGTTTGAACCGTAGATGGTTGTTCTGCCGGCGATAGCTATTCCGCTATCGGGGAGTTGTATTGCGGTGTAACCGATATCGGTGCCCATTGTGGGGTATGTATGCGTCCAGAGCGTATCTCCGGAAGGGTCTGCGCACAGCAAATATAGGTCGGTGTTGCCGCTGTTGACGATACTACCGACGATAAGGAGGTTGCCATCGAACATTGTTGTGACGGAATTAGCGGTATAGTTCTGCATACCGCCGTATGTTTTTACCCAGATTGTATCGCCATCGGCGTCGGTTTTCATAAGATAAATACTTGTGAACATCGGTATTCCGTAGGACATAGAGTTGCCCGCGACCACATAGCCCCCGTCGTCGGTTTCGGTAACGGAAAATATTTCGTCGTGATGCGAGCCACCATAGACCTTTGTCCATAAGGAATCGCCATCGGCGTCGGTTTTCATAAGGAAAGCGTCTTTGTCCCCCAGAGGGCCGTCGTTTATGTATCCGGCAATAAGATAACCGCCGCCGGAAACGGGTATAATCGATTGTGCGAGCAGTCCGCCGGTATACAATTTTGTCCAGTTAGTGTCTCCATCGGCATCGGTTTTAATCAAGCACAGGAGGTCCTCGGCGCCGTCGCTGCTATACCCTGCCACGACGCATCCGCCATCCGGTGTTTGAACCACCGATTTTGCCTCGTCGTCGAACGCCCCGCCGAAGGTGCGTGTCCATAAGGTGTCGCCGTTTATATCGAGTTTCAATAGCCAGATATCGGCTCCGCCGGCGCCGTGCGATTCTGTCATTCCCGCTACGATATAACAGCTATCGTAGGTCTGTATTATCGAGCTGGCGGATTCTATCTCGCTGCCGCCGTAAGTTTTTTCCCATACAGCGTCGCCGTCGCCGTTCATAGCGATAATAAGAATATCCTGTTCGGAACCGTCCCAAGTTTCGGTGAATCCAGCGGACACAAAACCGTGTTCTTCAAACGGTGCTGCGGAATACGGTATCTCTCCGCCATAATAGCCGACTATTCTCGTCCATCCGTTATATATTCCAGAGAAGGCGTCAACCTGTTCGCGCCGGCTTTCGCCGCAGACAGGATAGACAGCGCCCACAGAATATATATAATCGGTAAGCTCCGCAGTGGTGGAGTCCGCAAACTCGTTTATATTTGTAGAACCGAGTAAAGTATTATCGCTTCCCGAAGGAAGGCGGCGATAGACATTATAGTGAAGAATATCCTCGGTGATAAATAGAGGTTCTTCCCACGCGACCCTAACATAACTTCCCGTCAGAGTCGATGAAGTAAGATTCCGAACCGGACGGTGCGTTATGACAGGCGGGATTATACTGATGATGCCTTGTGTTACGATAGTGAAATCATAGGGAAGTTCGTCTGGTAGGAAATACCAGCCGTCGGCGTAACCGCCCCAACCGTAGTTCACGTGGAATTCGCCGGTAAAACAATACCCGTCGACTACTATAGCGTGACCGTCCTCGCCATCGGTGCAGCTAATGTATGGTGTCCGGGTATCGATAACATCGACTGCGAGGTCGTTATAGAAATTCGGAGAACTCGGAAAGATATCTAACGCGGTTGTATAGCCGAATTTCGATACGTAGGCTACAGTAACATCGGGCGAACTTGCCATCGAACCGCCATCTTGATATTGCATCTCGATAGAAACCCCGCAAGCGAAAAGCAGCCGCGCGATAGTTGTATCGGAGGGGTGAAGCCCGACCTCGTTATAATCGATAGTATCTATATTCGCGGTAGTCGCGTCTATCCAGATATCCGGTTCGGTCGGCTCCGACCAGTAGCTGTCGCTGGTGTCGAACGTTATCGATGGTGGCCATTCCCAATAATTGATTATCTGACCCATCGCGGTTACGACACAGCCTATCGGGCAGCGCTCCATCGTTTCCGGGTCGATTGGGCAGAAGATATTATACGGGTCGCCCTGGTTCCATTCTGTATCGATATAAGGCCCGAATATGGTCGTGGTCGTCATTGTCCTCATAAGGTTTTCCGAACGCGCGAGGTAATCCTCCCAGAGGTCGTTGTTTCTCGCTTTTAGTTTCCGCGACATAAACGGTATCGCTCTAAGCCGGTTATCCAGGTCTTTCTTAAGGATGCGCAAAGGGAAATTTCCGGGTGTGTTCTCGAGGATATATTCGTTTTCAAATGAGTAGGTTATTACCGGGCGGATATCCGTATCTTTCGAGATTGCGATGTAGCCAGTCGGCTCGAGTATCGCCATATAGCCGAGTATTTCATCGGTCTGGCTATTGCTAAGAACGTCGATATAACGTATTGCGTGGCCAGAGTAATCCTCTCCCGGAGCGACTGGTGTTTTACCGTAGGCCGAAGCGTTATGAACGTCGATATGGAATTGTGCGACCGCCTGCGCCACGTTTATATCGACAGGGATTGCATAGACAAAGGCCGTTAAAAAGAATACGCCAACCGAAATAATAAGTGCAAATAGCCGTTTGTTGTCCATTCGGTCCTCTCGTTTCGAATGAGGGTTTTGAGGTCTGGAAATCGTATGTAATATAGTGATATATATATATTATTGCAAGTAGACATTTCAAATCTCCCGAGATTTGCATAAGTTTATAAAATTAAAAAACAATCTTGTTTTATCAGGAATATTTTTTATAATTATTATACAGACCACGATAAGGGGGAATTAATGTTTAACAAGAATTACGTTTTTTGTATTTTTATATACATATTGTCGTCGGTTTCTCTGCGACAAGACAGGCGGCGTTTGTGGAGCGTTTCACAAACACCAGTTGCGGGCCGTGTCTTCCGGCGGGTATTATGATGGAAGGATTGACACACGATTACGGCCCCGAAACAGCCGTGCTTCAGGTGCACGTCAACTGGCCGTCGCCCTTCGACCCTTTCTATCTATATTGCACCGCCGACAATCAGTCCAGATGGGACCATTACGGCGTTACCGGTGTCCCGACATTGTGTGTCGATGGAAAGAAGCTTCCGTCGTGGTCTTCGACGGGTTTCGAGGTGGCCTCGAGATTGGGGGCTACCGCACCGCTAACTATCGATACTACGCTCCGCGAACGGGCAGTTACCGCACGGAGCGTGGGCGATAGTTAGAGGTAAAGACTCAGACTATCTTGTTATGCTCGATACGCTGTTAGCCGAAACAATGGACCCGGCGGAGTTCGAGGCCTCGATTAATATGGTTGCGATGGCGGCAGACGATTTCGAGAAGCGTTTCGAAAAGGATATATTCTAACAATAGCGATAATTCGGTTGTCCGATTGTCCGGGTATTTTACGCTAGTTCAGAATATGCGATGGGTTATTGTTCTTAATATTGTAGCGAGGGCTTTTGCGTCGCAGTCGATATAGCTATATTTTAAAATTCCGAGAATAAATTCCCAAGGAGGGTGAGGATGAAATATGCACTCGTTATCACGGTAATTTTAGTTACAGCCGGTTTAGCTTTCGGTCAGGCGGGTTATCCCGCAGGATATTTCTACGCTATCCAGGGTTCGGATACTATTTGTGTCGAACCGATTATTGTCGATGAGACAATAGAATCGCTCTGGTTTAATTATTATTCTTCGAGTATGCATACCGGTTTCGAAGAGGCCTACAAGAGTAAAATCTTCTTCTTTTATAACCCACATACCGGAAATATGGGTGTTCTCGTCGTTCATAATATCGACATATCGGGCACTTCAAACGCGACCTGCCAGATGTTCTTTATCGGGCTTCCGGATTCGTGCGTTTTCGCGGTCTCGGATGACCCGAGCCACTCTCATACATATTCTACCGGTCGTGCCTGTGGCAGCGCTCAGGAATTCGACCTCGAATGCTGGCCTCAGGGCGGCTGGCAATGGGGAAGCAATACGGACGGCGGCGCGATGTATCTTCCCCGCGCGGAGTGGAAATTTTCCATAGACCATTACTGGGGTGGAACGGACCCGATAACGAGTTGGTGGTTTCTGTCGGATTCTGGCGGGACGACCGAGTTCCCGCTGTCGATGACACCCGGGGATACGCTTTTTCTCGGTCACGGTTTCCTGCAGCTTTTGCCTTTCCCCGGCGACTCTTTTCTTATCGACGAGGTTTGCGGCTGGTCGGATACACTTATCGAATTCGCCGTCCACAATTCGGACGAGACAATCGATACCCTCTACGTAACGGGTGCCGACCATACTAATCCGCTTTTTACTACGGTAAGCACTCCGGGTATGCTAGCGCCGGATGGCTGGGGAACGATGTCCGTCCGCTTTTCAGGTGCTTCTCCCGGATTATATATCGATACCGTTTGGGCGCATACTAATGAGCCTTGTGGAACGAACCCGATTATACTCTATGTCCGGGTAGTTCCGCCCGCGATTGATTCGGTGTGGTTTTACGAGGAAACGGACTGTAACGACAGCAATATAGTGCATATCTGCTATATTCTTAGCTGTGACACCGCTGATATCGCTGTCAATATAAGTCCAGACAGCGGAGGAACCTGGATATCGGCTGGAACAAGCTGGTTCACTACACTGCTCGATACTCTCGGCGATTTCGGGAATAACGTCGTTCCAGGGACACATTGTTTCGACTGGATTATGAGCGCCGATTTGCCGGATACCGAAAGTCCCGACTGGCTTGTTCGGGCGGAAATGGAGGCGCTCCTCGACACGTTCGAGATAGTCGATTCATTCGATATAAGCGGGAGATATTTTTACGGTCACGGTCTCGGCTACGGTGACGGCTATTTCTGGATTTACGACCACGAAAACGGTTATGTCCATATTGCGGATTGCCCTTCTTATATATTGTGTCCTGCGCTAGACTCGTTCTATATTGGAGATGACTACAACTGCGATATAGAGTTCGTCGATAGCGTCGTGTATTTCTGCACGAACAAATCCTCTGCGGTCGCCGACGATACGATAAAGCAGTTCGATGTCCGAACGATGTCTATGGATGTCGTCTATATTTTCCCGACCGCTATGGATATCGAGGGGGTCGCTGTAGTCGGAGACACCTTATATGCCTCGCACGACGGCTGGTATCTTTTCTCGATGGATATTAGCAGTATCCCGGCTACGACCTACGACACATTGATTGCCGATTCGGCCTGGCTTTGCACGGTTCTGGAGGGGTTAGCGTTCGCGAACGGTTTTCTCTGGGGCAGCAACAACAACGGCAGGATAGCGCAGGTCGACCTCGACGCGGGCGTTATTGTAGGTTGTTACCCGGTGCCTAATGTCGGAATGGGTGCGGAGGGTCTCTGCTGGGACGGCGAATATCTCTGGTATCAGAATAACGCGACCGAACATATTTACAAGATAAATATATTCGATTCCACCGCGAGCAGTAAAACAGCCGCCGGGCCGCTTGATTCAAAACCTCCGGCAATCGAGCTTACCGTTCCGACCGAACCGGTGTTGCCAGAGGATTCGTGCAGGTTCGACTGGAATATTTCCGACCTTTTTCAGGCCGGCGACTCCTGCTATCTAAGTATTTTTGGCTGCGGTATCGACGAAATATATACTCTATTGGATACGGCATTCACGTGGTTCACGCCTGCATTTCCGTGTCCGTCGTGCACTGTTGTGGTTGCGGCGCGCGATTCGTTCTGCAATTGGGGAGCCGATACGGCGACGATATTTATCACCCAGCGCGCGCGGGAGGTCGAATTCCCGTGGCTTTCGGGTCATCGCTGCGATACCGTTCTCGTGCCGTTGTATATAGACAGCCTGTATTACACGTGGATAGACAGCGCGGTTATGCGGTTCTCGATGAACCCTGAAATTCTCGTTCCACTCGATATAGTAACCGAAGGCTCGTTCACGGATATGTGGTTTATCACGGATTTCGCCGTTTTCCCGGATTCGGGGATTATACAGGGTAAGGGTTTCGGGACGACGGTCTATGGTGATACCGGTGGCGTGTTTATTTATCTTAAAGCTTACGTCCCGTGCGATGTCGCCGGCGGGAGCTACACAACTATCGAGATAGACACGATGTTCGTCAACGACGGGGTTCCGGAATTAAGCTGTATAAACGGGCTTTTTGTCGTGGAGCTCATGCCTCGGGCTTTCTCCTGCGACCTCCGCTTGAACCGCACCGAAGGCACTCCGACGGAGGACCATGTTCTTACTTTCGGCGCGATGGCATCCGGAACCGACGGCTACGACCCCGGTCTGGATATCCGGCACGTTCCGATTCCGGCGTGGAAAGTTGACGGTTGGTTCCCGATAAACGACGAGGATTATCCCCATATCGAAAAACTTATCAGGGATATTCGGTTGAACGAACCGCCGCGAAGGTGGGTTATTGCGACCGGAGATGAACCCTACGGGGTTCTCCGTTGGGAACCAGACCGGTTACCCGAGGGGGAATTCCGATTGGATGGGATAGTCGATATGAAACGGGATTCGACTGCGTTTTTCGAGGCTTTCGATACGATGACAATCGACTGGACGATTTCCCCGATGGACGCGGTGATAATGAGTTTCGAGACCGGTTGGAATCTAGTCAGCAGTCCGGTTCTCCCTGCTGAAATCCCTGCAGACGAAATATTCTCGGCGAGTATGGGGATTTTCAGGTTCGTTTCATCGAGAGCGGCTTACGATTACGCAGATTATATTAGTGCCGGCGAGGGTTACTGGGTATGGGCAGATACGGCTTACGAGCTGCCGGTAGTCGGGTCGAATTTTACGGGTTACCGGTGGCCGGTCTATCGCGGCTGGAATCTTATCGGGGCGTTATCGGAACCGGTGTTCACGGGAGATATAGAGGTTTCGCCGTCGGGAGGGATACTCGGAGACATATTCGGTTACGATGGGTCGTCCTATTTTACTGCGGATTCTCTTATGCCGGGCGACGGTTACTGGCTGTTGTGCTCGAACGAGGGGGTTCTTCACGTGCCGGCGGGTTACAGAAGGCGTCCAGAGCCGGAGCCAAAACCGGAATGGACCGGCGATTTGATTATTGGCGATAACAGACTTGTAATAGGTTACGCACCGAATTCGGGAGAAGGTCTCGCTGTCGGCGATATTGCGTTGCCGCCGGTTGCGCCGAATCTCGACCCGGAGCGGGCAGCGCTAATCGCCGACAATATCGAGCTTACACGCGATTATTCGCCTTCGGGGGAATGGGAATTGGTCTTACGAGTCGAATCGACAGTCGAGTTTATGCTACCGGAGAATATCGCGATAGAGATTGCGGGAGAAAGCTATATCGACGGCGACATAGCCAACCTGATTCCGGGAGTTTATAAAATAGTCTCAAAGCCGCTGTTACCGGACAAATTCGCGGTTGTCGGGTGTGTCCCAAATCCGTTCAACTCGCAAACCGATATAATAGTAGCCCTGCCCGAACCCGGGGAAATCTCTCTGGATATATTCGATATTTCCGGACGAAAGGTGAACCGTATAGTCGGGGATTACGCCGCCGGATTCGTTCACATTAGCTGGGACGGCAGAGACCACGCCGGAATGTGGGTGCCGAGCGGGCTTTATTTTGTGAGGGTAAAATTCGGCGACGAGACAACTGTAGCCAAAGCGGTATTGTTGAAGTAAGGATAACAAGAAGCGCCAGACCCACGTCTATTCTAATAGGTAAACCGTCTCGGTTGACTTAGCCGTTTTTCGTATAGTTATTTATGAAATCAAGCGAAGAAATGGCGCACGGTCGTCTATTTCAGATATACGACTCGTTTAACGATTTCCCGCTCGCCTATTTTCGCCCGGACGAGGTAGATACCGGAACCGAGGGATTTATCGGGTTGCCAGATGAATGCGTTATTTCTGTCGTTACGAGCCCGGAGGGCGCGGCAATCTCCTCGATTCGACGAGATTGCTTCGTTGGGCTGCGCCCTCCTCGCAATGACGTCTATTTCACACCCGTTTATATCGAATACCTCGATATTTGCGTATAGCGGCGAACGTCCGGTCGCCCCTATGCTTATCGTGACCGCCGAATTAAATGGGTTCGGATATGCGTGGAGCGTTATTTTATCGGGAATGAAAGAGGTTTTGTTCCGTATCCCAACTGTTTCGCACCATTCTATTTCAACGCGCGGTGTGTAACCGTAAGGCAGTGCGCCGTCGAACCAGATAAGGATATCCTCTCTTCCGCGCACGCCGACGGTAACTCTGTGGAAACTCGGGCCGGCGGTTTCCCACTGACCGAGCATAGTTATATTGCTATCCGGGGCGTTCGCCGAGTAATAGGCCGTCCACGGCTCTCCGATAGTAGAACCGCTAATATCGCTGTTATTTGTATATATTCCCTGACCATCGTAGCAATCGGCATGAGGGTGACGGACCTCGTAGTATCCCGCGCCGCGATTATGTTTGATAACGCCACCATAGCCGTCTGGAACGTAATAATTAAGGAATCCCGGCGTTGCGCAGCTATAGGTATTCAGTTCGGCGAAAACAGTATCCAGATGTGTCGAGATATCGGCGTCGGAAACCATAGTCAGTGCATATCTGCTAGCGAGAACGCGGGGTAGCGCACCCATAGGGGTGTCGCCGATACCGGAGTAATCGTGCAGCGAGGCGAGTGTGCCGAACTCGTTTAGGCACGTGATACAGGATATTTGCCCCGGCCACGAAAAATTTATCCATTTCGGAGAGTCATCGGCAGGCTCGAATATCGCGATTATATGATGTCTCTGTGACTCGATACCCGTATCGTAATAATCCAGTCGCCGTGTAGAGATAGTTGAAAACTCGCTGTGCGCGACCGTGCTTCCCCACGATGAAACGGCACGGCAAAGATAAGCGAGGTCGCCGTATAGGTTTATCCCTCTTATATCCGCCGAAGTAAGACCTGCCGAAGGGATACTGTCGTTCACGCCGTCGGCAATACCGAGGAATTCATCCTCGATGCAGTCCGGTTTAATCGTGTAGGTCATATCGATGAAAAGGAGCATCGTACTCCACGAATATCCCCAGCTTTCGACAGCTTCTCTACCCTCGAGAACGGCGGCGTATATGTCATCGGCGAACAAGCTACCGTAAGCGTAGCCCATCTCGTAATGGCTTCCCCAGAACCTCGCAACCGAATAGCCGTAGCGGTCGATATCCAAATCCTGTTCCAAAATCTCCCCGTTGACCTGTGCATAGCAGAATGAGGCTAAAAGGAATAATATAAGAATGCTGATTATTGGTTTGTGTGTATCCATATTTTTTCTCCCAATTATTTAAAGTTTATGACTCCTGCAGAATTGCTCGCAAATGTCATTTCGAGAAGCGAAGCGACGAGAAATCTTCTAAATGACAACAATTTAAGATTTCTCCCTTACGCTCGAAATGACAAAATCCTCTATTTTGCAGAATTCATTTTAAAGTTTATTTATATCGAAGTTGATTTCCTCGGACGACTAAATAACTCGTATGTAAAGTTACTACATCTTAGCGTAAGGTCAACCGTTTATTAGTTGTATTTTAGTTATTCTTTTGCACGATAGTCTATTTGGGGTTTATTTTATAAATCAAGATTGCTGAAAAACAGGTTTTCCCGTTGATATTAGGAATTCAGAATACAGAAGCCCTTTACCACCAATTAGTTGCAGGGGTTGGGTGGATTCTAGATTCTGACTACTGACTACCGGATTCTTCGCTTTTTAAGGGAAAATCAGAAATCTCAAATTATAGTCGTTTTTACAGAAAACATTTTGCCAGAGGCGTTTTACGTAAGTTCTCATCCGCTGACCGCTGGCGCGAGGGTGGGGAGGCTGGCGCGGCTCGTGCGTCCGAAGGACATAGCACGAGACGTGACAGCCGATGGGCAGTGGAAGGGAATCCGTGCGTCCGATATAATGTGTTCTGTTCTCCTTATGAGGACAATGCACGGAGCGTGCCAGCGGACATTTATGTAATCTGTGTTTTTAACTTGTTTCATAACGAAAAAAATATAAATTTAATACTGGGGAATCAAACCACTAAATCATAATCGCAGAAGAAGAAGTTTAAAAAAGGGAGAGCAGAATGAGAAAACTAATTTCTTTGGTTTTGCTGGCTTTATTCGTCTGTTTTTTAATAAGTTGCGAGAAAGAAGAACCCGAAGCCGTGGAGGTTCTCGGCGACGAAGCGAAGCTGATAAGCCACAAGACTATGGGTGTAATCCCGCCCGACGGCGCTATCGCGGTCAGATTCAATAAAGAGATGATTACGAAAAACCAGGTGGGGGTTCCACTTAAAAAAGAAGTCTTCTCGTTCTCGCCGAAAATCGAGGGAACTTCAATCTGGGAAAATACGCGGACACTGGTTTTCAAACCTACGCGGCCTTTGAAAATGAGACAATCCTACGAGGGCTCGCTGGATATAAGGGCGCTTTTTCCGAATCTGCCGGATATTAAACCAGATAAAATAGCGCTCGCTTTTGAATCCCCCGGACGCGAAATTGCGCTTTTTACCGCCGATTTCAAACTCGTAAAAGATACCGACCCAACGAGACTGGTATTCGAAGGCCGTATCGGGTTCACTCTCGATACAGATATATTAAGGGTAAAGAAAGGTATCGAGCTTTACGAGGACGATAAGCGCCTAAAACTCGAAGTCGAAAAAACCGACAGCGCTAACGTGTTTGCTTTCCGGTCGCCGGTATTTATCAGGGGAAACAAAACGAGATACCTGACCGTTAAAATCGACGAAACCGAGTTGGAATTATCCGGCTCGAAAGAATATTCCTACACTTTACCGCCGCTTACTGTGTTCGATGTCAGTTGGGTCGAGGAAGAGGTTAGCGGCAAGGACTTGTTCATCCGGATAGGTTTCTCCGACCAGCTCGATTTACGAAAGGACTATCGCGGCTTTGTAAAAACCGAACCCGCTGTGGATATCGAACTCAAGGTTACCGAGAAAGTCCTTGTAGTGAGAGGGGATTTCCAGTTCGGGGAAACCTATAGGGTTTTTGTGCTCGAAGGGATGCGAAGCAAATGGGGCACTGTCCTATCGGAATCGAGCGAACACGAAATCGAGTTTCCCGCAATGAAACCACAGATTGCGTTCACGCATAGCGGCGTGTTTTTGCCGTCGGCGAACAAGAAGAGAATCGGTTTTCGGACCGTAAATGTCCGGCGGGTGATAGCGACGGTAAAAAAGGTCTACGAGAACAACCTCGGATTCTTTGTGCAGGAGAACAATCTCACCGGCGCGAAGGAAAAACGCGACGAGTATTGGTCGTGGAACCGGGTGGGCGTTATCGCCGCAGTAGAGACTCTCGAAATCGGGAACACCGAAAACAAATGGCTCCAGTCCGAATTGGATTTAGGCGAACTTATCACGAGTTTCGATAAAGGGCTTTATATTATCGAGTTGAAATTTGGGATGGAGGATATCCTGACGGGCTTGCCCGACGATTGGTCTCGTTGGGAGTATAGCGATTATATATATAGCCACGGGTCGATAGTAAAACCGATAATCCTTACCGATGTCGGTCTGACGGCCAAAAAGACCGCCGACGGTATTCTGGTCTATGCGACCAATCTTCTGACCACGCGGCCTATAGCAGGCGTTACGGTCAAACTCAGGTCGTATCAGAATCAGGTTCTGGAAACCGGCAGGACGGATAACGCCGGGAAATGCGTATTCGACAGCACAAACGCGTTTTATATCGAGGCCGAGTATCGCGGGCATCGGTCGGTTCTGCTTTTCAAAAATACGGAATTGAACAGTTCGCTATTCGATATCGGCGGCGCTACGGATGTCGTTTCGGAAACGAGAGCGTTTATTTACACCGATAGAGGCGTATATCGTCCGGGTGACACGATAAACCTATCCGTAATCGCGCGGAACAAGACAGGGACTTTCCCCGCAGACCATCCTGTTACACTCAAGCTATACAATCCGCAAAACCGTGTTACTCTCGAAACAACACAGCGGAAGGCTGTCGACGGTTTCTATACGTTTACTTTCAAAACCGACGATAACGCCCTTACCGGAAACTGGAAAGCCGTTCTGTCGATAGGAGATAAAGATTTCACGCGGACGATTAAAATAGAAACCATAGTCCCCTACCGTATTAAAGTACTGTTAACAAGCGCGCAGGAGCATCTTAATACCGCCGATACGGTCGTTTCGGTCGATGTCGAATCAAGATACCTTTTCGGCAATCCGGCGGCGAATCTCGACTGTAACCTCTCGTTTATTATAACGCCCTACGAAAAATCGTTCGATAGGTATAAAGGTTTCTCTTTCAGCCATGATTGTATAGATTTCGAACCTATCGAAATCCCAACCCGCGAGTTGAAACTCGACGAAAACGGGCGGTTACATTGCGATTGGAAACTGCCGAAACTCGGTCGAACGCCGTCTGCCCTAGTCGCCAATGTCGATGTCAAGGTTCTCGAAAAAGGTGGGCGTCCGGTCCCGAATTTCCTCAAAATACCCTACGACCCATATAGTTATTATGTCGGTATCAAAGGTCCCGAGAGAAGGTATTTACGCGTCGGCTCGAGTGTGCCATTTTATCTAGTAGCGGTTACGCCGGATGGCCAACCGGTTGCAGGCAAGAGCCTCCAATACAGAATATATCACAATAAGCGGTATTGGTGGTATGACTACGATAACCGTGGCGATTTTATGAAACGCTTCAAGAGCGATTATGCGACCGAACTGCTCGACGAGGGGCAAATCGTATCGAAAAGCGAGCCCGTCGTTCTCGAATACAAACCGGAACGCTACGGCAACGTCCTTATCGAGGTTCGGGACGGTGAGGACGGCCACGCGGCGGGATATTTCTTCCGTGCGTATTGTTGGGGGGAGGGGGTTGTCAGCAAGGACGCCGATATGCTCAGTATAAAAGCCGACGCCGAAAAATACTATCCCGGCGATGTCGCTAAGGTAATCGCACAAACACCGCCGGAGGGCAGGGCTTTGCTTTCCGTCGAGAAGGGGAACGAAGTTCTCTATTCACGCTGGGTCGATTTATCCGCCGAGGAGACGGTTTTCGATATCCCGATTACCGAGGATATGCTGCCGACAGCCTACGCTTTTGTATCGGTAATCCAGCCGCACGACCAGACTACGAACGACCGTCCGATGCGTATGTTCGGCGTGGTTCCGCTGAACGTCGAAAAGGAAGGAACGCGCCTCGAACTCGAAGTCGAAGCGCCAAAGGTGATAAAGCCTGGCGACTATTTCTCGATAACGGTCCAGACGGTCGACCGGTCGCAGGCGCAGTTCACGAT
>QNEE01000016.1 GCA_003645085.1 bacterium | reverse complement strand
TCTCCTATTATTATTTTAGCCCAGTTCTCCATATTCATTCCTCAATCATTGATGCTATATTAATTTTGCTGAAACTTCGGGCGATTTCAGATAACTACAATATTTACGCACAAAGTTTCGTTTATCCTTCCAATTTGGCATGTTATGCGAACAAATTTTGCTTCTCCTTTTTATCTTCAATTTCGGGAAAGGGATTTTGCCACTGCCAGCCTGTTTTCCCTGTCTTTCTAAAACGCCCCAATCTCCTTATTGTAATCTCGGCAAATATAGGGTCGATATCAAATGTATATACTTTTCTTTTCAATTTCTCCCCCGCTATCAAGGTTGTTCCAGAATGAGCAAAGAAATCTGCTACTAACTCTCCTTCTCGAGTGCCTGACAAAATAATTCTTTCTATTGCCTTCAAAGGTTTCTGGGCATAACATCCTGGCACATTTTCTTCCATTCTATAGAAGACTTGCTGAATGTCTATCCATACGTTACCGGCTCTTATATACTTCGACCTGCTCCGCTCTAAATTTTCTGTAATCTTACCATTGACTTCCTTATAGTAGCCCCTCAATATTTTAGGAATGTCTGTATAGACAGCGTCCACATTAAAATCAGTATTGCCCTTAACATAATAGAGGAGTTCCTGTCTAGCCCACATCCAGTTTTTTTGCGTGCCATATCCTCTTTGATTTCTCACAGTAATGAAATTTCTAGGCTTCAACTCTTTAAATTCTCTCATCAAGATAATAAAATCGGGAAGAGGTTGAAAATTATCCTTGTAATCTGCCCCTAACCAAATATAGAAGTGGGCATTTTCATCCATTGCTGAAATCGCATTTCTGACCCATTTTTTCGAAAACTCTAAATATTCTACTATATTTATTTTAAAAAGCGCTTTTGTATTTGCATTTCCCACCGTCACATTATATGGAGGGTCATTCACAACCAACTTTGCTTTTTCCACACCCATTATTTTTTTTACTTCTTCTGGATTTGTTGTATCCAATACGCCAACCTTGTGTCCTTTTATAGGGTCTTCCCATATTTCGCCATATTTCAACCTACAAAGCGGCAGTATTTTCTTTCTCAATTCACCATGCAAGTCTAAGCGTTCGAGTCCCTCGGTAGTTTTCCCTTTACGCTTATCCTTTTTGATAAGGTATAAATCGGGAAACAAATTCAAACTTTCATTCTTTTGGACTCTCATAGTTTTATATCCTTACTATCCGAGCCGAATTTCATATAACGGATTTGGCTATGCGTAGTGCGGGATTTTGAAACACCACACTTTCAATTTACTCCTAATTTTATTTTATGCTACAATGTTCATATTTAACACTTTACCCGCATTACGTATAGCCGTTGTTGTAGGGCGTTTTTATTCAAATTTTAACATGTTTTCGTATGGTTTTACCCTTTGTTTTATCAATGTTATATATTCTTCACTTATTTCGAAACCAACATAGTTTCTATTACTTCTTAAAGATGCAATTGCTGTTGTACCGCTTCCCATAAAAGGGTCTAACACTATGTCTGTTGTAAACGAATAAAGTTGTATTAAACGATATGGTAAATCAATAGGAAATGGGGCGGGATGTCCGATTTTACGGGCGGATTCGGCTTTAAAAGTCCAAATGGATTTAGTCCACTCCATAAAGTCTTCTTTGCTAATAGTATTTTGTTTTAACTCCTTATCTTGTCCTTTTCGTTCTCGTTTGTAATCACCTTTTGAAAATACCAAGATATATTCATGTATATCCCTTAAAATAGGATTTGATGCGCTCATCCAACTTCCCCAAGCAGTTGAAGGACTGGCACTTGCGGCTTTGTTCCAAATTATTTCGCCACGCATATTAAATCCTATTTCTGTCATCATTTGAGAAATGTAATCGGAAAGCGGAATGTAAGGTTTCCTTCCAAGATTAGCCACATTTATACACGCTCTGCCGCCATTGACCAATACACGATATGTTTCGGTAAAAACTTTTCGCAACATTTCCAGATATTCTTTCAAAGACAAATCTTCATCATATTCTTTTGAAACATTGTAAGGTGGTGAAGTTATCATTAAGTGTAAAGAATTATCCGGTATCATTGACATATCTTCTGCTGAACCAAGGATTGTTGTATTTAATAATTCTTTTGGAAATTCATTAATTTCTTTACTTACTTTTTTATTGTTATTTAATTCTTTATAGAGCTTGGAATTATAAAACTTTGAAGAGTCGTGATTTATCCGTCCGTTTGTTCCAAATGAACTTGATTCTGTTCCTTTTTTTCTATGATATGTTGTTTTCATTTTCTTCACCTTATTCATTGATTAAACTTAAAAATTTTTCTGCCCTTGATATATCATCATTTTCTTTTGCAGAAATCGTTATTATTTGCCCCAATTTTCTTTTTGCTAACATTGAAGAAAAGAAATTCATATCAGAAATTACCAAGTCAATAACAAACTCGGATAACTCTTGATATTGTTCAAAAGTTTGAAAACCTTTTCCAATAGTGCTTTTTATAAAGTCTTCTGTTGGATTAGGATACAGAGAAATAAAACCTTGAATAATACCGGATTTTTTCAAAAAATCTACTTTTTTCAAATAACTTTTCGTAATAGGTGTATTCCCAAGTATTACAATAGGAATTTTCGTTGATTCCGGACCAGATACTCTAATGTTTATTGATTTTCCAATTGCCTTTAGCATTGAATCTGAACGAAGTATTGAAGGATTGCCTTTGTGTGTCTTATAGTCACCTATAAAAGTTACTGTATCATTGTTATAATGATAATTATTTACAATACTCATTTTGATTTCAAAAAGCAGTTTAATGTTCTCTGCCTTTTGAAGTGTTTCGTTAGTTGTGCAGAATGCTAAATCCGCATCACTTTGAGTGGACAATCCAAGTTCCGGACAAACTACACTATTTACTGCAAATAACCCTAAACTTTCAGCAATTGGTTGGAAAAAGTCTTTACTCCATTTTTCTGTATATTGTCCAATTAGCGAATTTCTACTTTGTAGTGTTTGTCCTTCGGCACTTTTCCCCTTCGGGACATAAGCAAAATATCCGTCTGTTAAATTATAAAATAATTGCTCTGGTGAAGCAAAATTTCTCATTGCTTCAATAAAAAATTTCTTTTCAGTTTCTATGCCCCAAAAATTCATATCTATTTCCTTTAATTTAAAATACAAAGATAATATTTATATCTCTGCCTTTTTTATATATATTTTTCGTCTATTTCGTTCTTTCAAATGCCGTACAACTACAATATTTACGAACAAAGTTTCGTTTATCTTTCCAATTTGGTATGTTATGCGAACAAAGTTTCGCTTATCTTCCTTTGATATGAAATTGCGCTATTTCCACCACACAATTATACGCAGTATGGCAGCGTTTTTATTTTGCATAATTCCTCTGGAATAGGTTATAAATTTTATCAATAGCAATACGAAGACCAATAAGTGAAAGTGGAATAGGACCTTCCCCAGTCCTATGTGGATGTGGTGGATACTCACTTATTTTTTCCGTAATTACGAATGGCTCAACTAATACTGTCAATAAAGAATATGGAATGAGTGATAGCAGAGGATACCCTGGAGACCGCTGCTCTGCAAAATGCAGGTTTTTGACTATCGGTTTTTCTTTTCCCGGTGTCACCCACTGCAACATACCGTAATAATCCACGGAATCATGACTAATATTTACTTTGGTTGAGGTCGCTATTAGGATAATTAATGCACCTATAAATACAAAGAGCAGAATATGGTCTATAAGATTTAATATTCGTGAAATAGATTTTTTCTTATCAAATTGCACCTCATATTTCCTCCCGTTATGGATTAGTCTCATACTCAATCAACCGCCGAATTTCATATAACTATAGGATTTATCTCCGGTCTCGGTTAATCGTCAATCGGCGATTTTTCTTATCAATATCCACCCATCGCCAAACTTGCCAATCTTCTCGACAAACCTCTTATAACTACCGTATTTTGTTGGTTTGAGCATCGGCCTGTGTTTCCCTGTCGATATCTCGGTGTAATCGATAACGCCGTCGTCGACGCTGATATCCCCTTTAAAGGTGCGATATCCCACCGAGATTTTCAGGTCTTTAGGGATAAACTCTATCTCGTAGCCTTCCGGTAAGTCGATAGTTATGTGTTTCTCGCTATAGGAGTTCCCCGGGCGCGAGAATGGAAGCCTCCGTTCGGCGGCACCGACTCTCGACACATCGAACTTAACTGTCGGCAGACGAAACGCGAGTATCTCCTCCCCCGCCCGGACAGCGTAACCGGGAATCTCGACGCGATAGGTAACAAAAACCTTCTCATCAAGGCTCTTAAAACCTGTCAATTCGTAGTCCACGATATTGGCCATCTCGTCTATGTCCTTGGCGAGGCCGTCGAAGTAGTTATCCAGTTCGCGCGGTTTGTCGTTCTTGCGGTAGCGGTATCTGTCACCGCCGGTAGGGCCGATATATTCCTCGGTATAGACAACCTCGAGAGTCCCGTCCGACCGCAATTTACATTTATAATGAGGCACAACATAGTGGTGGTCTCCCGGCAATCGGTCGAGTTTCTCGAGTTTCGCGCCGGTTTTTCTTACGGGTAGAACATAAACCGCGTCGAGGTGCTGATTATCGTATCGGCGAAACTCGTTGGGATTTAGATATCTCGTCGTCCCGGCGTCGTCGATACGGACGGTGAGGTTGCCGAAAAAACCGATATTGAACATATCCGGCGGGATATTCGTATCCGTGCCCGGACCGACAAGCGCGAGTTCCGGTTTATATCCCGCCGCTTTAAGATAGACGAACAGCATAAACGGGAGTTCGTGTCTAGCCATCCGGCCGGCATCGAGGAGCTTCGATAGCGGTTTAGGATAAGGATAGTAATTCCGCATTCCTACCCAGTTGCTTGTGTAATTTTCCGAAACGTAATTATAAACCTGCTCTATTGTTGGATTCCCTTCGGGGAACTGCTCGGCGAGCCTGACCTCGACCCTGTCTATCGCGTCGGTCGCCTCTTCGACCTTATCGGCGTAAGCGGCGGATAGGAGTTTCAGGTCGGTCGGCATCGTTACCCGAACATTGGGCATAAACCAGTCGAGGTTGGGGAGCATCGTTTCTTCGATATAAGGTTCGATATCGGTCATACGATAGGTTTTTACGATATAGTCGTTCTCGGTTCTTTTTGCACCTTTGACCTCTACCTCGCAAAAACGGATGTCGAGATTTTTATGATAGCGAACCTCGAACTCGGACTCGAGTATCGGTTCGGTATCGAAGAATTCCCAACTAATATCGAGGCCGATGAACGGGTCGAATCGGTCGTAATGCTTCGTTATCTGATAATCGACAATCGAGCCTATGCTAACGCCGGTAATCGCGAATTTCTTTCTTCTCTGCCGTTGATATTCGGCGAACCAGGCGAAATTGCTGCCGTCTTCGATAGCGTTGTCGGCGACGGTGTTGACTTTGGAAAGCCCGATAACCCGCGCGAAATCGACATCGATACTCTGGCAATCCTCGAAATAGTTTTCCGACCAGTTAGCCTTATTCTTCCCGCGTTCGTTGGCAATATAGTATATATATCGCTGGACGTAAGTCGCGCTGGAGTCGGCATCGACGGTCAGAACGCCTTTCTCGTATAGAGTAATGTATCCCGCGCTGGTGAACTCGCGGCTGGCTATATCGGCGGCCTCCATAGCCTTTTCGAGAACCGGGTCGTCGACATCGAGTCGGTTCTCCCAATCGTCCCCGGGGCGCCAGGTGCCGAGGTCGATACTTCGCACGCTATCCGCCGGAAAGACCATTTCCCCTTCTTTTGTGTCGATGACTACCGAGTTTTCGGTAATCTTCGCCAATTCGCCAACGTATTCGTTACCGTCGAGGGTATATACTATATCTCTATATTTCGCTGCTACCGCGACAATCAGCGCAACGAACAACACGCCGAGTATTATCGACCTTTTCATAATGCTCCTTTAGTTCTCTACAAGAAAGATGCGTTCTTTTAGATATGCGAGTATTTTTTCTACATCCGATTTATAAGACTCGTATTCGGAGATAGGGATGCGCAGTTTCGTTCTCTGGAACTTATCAGTAAAACGAATATTATCGCCCACCCGCTCGAAACTTGCGGTATAATTCAGATACGGGTTTTCGAGATGGAACTCGTCGGGGATAAATTTCGCGGAATAACCTTCCGGAAGAACGAATAAAACGTCGTGAGTGCGCATATATGTCCAATCCACCTTTATCCCGTATTCGCGGTTTTTCAATTCTATCTCGTTGAAATAATATCTCAGTGCGGGAACGTCTATAAGGTAATAATCTCCGGCTTCGACCCAGTAATCTTTAACAGTATAATCGAACTGGAGCCCTAAAGGGAGGGATATATCGTCGATATTGGATATCTCGAATTCACCGAGTTTTGCGCCCGCTTTACGTTGCGCTACAAATCTCTCGATTACGTTACGGTGTTTTATTTTCGGTGTATATTCGAACCACCCTCGATACATCGCCTCCATAGTGCCGGTATACCAGAAGCTATCGCGGATAGCCGCCGTGCCGTCCGGGTCAAGTTCGACTATCGTCCGGCTGTGCATCGAGTTGTCCTCCGGCGGTATCGGCGGATTATAAACTATCTCCCCGCGCGCGTAGTTGGCATACCAAAGGTCGCAGTCGTTCGTTGGGTAATACGGAAACCGGAATAGATTATTAGTGGCGTCCAGAACGTGCGGTTCGCCATCCCACCAGACCTCGTTAATAGCGTGATTGCCTCCCCAAAAGACGAATCTTTTTCTGTCGAGGAACCCGACATCGTTCGTCATAACGATAATGGGGTATGCCTCGATGCCGACTGCCTCGCAAAGTGTAGCGAAAAACACGGCTTTATCGGAGCAATCGCCGTATTTGTTATCCAAAGTCAATTCGGCATAGTGCCCGCCGAACCTGCTGGCGAGTGCGCCTTTTACGCTGATATATCGGATATTTCTCTGAACCCAATGGTAAAGCCGCGCAACTTTTTCTTTTTCTGTTTTAGCATCGCCGACGATTTCCTTCGCTAAACTATCCAGTTCCGGAGTCAATTTCATATGCTCTCGGTGTATCTCCCCGAAACGTTTGTGGTAATACTCGTAATCCGGATATAGCGAACCGAAAACACCCGGCGACGAACAAAGATAACCCTGCCAGTATCGTTCATAGATACGCGGCTCGATATCGGTGATTTTCCAGGAATAAACCACAGAGGAGTCGGTCTCGGTAATTACCGGTTCCGGAGAACCCTCGTATTCAGTAACGCTCTTTTTGCTATTTCCAATAAAGGGGTCGTCAGGCTCCATCAGGAAGGTTTCATAGTAAAGCGTGCGTCCTTTTGGAACCTCGAAATGACATTCGGCGGTTTTCACCGGTTCATCGCTTTGGAAAAAGAACCGCGTCATAAACAGCTCCGGGTCCTCGGGAGCGTAGGTCTCGTGTATATAGCCGTAATCCACGATACAGCCGAGTTCTACTCCCGGTATATTAAGAGATACGCTTTGTCCCTTGCCGAAAAAGAGCGTCCCTCGCGTCGGTTCCGAGTATGTAATATCCTCGGGGCTGTAGTTCGTTATAGTCCCGTCGGGAGCGATACTCCGTGCGTAGAGTATTTTAATCCGGTCGATTCCCTCGACGGTATACCACGCTAAATTCGACCACCATTTAGCTTCCTGTGTGATAACCTTACCCGCAAAACGGGTTTCTTTGACCTCCCTTCCATCCGAGGTTAGTGTCTGTCGTGAATAGTCGTGAAAGATTACACCGTTAGCCTCGGGATATTCGGCCTCCATCTCGTCGGCAAGCGCCCACCATTCGGCTATTTGCTCATCGGAGAGAGCGTATTGTTCTTCCTCTTCGGTCGTCGTCTCCCTAACGTCTCCAAGAAAAACCTTTTTTACGCTATCGCGTTCTACCTCTTTATCATCGAGCAGGAAGACCGAACCGTCGAACAGAACCTCCCCCACCTCGCTGCCGCCATGGTGAAAATTTATTTTCCCGGCGAGTCCAGAAAGAACCCAGACGGCAATAAGTAGCGTTACTATGGTCTTGGTTCGCATATCACCTCTTTCGGATTATTGGTTAATCATTTTATAATAGTGCGCATTTCGCGATATGTCAAACCATAAATTGACGAACTTGTTTGACAATAATACATAGACCTATAACCCTAAACCAGCGTTCGAGAAAAAAACACCAACAACAACCATTTCGGCGGTTTTTGGGAAGTAAAAATTATATATATTTACAGATGATTTACCGGCTGGCGCGAGGGTGGTATTCGGGATGTTGGTGTGGAGTCCGTGCGTCCGCTATAGTATATTCAAAACCTTATAAGGACCTTGCACGGAGCGTGCCAGCCGGATAACCGTCGATTCGCGCTTAACAGCTCTATTTTTCAAACCCTTCAGGCGCTATAATCGCCATAACCGGGTTTTGTAGATACTTGGTGGCGTATGCAACAATTTCCTCTTTCGTAACTTCGTCGATATGCTCGAGATAGCGATAGTCGTAATCGAATCCGAGGCCGTATAATTCGTCCAGCGCCGCGGAGGTAACATGGCTCGATTGCCGCTGTCTACCGCGATAGAACCGCTCGCGAATAAGGGTTTTCGCCGTAGCTATATCGTCGTCGTTAAAATCTCCGCGCTTAACCCGCTCTATCTCGCGGAGAATAACCGCTACCACCGAATCGTAGTTTTCCGGACTTGTTTGTGTAGTTATATAGAAAGTGCCGCCGTCGGGGCCCAAAAAGCTGCTTCCCCAGACAAAATATACGAGGTCACGGGAACCACGCAGTTCCTCGTGTAGACGACCGTCCATTCCTGAAAGGAAACCTTTCATCACATCGAGCGGGTAACGGTCGTCGTTAGAAAGGTCGGGGGCCGGATAACCGATAATAAGCGTTACCTGCGACCTGTCCGTCTCTTTGATATACGTCTCCGGTTTGGTTGCGGGTTCCGGGTCGGGAATATCCGGCAGGACTATCTCTCGTTTCTCATATCGCCCAAGAGCGTCTTCTACCAATTTTAGAAGAGTATCCCTTGGAAGAGGTCCCGCGATAGCTAACACGCAGTTCGAAGGTGTTACGTATTTATTGTAAAAATCGACGACGTTTTCGCGGGTTAGTTTTTCGAGACTCTTCTCGTTGCCCAGCGGGTTGCCGGCATACGGATGTTCGCGGAAAAAGTTTTTCCTGAAATAATAGAACGCCTCGCTCGACCAGTTATTCTGCTGAGATGCTAATTTTATTCTCATTTTCTGTTTAAGTTTCGGCAACGATTCTTTTGGGAACGTCGGCTCGAAAGCCATTCTGGCGAGAAGTTCTATCCCAGGCTCGATATCCATAGGAAGAAGCGTGGCCTCGAGATAGATTGTATTGTTCCCCCCGTCGGCGCTTATATTATAGCCGTTCCATTCCATATACTCCCGTAGCTTCTCAGGTGTGGAATACCCTCTAACTCCCTCCATCATATAGGCCGCTGCAATGTTGCATACGCCCATCTGACCTTCCGGCTCGAATCGCAATCCGGCATTGAAATACATTCGAATATCGATATGCGGAACGTTATCGTTCTCGGCGACCAGAACGGTCATACCGTTGTCGAGCGTGTATTTCTCGAATTGGATGCCGCCTTTCGGTTTCGCCTCGATTTCTTTTTCTTCTTTCTCGGATGGCGGATGAAGCACAGCCACAGTCATAGCATTCGGCAAGAAATATCTGTTCGCGACTCGCTGAATATCCTCTGTCCTAACATCCAAATACGGTTGGACTAAAAAATCTATAGAGAAGGGTCTTCCGTAAGTTAAATATTGAAACATCAGCGACGAGGTCTGGCCCTCCACCGTCTCGTTCTCATACATCATCGCCTTGACGAGCAACCTTCTCTGGCGTTCCAACTCGCGCGGTTTTACGCTCTCGGTCTTGATTTTACAAATTTCCTCCCAAATTATATCGAGAATTCGGTCGCGGTCTTCGTAGTCGAAATCTGAGACACCGATAGTAAATACGGAGGGCCGTGTTGCAGGATTGTAGTGCATTGCCCAGACTTCGCCGCAGAGTTGTTCGTCGATTACGAGGCGTTTATGAAGTCTGCTGGTTTTGCCGTCGGTGAGAATATCGGTCAGTATATCGAGCGGCCAACTGTCCGGGTCGCCTCTTTTGGCGCCTCGCCAGCCGATACGCATCTGTGAGGTTTGAACTGCACCTGTTTTTTCGACATAACGTGAGGTAAGTTGAATCGGCTCTTCTGGAAGGATAGGCGCCGGGTGCGTGCTGCGTTCCCAGTCGCCAAAAAAACTATCGACATAGGTGCGAACCTCATCCACCGTCAAATCCCCGGCGATAGCGAGTATCGAATTGTCCGGCGAGTAATACATATCGTAATATTCTATCAAACCCTCGCGGGTCAGTTTTAGAAAGTTCTCGATATAACCGATTATCGGATGGCGCGCCGGATGTTCTAAAAATACAGTTTTATAGAACAAATCTAGCATAACGCGCGAAGGTTCTTCCATATCTTTGAATATTTCCTGAGTAATAACGCCTTTTTCGCGAGCTACCTCGGTAGAATCGAATCCGCAATTTGTAACCCAATCCGAGAGTATTTCGAGTTCGGTAGCAAAATGCCCGCTCGGGCCGTTTATATAATAGCAGGTTATATTGCGCATTGTATAAGCATTGTTTATAGCGCCGATATCCGAGAGAATATCGTTGTATTCAGTTTCGGTCATCCGTTCTGTTGTCCCGCCCGAGACGATATGTTCGAGATAGTGGCTTATTCCCGCGCCGAGGTATTCTCCCTCGAACATACTACCGGTTTTCACACCGACTCGCATACTTACAACCGGCGCGGTGTGGTTCTCCCAGAACAAGACTACGAGTCCATTGTCCAGCGACCACATCCTGACCGGCGGATATGTTACGAGGCTGTCCGGAACGAGATTGCGGAAAAGCGCGGGCTCGTTGGCGAGTTGATACGGGTCATTGGCGACGGAAATCCCTGCGGCGAGAAGCAAAACGAATAATAGCGTCAGCTTTTTCATAATACTCTCTGTTTTTTTGTTTACGTGGTTTTAATATATTCACTACTTCCGTGGATTCAAGAGAAAAAGAAACGAGAAATTAACCTAAAAATTGTCCGCGTAAAAATATACTATTTGAGATTACTGAAAAACGGGTATATACTTTACAAACGAGTAAAATAGTAAAACTATGTCATTGCGAGCAAAGCGAAGCAATCTCTTTGTTTGCTGGAGATTGCTTCGTCGCTATGCTCCTCGCAATGACAGGTTAATTTCCTGTTTTCGCCAAAAATCAGCAATCTCTATTTGACATCGAGGATATGAAAACATAATATATATAAATATAAACGGTGATAATCCACAAACCAAACAAAGAGGATACAACTATGGCCTATAAAGCGCCGGATTTCCGTAAGGGTCTGAAAATAATATATAAAGGGGAACCGTTCGAGATAATCGACGTTCAGATGTCGCTACGCGGGCGCGGGCGAAGTAAGTATAAAACGCGAATTAAAAATCTACGGACGGGAGCCGTTCTCGAAAATACTTTTACCGAACAGGATTCCGTCGAGGAGGGCGAATTTGCCGGACGTGAGATGCAGTTTCTTTATGCAGATGCGAGTGGATTCCATTTTATGGATACCGAAAGCTACGAACAGTATAGCTTCGATAAAGAGGTTATCGGCGACTCGAAATACTTCCTTAAAGAAAATGAAACCTATCCTATTCTGCTTCTCGGGCGTGAACCGCTCAATGTCGATTTGCCGGCGGCGGTAACTCTCGAAATCGCCGAGACTGAACCGGCAGTCAGAGGTGATAGCGTATCCAACGTAACTAAAGCCGCTGTAACTAAAACCGGGCTTACTATAAAAGTCCCGCTGTTTATAGATATAGGCGATAAAGTCAAGGTCGATACGCGTTCGATGGAATATATCGGGAGAGCGTGAGCGGAGTGAAAATCGATAAAACAACGAAAGACAGGCTTCTCGAGGCGGCGAAGGATATTCTATCGAATGCCTACGCGCCGTATTCGAATTGTCGGGTCGCAGCCGCAGTTGTCGACAATAAAGAAAATATTTATACTGGTGTGAATGTCGAAAACGCCAGTTTCGGTTTGACGGTCTGCGCGGAACGAAACGCGATAGCCGCGATGGTGAAAGCCGGCGGGAAACGTATCGAAGCGATTCTCATTATCTCTAACATAGGAGCTATTCCGCCGTGTGGTGCTTGCCGTCAGGTTATCGCCGAGTTTGCCGAGGAGAGAGTTCCGATATTCCTTGCCGACGATTCAGGAATACTCGAGGAATGGACACTTGGCGGTCTTTTACCGCGTATTTACCGACCGGACAAATGGTTGTTCACCAATTCCAAATCCTCCGGGAAATCGATTTCCTCGCAGAAATAGTCTCCTTTATCGACGGGCCTTATTTTTAGTTTTCCGGAGAGGGTAAGATTCTCTATCGCTTTCTCGAAATAGTCGTTATCGCCGACTTTCCTTAATTCCTCGACCAGAAAAGGCACATCATCTCTAATAATGAAATTAATTCCCAGCGCTTCGCCGATAGGTTTTTCAACCTGTTTGGAAATCTCCCGAATGTAACCCTCGCTATCGACATTATATTTTATTTCCTCCTCGCCGCACTTTTTATTATCGACAAGCGCGGCGGATTCGCTGTTTCGCGTCAAAAGCCAGGGTAACGACGCGTCGAAAAAAACGTCCCCGTTTAGCCAGATAACGTCGTCGTCGGTCTTTTCGAGCGCGCAAAGCAGGCTTTTCGACGTATTCGTATGGGCGAACCTTTCGGCGTAGATATAAATCAGGTTCGGAAAGCGCTCCATTATAAGCGTTTTTTTATAGCCGACCACAATATAGATATTATGCAGCCCAACGAATTCGGTCAGCTTTTCGATTTGATATTCGATAATGGATTTCCCGTCGGCCAGTTCGGTCAGGCATTTCGGGATAATGTTCCCCAGTCTTTTGCCGATACCTGCGGCCAGAATTATCGCTTTCATAGGACCTCGTTATTCGATATTCGTTATAGGTTAACTTGTTTTTTGTTTGTCCTTAGAACATCCCTCCGCGATATCGACTATTCTCGACGAGGCCTTACCATCGAGGCCGAAAAACAACTCTTTCCTTAATGCCGCTGCTCGGGCGCACACAGTCTCTTCGGGAGAGAGAGCTTCGAGTATGGCATCCTTGAGATTTTTGGGATTTTTTACTATCGGCCATACGCCCTCGAAAAGCTTTGCCGGTTCGATATCGAGTTCCGGGTTCGAATCACGCCGGAGTCGGTTCGGCACCTCGACAATAACGCCGAACTTTCCTGCCGCGAACATCTCATAAATAGTGCTGCTCACCCCGGACACGATAATATCGGATGCGGCAATAAACGGGATAATATTGCGGTCTTCGGGAGACACAAGCCTAGCGTGGTCGAAACCTCTTATCGCTCGCTCGTAGAGCCTGTGATGCCGGTGTGGCGCGTATTTACCTCCCCACGAGAACGGATGTAGTTTTATTAGCAGGTTTATATCCTCGGTGGCGGCGCAGATAGAATCGCCGATAATGTCGATACAACTCGGTTTATGGCTCGGCGCGAAAAGAACGGTCGGTAATTCCGGGTTTAAATCGTATTTGTCGATAATCGGGCTAATGTCCACTTTACCCGAAAATAACGGGTCGAGTTTCGGGTAACCGACGACGTGGACCTGCGATATCCCCCTAGCTCCGGTTTCTTCCATACGTTTTTTACGGTGTGGACCTTCGACCATAATTTGATACTCGATTTCCGGCCAGCGCTTCAGGTTGCGATAAACCAGGTTTTTAAATCCTTTGCCGTGAAAAACGAGAATAAAACTCGCTGGCGCATAAGTATCGGGGTCGGGAAGAACATCGCCGGTAAGGACGATATCGAGCCCCGATTTCTGGTCGGCGATTTTATAACCCATATTACGAAGTTTGTCCTCCGCTGTCCGCTTTTTTTTGATTGGGATTCCCAGAACGCGTTTCGACTCGTGTTCGCAGGAAAATTCCACTTCGTGCCCGCGACGGATAAACTCATCGGCGACAGGGCCGAGCGAGGCGAGATGATAAAGATGTCCGAGCCTGACCAATATCCTCATTTTCGTTATCGGCTAATTGTGCGATTATGTTCGAATATAGTCCTTTCGTTCGATTTTGCAAAAGGAATTTCGAGTTAGCAGAAAACAAAATCCTATATCGAAACTGGATAATCAATTTCCTTGCAATAAGGAAAGAAAATAAATATCTTACTATTGGGGTTAGCGTTGGATAGTCGTTTTAGACGATTGAAAACCGAATATCACCAAAACCGTGGCATTATTCCCTTAACCCAACGGGAAATGGTGGTAAAAAACCGGTTTACGCAAATTATAATTTTTCGGGATATTCCCCCTTCTCTTTTTCCTTGATTTTAGTTTTTTAGTTTGTATTATTGAAAATCTATTTTTCGGACGGCCAAAAATGAGATACATCGTTATCGCTATAATACTGTATTTCCTTGTTATCGGTGCACTTGCAGAAACCGACACTACGGATGTTTTCCTCGACTGCGTTCGCGAATACACTCTGCCTATGGCTCCGACCCAGTCGGTAATCGGGGAATATACTTGGATAAAGAAATCCGGTGACACGTTGACGGGGAATTACTTCCTCGTTCCGCCGCAGGCGAATTTTATCACGGTCGGCGACACTGTCGAACGAGTTCCGTTCGATACGCTCCGCCAGCAATGGTTTATGTGGTGGATAGACCGCAATCCAATCAGGCACGAACATCTTTTCGATGTCACCGCGCTGGGCGATTCGGCCTCTTTCGCAATTTACGATTACGCGGCTCTCGACTCGACTAAACCGAATGTGCGGGTTGCCTACGACCGAGGCACATGTTTTCCATTCTATGCGCTTTTCTACTGGCCAAAGAGCGCCCGTCACGCTTTCCCCGGCATAGACGCTATCTATTACGAATTCACGGTTACCGAGAGAAATACTCTCGCCCCCGCTCTGCGCGTATATCTTGACCGTAATGGTAAAGCTTTCGAAAAATTCATATACAGGACGACGGAGAATGTCAACAGCACACCCGGCGAGGACGAGATTATCCAGTTTTTGATGGGAAGATACGAAATAGAATAGAAAAGGAAATCCGATATGGCCCTTACATTTTTAGGCTCGATACTCGAACTCGGTTTTTTTGCGCTGGTATTCGGCGCCTTTCTCGGGCTTGCGGCGAAAAAATTCGCCGTCGAGGTCGACCCGCGCGTCGAGGAAATCGAGGATGTTTTGCCGAACGCAAACTGCGGCGCGTGTGGATATCCCGGCTGTTCGGGATTTGCTAAAGCTGTCGTCGCTGGCGAGGCGCCGGTTAACGGCTGTATCCCCGGCGGCGCCGAGGTAGCCTCCGCTATCGCCGATATACTCGGCACCGAGGCTGGCGAATCGGTTAAATTTATAGCGGTTCTCAAATGCCGCGGCGGAAAATCGATTGCCCGAGAGAAATTCGAGTATAGAGGAATAATGGATTGCCGTGCCGCATCTCTGGTTATGGGCGGCCCGAAAGCCTGCCCCAACGGCTGTATAGGGTTGGGAACCTGCGCGGATATCTGCCCGTTCGAGGCTATCGAAATGAGCGATGACCTTCTACCTATAATCGATATGGAAAAATGCACCGGCTGCGGCGCCTGCGTGGATGCCTGCCCAAAAGGTGTTCTCGAACTGATGCCCGCCGAAAGCGATGTCTGGGTCGCGTGCAATAATATCTATAAGGGAAAATTGGTAAAAGACGTCTGCGAAACGGGTTGTATCGCTTGTATGCGATGCGTTAAGGAGTGCCCGAAAGACGCGATTACTTTCGAGAATAATCTCGCGCATATCGATTACGAGAAATGCAACGGTTGCCAGATATGTGTCGTTGTCTGTCCGACGGGAACGATACATACGAAAAAGTCGGGAGAAATATTAAACGACGCGCCGAAAATCCGAGCCGCAATCGAAAAGAAAAAGGCGAAAGAGAAGGAAAAGAAACTCGCCGCTGCAAAATCTAAAGAAATTCCGGGAGAAGCGGTGCAGGGAACATAGAAAAAACCCGCCTTATCGACGGGTTCTCGATGGAAATACTAATTCGAGATTACTGAAAAACGGGCTTATCGGCGCATTTACCGAAGGAGACAGGAGTTAAAAGATAGGAGTTAGAATGGCCTTACACGGCACCAGGCTTTGCTTTGCGGGGAAGATGTCTCCTGACTCCCGTCTATCGACTACTTACTACTTTTCCCCTTTTTCGTAAAAATCAGCAATATCGATTCGTTATATCTAACGCGCTCCGAGCATATTTAATATCTCTTGAAGACCGGTGCGTATTTCTTTTAGTTTGTCCTGAATATCCGCCGGCGGTTTTCTGCCTCTGGCGGCTTTTTTCGACGGTTTAGCCGGTTTTTCGATAGGAGGTAGCGGCGCACCGGGTTTATAACCCTGCTGACGAAGCTTGCGTATCTGTCGTTTGGCTCCTTCTATTGTGTAGCCCTCGGTATATAAAAGTCGTTTGATTAGCTTCACTATCTCGATATCCTTAACACGGTATGCCCTGTTACCCGCGCGGTTCTTTTTAGGATGCAGAATAGAGAATTCTGTCTCCCAATACCGAAGAATGTGGGGTTTCAGCCCGGTAAGCTCCGCTACCTCGGTAATGGAATAATACATTTTTGTAGGTCTAACCATCTCGGCTCCAATCTATTCAAGCGAAATATAGATTCAAAACGGCGGCGATGCTCGTTATTGAATTTAAAAAATCGTTTTAAATGGAAACAACTAATCCCTTTGCCCTTTAACTCTCAGTTCTTTTCCTTTTATAATTCTCGAAATATTCGACCGGTGCGTCCAGATAACGATTATGGGTAGCGCCGCCGCGAAAATTTTTGTATCGAGTCCGGATGCGTCTATTTTCGCGCCGAAAACGAAAACCGCGATAAAATACGCAACGACCGCCGCCAGCGAGCCTATCGAAACGAACCTTGCGACTGCGAACGCGGCTACGAATGCTATCAGAGCGACGAGCGTCCCCCAGGGAGAGATGACGATTGCAACTCCCAACGCTGTGCTTACGCCTTTGCCGCCTCGGAATCGAATCCACACCGGAAATATGTGTCCTACTATCGCCGCTATACCGGTCGCGGCGGGCAGCCATACGGGATTATCGAAAAACGATATTGTCAAAACAACCGGTAGCGCGCCTTTGGCGATATCGAGAATCGCGACGGGGATAGCCCACTTAAGTCCGAGCTGTCGTGCGATATTTGTCGCGCCCGTTGCGCCGCTGCCTCCTTCCCGGACATCTTTCCCGGAAACGAATCAACCTACGATATACCCGAAGGGTTTCGAACCGAGAAGGTATCCGCCGAGGACTGATAGCAATACCGTCATTTCCCCCGTCTCTCCCTGAAAACGAGTTTTATCGATACACCCTCGAAACCGAATTCGTGCCTTAATGAATTTATCAAATACCTTTTGTAGTTTTCCGGGATATATCTCGCCCCGCGACAGAAAAAAACTATCACCGGCGGGTTCGCGCTTTCCTGAGTGGCGTAAAGAATATTCGCTCTCTTGCCCATAGCTATCGGAGGCGGATGTTTTGCGATAACCGTCTTCACGAATCGGTTCATCTCGGCTGTAGGAACGCGTTGCGCCCTGTTTTCCGCGACCTTTTCGAGAATCTCCAGCGTTTTTCTAACTCTCAACCCGGTCAGTGCCGAGAGAGTAACAAACGGCGCAAAGCCCAGAAAGGCGGCCTCCTCCTTTATAATACGTTCATATTCCACCGATGTTCTCGGTCCGGCTTCGATAAGGTCCCATTTATTTAAACCGATAACCAGTCCTTTGTAAAAATCGACAGCCATTCCGGCGATACGCTTGTCCTGAGAACTGAACCGCTCGGTCGCGTCTGTGAGTTGGAACACGATATCGCTCCGCTTGATGGTCGAAACCGTTCTCAGCGAGCTATAGTATTCGATACCGTGTTGTTTGCGAAGCAATCCCGCAGTGTCGGTTAGCACCCAGCGTTTGCCGTTATATTTGAATATGGTGTCGATAGAATCGCGTGTCGTGCCGGGGACAGCGTCTACGACCAGCTTGTCCTCGCCGAGCAATTTGTTGACATAGCTCGATTTGCCGACGTTCGGTTTCCCTACGATAGCCACGCGTATCTCGCTGTGGATTTCCTCCCCGTGTCCTTTTTCGGGTAGCCTGTCGATTAGAATATCCAGGAAATCCGCGACACCGCGTCCGTTGAGCGCCGATATCGGTAAAAACTCTCCAAGGCCGAGTCTCCAGATATCCGCGAGTTCGAGTTCATCTTTTTGGCTATCGACTTTATTCGCAACCAGTATCAGAGGGAAATCACCCTTACGTAAAGTGTTTGCTATTTCGGCGTCTTCCGGAGTTATCGTTTTTTCGACGAGAAAGAGCACGAGGTCGGCCTCGCGCGCGGCGATTTCGGCCTGTTTGGTTATCGATAGTTCGATACCGGTCTTCGCGTCCAAAATGAGGCCACCGGTATCGACAATTACGAAATCTCTCCCCGCCCATTCGACTGTTGCGTAGTTGCGGTCCCGTGTTACCCCCGGTGTTTCGTCCACGACCGCACGGTTATCGCGGCTTAGCCGATTGAAAAGAGTAGATTTACCGACATTCGGTCGGCCGAGAATAGCTACAATCGGCAGACCCACGAAAACCTCCCGTATTCGAAACTCCGCTTACAATAAAGAATTAGCGCGGTTATCTTTGTCTTTGTGTTATAGTTTTTTCGTAACCCTTTATAGTATAGGAACAATGAAAGGATAAGTCAAGCTCTTTTTGAAGTTTTTGTTCAGATGATTAAGGTAACGTTATAATAGACAATGAATTGAGTTGTTCAGAAGGGTATTTCTAAATGAATTTTTAACCGGCACAAATAACTTCCTGGATTTCAGAAAGATACGCAGGTCCAGATATCAGGCGCCCTCCGACGTGTTCCTTCAGGTCGTCGAGGCTAATGCCGTCGAGGAAAAGGTTATCGGCATTCAGGACCTTTGGCGGTAGAAATATAATATCGGCGTGCGAATCATAAACGGCATCGGTTATCTCTTTGCCGGTTAATAGGTTAGCCGCCGTTACCTGAGAGCCCCAGAAAAGGTTTTCCAATGCGATTATTCGCCTCGTAACTCCCGGCAAGCCGAGATTTTTTGGGAAATACTTCTCTAATACATGCGCGGCGCGGGTTCCGGTAACGATATCTACCAAAAATTCGGTGCGATTTTTGTTGGAGGATTCCGGGAATGCCGCACAGCCTATCGCGTCGTCGATAGTTGACCTAACGAGGCCCACGCCGTTATCGAGTTGTGGGTAATCGCCGTAATAATCGGTTTCGGGGATTTCCCGTCCTGCGAGTAGAAACAGTTCGTCTGCGGCCTGCAAAAATTCCGGGCGGTCGAACGATTTTCGCAATCTGTCGCAAAAGCTCAATATATCGCGCGCGAGTTCCGGCGAAACGGGGTCGATATGCGGCAAACCCTCACGGTATCGCGTTAGCCCGACAGGGACTACCGCGCACGACAGAGCGTTTTCCCCGAGCGAATATATTTCGCTGACTGTTCGCTCCAGAACTGCGCCGTCGTTATATCCGGGGACGATTACAATCTGCGAATGGATGCCGATACCGGCCTCGGTAAGACGTTTCAGCCGAGCCATTATCGGCGGGATTTTTTCGCGGCCTAGCAGTTTCTGTCGGATTTCGTCATCCGTCGCGTGGACGCTGACATAGAGCGGCCCCATGCGTTGTTCAATAATCCGGGCGAATTCCCATTCGGGAGTATCTGTAAGAGTTATGTAATTGCCATACAGGAAGCTATGTCGTATATCCTCATCTTTTATATAAAGAGATTTGCGCAATCCCTTTGGCTGTTGGTCGATAAAGCAAAATATACAGTTATTCTTACAGCGCCTTAAACCAATCGGGTGCGGATTAATCCCGGTCGGTTCGAGAGTCCGATTCTCCAAAATAACCTTATATTCAAAACCGGCACGGCGATACGCTATCTCGACCCGTTCGACACCTTCTATATAGAATTGAACGTCGAGAGCATCGTGCAGAATATGACCGTCGGCGGAAACGAGGCTATCCCCCGCACACAATCCCGCGTGCGACGCCGGCGAATCGTCCGATATACTATCGATATAGACCATAAAACAAAAGCCCACGCGGGCCTCTAATGGAAATAGACCGAGATTAAGCAGGTAGAAAGTTACACGAATAATCTCCGTTAAGCTAAAAGCGGGCGACGGGATTCGAACCCGCGACAGCCAGCTTGGGAAGCTGGAACTCTACCGGCTGAGTTACACCCGCATCACCAAAAATCTACCTATTACGGATAATTAAGTCAAGGTAAATTTGGCAAAGGAGTTTCACGAAAAATTATGGCAAAGGGGGATTTGGGACCGATAATGAATAGCCCACGATTTTAGTCTTGGATTACGGAATATAAGCGGTAATTCAGGGCTGGCGCGAGGGTGGTGACTCCGGGCAGCGGGGAATCCGTGCGCCCGCAAGTAATGCCATAGGTAATCGTGCTCAACAACTTCGCCGATTCGCAAGTAACCGCATGAACTATAAGTGATAACCGGCGGGCTTTGCACGGAGCGTGCCAGCCCAATCTGCAAGAAGCTAATTATTTTGTAAAGCGGTTTAGCAAATCCCTAAGGCATTTTTCACGGTGTTTCCCGGATTATCCGAAAACCGTCGTAGGTTATCGAATTCCTGTTTTCTATGGCGGCGATATCGATATCGAATATTCGGCGGGATTCGATAAGTTCGCCGCCGACGAGTTTCGACCGGTCGAAGGTGCCCGAGATAATCAACACCCGGTCTATCTCGCGGGAAAGAACGACGGCGTTTTCCTCGTATTCTCCGAGTAAATCGAAATTATAATACAGCTTGAAACCGGGGCGATAAAGAACGATTATCGGGTAGTTCTCGAAATAATACTGGGCGTGGCGCAACCCGAAAAAGCCGCGTTCGTAGGGCAGCAACAGAACGGTCCTCCCTGCGGGATTGTCCCGTTGAACAGGGCCTGTAACCTCGTCCATACGGCGTTCGTAGTCGCGAAGGGATATCAGTGTATTCGCCGCGATATAGCGGTCGTAAGTTTGTCTGATATCGCCGGGGAAGGTATAGAACCTCGGGTAGCTGCTCGCAGGAAGGAAAAGAGCCATTGCCGTATCGATAATTACGACAGCCAATAATAGTCGAGTCGAAAACCCGGTTTTCCCTCTTAATAGAGAATTGTGGATGCATATAATCGAGACGACTATCGTCGGCGGAAGCAGGATTAAAACGTATCCGCTTTTCGCGAGAAAAACGAACACAAAAAACAATACCGGGAATGCAATCATTATAAGGAACATACCGGGGCTGCGCGATTTACTCTCCCACAGCGATTTTATTATTGTTATCGGGCGGACGATTATCGCGGCCACCGCCGGCAGTATCGCGGCACCACCACCGAGCAGTAATCCCGCGACAAGTCGCTTGAGGCCGAGCATAATCCGAAAAGAGGCCTGCCCGAACTTACCACCACCGACCGAAACGCCGAACTGGCCGCGGACAATATCTATATACTCGCTTACGCCGCCGCAATTCGCCGAGGACAAACCGAACCAAACAGCGAAAGGTAGGGCAAAACCCGCCAATACCGACAGAAAAATACGCGAGAAGCCGTATTCGAGTTTTGTGAAAATGAACCAGATAGTCGGAACCCCGAGAAGTAGAGTCAGGTCCTGGCGAAACCCCGAAGCGATTCCAACGGTAAGGCCTACCATAAACGAATAGAAGACAGGCCTTCTCGAGCTATCGAACTTGACGGAAAACCACATAAGCAAAGCCGCAAACGCCGGAGAGATAATATAGGTAGCCGAGACGGACGACCAGAACCAGCTCAACGGGGATGTTATCCAGATAAGCGCCGCTAAAAAAGCGACCGTTGTCGGGACGAACCTGTCCATAATCCGCCAGATAAGAATGGCGGTGATAGCGGCGAAAAATATACCGAGGACTATATATGCAGTATTAGCGTCGAATATGAAATAGAGTAGTTTCGCTGATAGGACCGAGAATATATACCCCGGCGGGTGAGGCCTATGCGCCGGAATATAGAAACCGTCGAGGGCGCGCGCGAGCAGTATCGAATCCCAATCGAATAGGTATTTGCAGATAAACGGGATACGCGAGGCGACCGTCAATGCCGCGAGGATGAAAGATATTAGTATCTTTCGCTTCAAAACAAACTCCTATAAGAATCTCTACCCTAATCCTGTAACAGCTTCTCTCCTAAATACTCCGAAATTAAGCTTACTCCGTATTCTTCAATTGTCAACGCCCCGGTTCGTTCAATAGCCTCTAATTCTCTCCAGTAGCTCTTTTTCACGCTGCTGCGGAAGGCGGCGATACTGGGAAAATTGCATCGTATATGTCGCCCGGCCTTGAGAGAGATTCCGCAGTGCGGTCGAATACCCGAACATCTCGGCGAGCGGGACGGTCGCCGATACGACTTTCAGATTTCTTCGGTCGCCGACGTGCTCGATGTGCGCATTACGGACTGCGAGGTCGTTT
>QNEE01000015.1 GCA_003645085.1 bacterium | reverse complement strand
TTTTTATCCCGCATTCCGTTTAGGTGGAGGAATGAAAAGGGGTGTAGCTGAATGTTTCGTAACCTATATTATTAATTTGCAATGGGCCAAAGACCCGAATTATCGGGGCAGACAGTGGGAAGGTTTCGCCGGTCGTCCCGACCAGGTCTATATCCGCGTCGCAGGCGAAGATTGGGGAATCCAGTTCGGTAAAGACTATCTGGCCTGGGCCGAGCGCCTCGTTATCGGAAAAGCGCACGACCCTTTCGAAAGATTCGATTACGAGATAGAAATCGGCCCGTTCTATTTTACCGGTTTTGCCGGTTTCTTAAACCCGATTCTATTTTACGAAACCTCCGGCGACAGCACCCTCGAGCGTTGGGCACAAAGATATATATCCGGGCACCGACTGGAGTTGTTATCACCACATTTCACGCTGGCGATTTATGAGACGATGGTTTATGGGGGAGTTGGCAGGCCGCCGGAAATTGTCTATGTCGTTCCGTTCTACTGGTTCCACGCCGAACAGCTTAATCGAGGCCAGAACGATAATACTATAGTAGGTGGGGATATGCAACTGCTTTTCCCTCCGCTACGATTTTCTTTTGAATTTTTAGTCGATGATATTCAGGTCGAGAAAGAAACCCAGGGGGACGAAGAACCCGACGAAATAGGGCTCGCCGCGCAACTCGATTTCGGGACCTCGACTTTCGGTAAATGGTTAACCCTCTCCGGGCGCTACGAAGGTGTTACAAATCGGACATATAACCAGAGATATCCCTGGAATAGATATACCTTTATGGGTGCACCGCTCGGCAGCGAACTCGGTAATGACGCCGATAAAACGACGTTCAGAACGAAATTTTTCGCATGCCCGGAGGCTATCCTTACGGCCGAATTATTCTATCTGCGCGAGGGCGAAGGTGATATCGGCGACGACTGGGAAGAGCCATGGATGGAGGTCGAGGGGCCGTATAGCGAGCCGTTTCCAACGGGTGTAGTCCAGAAAACGGCGGGTTTCCGGTTGTCCTGGGCAGGTGCATTCAAAAGAAACGGATTCTGGGATATCGGGTTCGAATACGGTAGCATAGAGAACGCTGGACACGAGAAAAATAAAAAAGAGGACTATTGGCAAATACGGATGGATGTTAAATGCTCAGTATATCCGCGAATTTCGTTTTAAATAATCGTATGAGGTTCAATAAGTTATATGGATTGATATAAATCTAAAATACGGGCAAGTGGCGAAACCCCGTCAATTTCATAGAGTTACCCTAAAAATTTTTTTTTATTTTTTTCCATTTTTTGATTGACATTGGCATCGGAAGCTCTATATTTAACCTAAAATACAATCCCATTTGGGTTGTCGTTGTTCGGATTTAGCGGGGGGAACCGCAACAAGGACATAAAGGTGGGAATTTTTTATAAAGGTTCGATAAATGAAGGATTACAAGGGTTTTAAGGGAGGGTAAAAAAGGTCTTGACAGTATAGTATCGGCGGATTATTTTAGGCGAAACCTGCCGAGAGGTCGGCTGGGCAAGTATGTTTATATGCGCACGGCTATATATTATAAGGTAAGGCGTTAATAAACCATTATGAGCAGCGAAACAGTATTTTGAAGATAGAATCGTAGAAAAGAAATGGAAAGTTCAACCAAAAAACAGAGAGTTTCAAAAACACTCAAAAACGGAAAGGAGAAGGGCGTTATGGGTAAAAACAGTATTTGCGTAGCCCTATTGCTCGGACTTCTAATCGCTACCGGTATCTTTGCACAAGGTAGCGGGAGTGACTGGCAGTATTGCAACGCCTTCAACATGGTTGAGCCGGATGGCACCCCCGGCGGTCCCATTTATGGTAGCCAGGTTCCCTCCTGGTATACCACGGACTTTTCGACCGTATCGAGTTATTCGCCCGCCACACCGTGGCGACGCGCGAGTTTCCAGTGGGGAACCGACCCGGTAACGGGAGACCCGATAGAGGAACCGGTTCGGATGAGCCACGAAAACGTGGTTCTTCGGCTGGACCTGCTTTCGGCAACCAGTTCTATCGACCTCAGGGCGATTAAGCTTACCATTCAGGGTTCCCGTGATTTCGACCCGAACGAGGACTTGACCCCGATTTATCCACCAGACGCGGCCACCCACTTTAACGTAGGTGTGGACGAAGCCGATACGCTTACGGGCGTTCAGTTCTACGTGGAAAAGGGCGAAGGCGGATTGTCGTGTGTCGACAGCCTCGACCGCAGGGACATTATGGGAATCGCCGAACAGTTAATCCTCACCGACCTTGTGCAGCCGCTGGATGTCTATTCTCCCGGCGACCCCGCACACAGCGAAACGACTTTTACGCCGGCTTATGTCTGGAATCTCGATGCTACGGACCCGATTACCGGCTGGAAAACCTGGAGCGCGACCTTCTGTTTCGAGGATGCTATTCATATTCCTTATGAAGGCACGTTTAACAGCGCTATTTACGGGCTGCCGTTCTATCGTATCTGGATAGCCATGCAGATGGCCGGTTGCCACGATTGCGGCGGCGACCCCGAAGGCGGTATCGAGGGTATCTCGAACTCGGATTCGTTCTACGTCGAGATAGCGCAGCGCGCGGATATGTTCTGTTACCGTTATAATCCGCCGCTTATCGACCACGTCGATATGACCGCTACACTCACGGACGTTCTTATGACCAATCCGTGGCCCGACCCCCCGGACGCCGCCCGCTGGGCTCGTAGCGAGATGATAAAGGGCTGGGACGAGATTCCTCCGTTTATCTACAAGCTCTGGCCGACGAACCTGATTTCCACGAACGACTGGTATTCGGACAGCGTCCTCTGCGACGAATATAATGACTCTATATTCACCGCCGACGAGGAACAGCCGATTTCTATTATCACACAGGACTATGGAACCTGCGTCGATTCGGCGTTTATGGAAATACGCTATATTAACGACGAGTTCTACGGTTTATGGCCCGCTACGAACTACCCCGGACGTGTCGACTCTATCGTTTGGCGCAACCCGCTCGAAACCACCTGGGACGACCAGAACGGACTCCACGAGACGGGTTGGGAATGGCGTATGAAGCATAGCTGGAAAGGTATCTCCGATATCTTCTGGAACACGACCGGATGGAACATTTTCGGCACCTGGAGCGAAGCCTTCGCCACATGGATTCACCCCCCCTGCGGGACGGATTCGTTTGTGGTTTTGGTTGGGGAGGACGCCACAAGTAACGTGTTGCCGATGTTCGACGATGGCGCTTACGTTCAGGTTACGTTCCGCTGCTTCAGCCGCACGAACAACTTCAGATACGATTGGGGCACGACATTCTCGCCCGGTGTTATGAACGACACTGTGTGGACGTTCAAGGTCGACCTTTCCGGCCCGAATGCCGAGCTTGTCTGCCCGAGCAGCGAAGGCCACGACAACGAGACTCAGGAATTCGCCGGCGCCAATGTCCGCCGCGACCTTATCGAAGGCTCCTGGGTTAATTGGATGTGGATTGCGGATAGCCTGCCCACACTTATTCTCGACGTCTACGACGACTATCAGGCCGTCCACGACTGGACTAACCACGGTATTACCACATTCGTCGGCGGTGTAGGCGGTTCCGGTATCAACTGGCGCGATTTCGAGATAGCGTTCGCTATCGAGCATTGCGACGGCAGCTGGGATACTATCTACGTGAACGAGACCGACCTGAACTTCGGAGTATGGGTGGACGAGGAAGATAACGGTTACGACGCCACGATGTGGATAAACTTCGAGGAATTGGTTACGTTCCATTCCGCCTGGGTATCCGCCGGCCTCGTGCCGTTTAATTCCGGGGATTTCGTCTATGTGCTCCTAACCGAGCTTGTCGACGACCCGGATTATGGCCAGCGCTGGAGCGATTGTATGATAGCCACCTGGGACGACCCCGCCGAGGTCATCGACCCGTATCCTTCGGGAAGCTGGGGTTCGTTAGACGGCGCCGACGGTAACTACGGTGTTCGCAATACGCAGGATAACCACGTTCCCGTCATCGCTCCTTCGGTCGGCGTTTGCAGTTACTATACCGATTTCGCCTACGATACACTCGGAATCATGCGTATCGACCTCGAGGGCCCGACCGCCCCGGATACATTCTTCTATCCGCCGGATGGCTGGGTAACTTCGGATAGTTTCCAGATAATCACCTGCAATATTTACGACCAGATTGGTTGTTCCGAATTCGACCTTAATGTCGAATTGCCGAGTGGCAACCCGAACAGCCTCTACAATCGTGTTTCCGGTGTCTATTCCGGTTATCTCGACGAGGAGGCTCGCATCTGCGTGAATCTCAAGGTTCGCGGTTGCGACGGCAGCTGGCACCCGTTCTATCACGCTACGGCTGGGGCTACTATCCCAGACGGTCGTAACTTCTGCGTGGGTGAATCGGATGCTATCTCGGTAACCCTCAACAAGAAATTCAACGAGTGGGGTCTCAGAGTAACCTACGACCCGTATCGCAGCGTGCCGACCGAGGCGCATTTCCGTCCGGGCGATAAAGTCTGCGTTACGGTCTATGCCTGGGACAACGCGATTACCGATTGCCAATCCGAGGACGGCATCGCAGGCCCGGCCAGCGGCTCGCCGCCGTGGGACGACGATAACGACCCATGGACTCCGGCCGAATTCGACTCGGCGAGTTACTCGCTATGGTGCTCGGATGGTTCCCTCGCTCACTTCGTGGACTGCGAGGTTCCGAGCCGCAACCAGGGTTACGACCGTCTCGACCCGGATTATCTATTCTATACCGACAGGCATATCGCTCGTTGGACCTTCTACGTGGACTGCCACGCGCCTGTATTCACCGGCGCCGATATGTCGCAGGTTTGTAACGATACTATGTATCTGTATTTCCACGACGTTTCGGCGAACGTCCACGGTATTTACTGCGACGAGTGGATAGCGAATATTGGCGTATCGCACACCGAATTGGTCGAGGGCGCCGACCTCGTGTTGACATTTACCGACACGATGACTCCCGGCGGTCCTTATACCGACGAGGTTATATTCCAAAATCTCAAGCTCAGCGGCGGTGCTTACCCGTCGGATATTCACATCGCTTACCACGACATTCCGGGACGTGAATATCAGTATTACTACGCCGAGCTTAAGAAAGATACGCTCGACGACCGCGGCGCAGTTCTCATACTTTACGGCGATGGCACCGACGCTACTTGTAACTTCTTCCAGCCGTGGGACCACGTCGATTGGGAACTCTATGCGGGTGACAGCCCCGACGTTCCGTGGTATCCCGCTTCTGAACGTTACGTTTCTGGCGGCCGCGGCTACCACTGGTGGCATACATACGACCCGTATAGCTCGCCGTCCAGTATGTATATGGCGTGGCGCTACGGTGTTCACGACTATACAGACCAGAACGTCGATACGCTTATCGGTCCTATCCCGTATTGGTTGGATACGGACCTTAGAGATTACGAAAACCCGAACTGGGACCTTATCCAGACCGGCGATTTCGATATTCAAGCCGAGACCTGGCTAAACAAGGTAACCTGGTTTAACGATGGGGCTTACGATGCTTATATGTATCCGCCTCACACCTATAATTACCCGCCGGACCTTAAAGGAGACTATGATATTCTCAAAGCCACCTGGACCGGCCGCTATCTTGAGGATGACCCGATGGGCTTCTTCCCCGTTCTGGTCAGCGAGGAGGGGGACATCGACGGGATGTCTCCGATGGCGAACCGCGACCCATATGTCGATTTCTGGGTAAAAGACCTGAACTTCATAGTCGCGGAAATCTATACCTGCACCGACTCTATTATTATGGAGTGTCTGACCGGTTCGACTCCGGACCACGATACGCTGCCCTTCAGGGTGCCGCACGTTACTCTGGACCTCTACGACTCGACCGGCGCGCTTGTCTGGACTATCGACGAATATTACGACTGCCACTGCGACCCGTGCTTCCTGAATTACTATCCGGAACGCACAGGCTGCGTCGATTGGGGCCGTATGCACCTCGGTCCTATCGACCAGGACAGCGTCTGGTTGTATACTATTCGGCGGATAGACACTCTCGAAACCGACCCGGTGCTGGTTACCGATACTATTATCGGCTGGCAGCATCTCGACAGCCTTGTCGTGAGGTTCGAGTTCAACGTTCGCGAACCGAACTACTTCGCGGACTCGACTCACTTCACCAAGCACGTATTCCGCTGGGATTACGTTGTCGATATGCAGGCGCCGACCGCTGTCTGGCGCGACCCCGATGCAACAACTGGCTACAACGAGGTCAACTGCGAGCTGATTCACGATTCGAACCATAATATAAGGTTAAGGCTCGAAAGTATTGTCGACGCCAATGTAGGTTGTGCCGCCGGAACGCTTATAGCTCCCGGTTGGACAACGCAGTGGCCGATTCCGGCTGTCGACCCGACATCCGATTGGGTGCTCTACGAATACGGCACTATGCCTCCTGTGGACGCCAATATGGTCTGGAATCCCGCGACTCATTATCTGTGGTCGAACGAGAACTTCATTATAGGCAACTGTGCTCCTGAAGTTTTCGTTGCGGAGACGATGACCATCGGTATGCCGGGTATCGACATTTACCATGGCCTCGACCGCTCCGGCTTCCCGCCGATTCCACTGGAGACACACCTCGATAGAGATACTATCTTTATCGCAGATAGCATTTTCGCGGAAGCCATAATTCAGGACCGCCTCGGCAACTATATGCTCAAAACAAGCCGTAAGGTCGGTTTGGATAACGGGCTACCGGAGGTTAAGGGCTTCGCGCTTTCGACACTAGCCTTCGATACTCTGGGCTACGACAGTCTCGGCGCTCCAATTCTCGGCGACCCGTATCTGGTCAACTGGGACGACCGCGTATTCAAACTGCCGTGGGAGGTTCCCGACCAGGACAGCCTGATTGGTATCTATAACTTCACGCCGGTTTGCACCGTATATGTCCGTATATGGTTCAACGACAATATGGATATGCGTGAAGCCGACCACCTCTACGGTCATATCGTCAGGTTCAAGCCGTTCGGCTGGACGCACTGGTTCCCGGTGCTGCCGCTCGACACCTATGCCGGTGGCCCGACTGGTCTGCACTTCCCGCTTGCTCAATACTACGTCGACTACAGCGAAATCGCCAGCGTCGGTCCGGTTGCGCGTCCGTCAGCGGAACGCGATATCAGGGACGAATCCCCGGCTACCCCGGGCGAGGCCCTTGCCTACGATACCGGATGGAACAGCGACCGCGAATGGATAGGGTATATGGTTATCGCAGGCGCGGGCGCTATGGATGGTATCGGCACGCTCCGTATTCAGGGCTTCGACGATAACGCCGGAAACTATATGCTCCCGATAGAGATGCCGCTCCGTGTCGTTACCGGCGAACCCGAATATATGATAATCAGCTGGCCCGCGATGGACGCTATCGACACCGCCCCTTACGACCCGTGGTCGGGCGATTACGATGACGTTCTCGTTCTGTCCGGCTGGAGCGTTTCCGATGCGACACTGGAAGATTCGACTCGCTGCTCGTTCATGATGGACGGTGACCGCGAGCACGATATCACCGGCTACTGGGACAATTCCCTCGCGGAAACCGATTCCGTAAGGTTCCATATCTGGTGGCACGATTCAGTATGGACTCCTTCGGACATTGTGGGAACCCCGCATTATCACTGGCTCGAGGATAATATGTATTCCGAGTTCATAACGATATACGGCGGAACCACGTGGGTTAATTTGCCCTCGGATACGCTCGACCTTCTGCACGAGTATTATACCGATCTCGGCGGACCGAACCTGTATTCGAACAACCAGATGTATGCTACCATTATTATGGAGGTATTCAGCAGGTTCAGGCCGGTTAACCCGTTCATGGCGGACACGCTATTGAACGTGTTAATAGATAACGCTCGTCCCGACCCCGACCTGACATATCTCGGAGGCGGCGAGGTCGTTCATGGGGCTATGACCGTGCTGTCTTACGGCACAACCGACCTGACACTGTGCTGGTCCGGAGGCGATGTTGGCCAGTGGGATAAGATGTCTATCTGGCTCAACAACTTCCTCGACGGCACGGATTATATGCTCTATCCGGTCGGCGGTATGCCCGGCGAGGATTTCGCGGCGATAGACGCCGGTCCGCCACTATATTACGACCCGGTGTTAGATGTCGTCTGCCTCGAATACTCTGACCCGTCCGGGTTGCCGTCCGGAATGTGGACGGTCAGCTGGAATGCATTCGACGCTATCCACGTGGTTGACACCACATTGGACGGTGGTATCACCAGCTACTGGACATATTATCATGCGGACTGCGAGCACGACATATTCAACGGCGATACATTGGTCATCTTAAGGCCTCCGTTCATCGCTCGCGGCGACGATATCGACGATGCTCTTATGAGTGTTGCCGATAACTACCCGAGCGTGCTCGAGTCTGATGATATATTCCCGTGGTGGGACGATGCTATGGAAGATATGTGGCCAGATTGGCCGACCTGGGGTTATATCGATACCGCGGCTATAACCGCTGCTGGGCTGCCGGATGTATTCAGGCTCGATTCGCTGCATATGGTCCCGCAGATTACCCCGGTAGTTCAAATAACGACATACAACAACCCGGATTATAGCTCCGGAGACCCGGACCCGCTTATGCATCCGTATATCGAGTCCGGCGGTTACCCCGGCGACCATATTTACGTGCTGTTGGAGATGTTACCGACGGATGTAAATATCGCAGAGATATACCTGAATATTCAGGATTACTGGGGCGGAAATATCTCGGGTTCCAACCTGGAGATTAACGTTACGTTGGACAGCTCTGATGTCTATCCCGCGTTCGATGGCCCCGATTCTCTCGTCTGGCCGAAATACTGGGTCTATGAGTGGACTGTCGACGACCAGGATAACCGTTTCGACGGTCTGGTTACCGTAACGGCGACCGAATATACATACAGCCCGGAATACGGAGATTGGCATACTTGGGACCACATCGCCTACATATTCCTGGATACTTACGACCCCTCGTATGATGTCGATATTCTCAGGCTCTCGTCCGGTCTGCCGGCTTATCAGAGTATCAACCCGGTCGATTACCCGGCCGAGGAATACATCTATGTCGTCAACGACGACGTATTCGTCATCGGCTTCGATTGGGACGAGACGATATTCGACCCGGCGGCAGGCGGTTCGCCAGTATCCTACTATAACTACGGCGAGTATGTCTATACCAGAATGTGGGATTATATGAGGCTGACCATCGACGGAATGCCGCACTACGGCTACCATGTCGACGACGCCAACGACCACCTCGAGAGTAGACTCTGGGACGACGACCTCGAGGCGTGGGATATCCACCATCCGTTCTGGCGTCAGCCGGATTATATGTCGGCAATGACCCCGTCGTCTTACGACGATGCTGACCCGATATACACATTCTGGGATAAAATGTATTTCTTCGGCGACGATATCTTCGAGTATGAGTGGGATATTGCCGGCGAGCCGGAAGGCCTTACAGCTCAGGGTATCTGTTATCTGCTACTTAAGGGCCGCGACGCCGCCGGTAACGTTCTCGATTACGAGGAAGCCAGGCTCAGCGACGCCAAAGGCAAACTCGTCCTCATCGATATCGAGGCTCCGACAGCCGACAGCGCGGAGATACTGGCTACAGGCGAGAACTTCACCGCTTATGCCGGCGCATTCGATGATAATTTCCTCGGCGATAACTTCACCGATCTGCTCGGTAATGGTTACGTCTATATCGAGGTTACCGACGCTGGCGGCAGCCCGCTCGGTGCTACTATGTGGGTCGACGAGACCGGCGCGGTCGCGACGACCCCGTGGGGTGCTAGCGCGCCGTCTCCCGGCGACATTATCACAGTCTGCGCATACGACCTCGCGGGTAACTATACCTGCGTCGATATCGAGGTCGTGCCGGAGATGCATTGCTGCACCTACGACCTGTGCACCGACTGGAATCTCGTTGCTATCAGCGTGGTTCCCGACCCGACCGAATATGCCACTATCGGCGATATATTCGACGATGACGGTTCCGGTTGTATTACGATGTGGACAGTCGTTGGCGGCGTTTATGTGCCGTTGCTGCCGACCGATCCTATCGTTCGGGGTATGGGACTCGCTCTGTATCCGTGCGCGGACACGTCGATTACGCTTTGCGGCGCTCCAGTCGTGGACTTCGAGGTCGTTCTCGATGCCGGTTGGAACCTGATAGGCGCACCGTGGACGGCTGTGGACTTCACGTCGCCGGACACCAGGCCTCCGGGTGCTATCGACCCGACCGAAACCCGCTGGTATGATTGTGGTGTGGACTACGTTCCGACCACGACTCTCGAACACTGCCGCGGACATCTCGTGATGGTTACGAACCCCGACGGCTGCACGCTCGATGTTTCTGCAAGTCGCGGCGGCAAAACGGTCTACACCGTCAAGGACGGCGCTTACGAGCGCATATTCGACGGTAGCCTTATCGCCGACGATATCACGCTGGCGTTCGGTGTCGCCGAAGGCGCATCCGGAGTGTTCGACCGCGGAATCGACCACTACGCAATTCCAGCACGTCCGGGCGAGACCAGTATCGTCCTCGGCGGAGGTTTCGACTCCGACTATCGTGCGGTCGACGACCGTATAGAGTGGGATGTCGAAGCTAATGCGGCCTTCAAGGCTACTATCGAGTTCGAGGCCGACGATTGGACTCTTACCTACGATGGTATCGAGGTCGTCAGCGGTGATATGGTCGATGTCGCTCCGGGCGTCCACAAACTCGTTGCGAGTCGTGTAGCGATACCCGAAGCGTTCGCTCTCGGCGGAAACCTGCCGAACCCGTTCAACGCGGCGACTGCCATCAAGTATGAGTTGCCGGAGGATTGCAGAGTAACCATCGAGGTCTACAGCGTTCTCGGGCGCAAGGTGGCTACGCTTGTGGACGGCGAGCAGGAAGCCGGCTACAGGAAGGTCGTCTGGGATGGCAAAGATAACGACGGTAGGCAAGTTCCAAGCGGAATCTATTTCTACAAGATGACCGCAAAGGACTTCAAATCTACCCGTAAGATGACCCTGATGAAATAATTCGCAGGGATAAATCTGGTGGGCGGCCTTTTTAGGCCGCCCACCAAAAAATAACCGACTCTCCGGGGGATTTTGACCGAATTTATTTTTTTGTTTTTGAGGAAAAACTTAAGTTTATCAGTAAACATTTCTCAAAGAAAGGGGTATGTCATATGTCAAAGGGTAAATTTATTGTCGCGGTCGCGGCCCTGACGCTGCTTTCGGGGTTGGCGCTGGCGCAGAGTTGGACGTTCATGGTTACTCTCGAACCGGAAGTCGGCGCTTCGCACAACCTGACTATGGCGGTTACGGCAGGAGCTACCGACGGCTACGACGATTATCTGGACGTTCCATATTTCACTCCGCCTGACGGCAAGGGCGCGTTCTTCCCGCTGGATGACCCCGTTCACCCAGCGTATACAAAGCTTTCTACCGACGCACGAGGGATAGAAACGACGGATTATACTTACTGGGTAATGAGAACCGAAGGTTATTACGGCCTCGACCCGAGAATTGCTGTATGGGTTATCGACGACTTGCCCGATTCGACAGTCGGCTTCTTCCATATCGGCTCGAAACTCGTGTCCCATAGTGTGGATTCGGTTTCCGATTGGGTCGATATGGCCACTGCGGACACCTTCGAATTCGGCCCCGGCGAGGATGCTGTAGTTCGTTTCACGCCTATAGATATGGTCGATGAAGAGCCGCCTTATATTTGCGGGTTTATCCCCGTGAACGGCGCTTCGGGTGTAGAAAACGACGTTAATATTAATTTCGATATCTACGACAATATAAGAGGCGTGGACCTTTCCGCTGTCGATTTCACTCTCTGGTATGATACGGGCGATACAATAGAGGACGCCGTCGACCTTATTTCGTGGACCCCTTTAGTCGGCGGATATAGAGCTACTTTGGCTCCGCCGGATGGTTACTGGCCCGATACGACCGGTATCTTCTATTCGGTGTCGGCGTGCGACCTGGCGACGCCGCCCAATTGTATGGGCAGCGATTCGGTTATCGGTTTTACGACTACGGAGGTTCCCCCCGGATACCGACCCGCCGTATTTCGAGAACCTCAACCCGCCGGCGGATGCGACTGACGTGGACTACGACGAGTGCATCGGCGCAATTATCAAGGATTCCGGCGCGGGTGTGGACAGCAGCACAATCGTGTTGACCGTCAACGGCGAGGAAATCGACCACGAAGATTATTCTATTGTCGAGTTAGGCACGGGCAGATTCTGGTATTCGATTGAATATTGTCCGCCCGGAGGCCTTATCTATAGTAGTATGTATACTGTCGAGGTGGAGGCTACAGACCTCGCCCCGGCGGCCAATTCGGATGATGTAGTATGGACATTCATCGTCGAGGATGAACCGCCTATCGAGGAGTTCACCTGGAATCTCAAAACGCTCTCTATCGACGGTGCGGATACCGCGAGAACCAACCTGTTTATAGGTATAGACAACCTCGGGACGTTCTACTACGATTCCGGTCTCGATGTTCCGCAGTTCCTGTTCCCCGGCGCTCCGAGAGGCTATTTCCCGCTGGACGACCCGGCACATCCGGCCGTTACAGCTCTTTCAACAGATATTCGCAGCACCGAAAGCAGCATCAAGGAATGGGTTGTCGACGTTTTCGAACCGGATGACGACCTTGTTCTCGAATGGGACAACGACGCCCTTCCACTGCCTCCGACGGTGGCTGTTTTCCAATATGCTGTAGCCGATAGCGGGAGTTTCCCGTCCAGCGGCGATTACAGAGATATGAGCCTTTACGACCATGCAGATTTCGACCCGGACAAAGTTGTATTTATCAGGATGCTCCCGGGTGGCGGCGATGATACAGACCCCCCGGTTATCCGCGAGATTTCGCATACGGGTTCCGAGGAAAACCCCCTGGCGCCGTTGTGTTTCGAGATAGTCGATTATGGCAGTGGTGTCGATAATACGACGTTCCTGATGACTGTCGACGATACGCCGGTAGATATGGCGGATATCGACGTTACACCGATTTCCAGCGGCTACAGGTATTGCTATATGCCAGACGGCGACTGGTCCCCGTGGACTACGTATTGCATCGCCGTTGCGGTCGATGATAACGCGCCGTCGCCCAATCACTTATCGTATTCGTGGTGTTTCACGACCGGTCTCGGCGGTTGCGCGCCGGAGTTCGAACTCGACCTTCAGTTCACCTACGGTCCGGACCCGGACGAAACCGAGGTTATTACGCTTGGAATGGACGGAGAGGCGACCGACGATTTCGACGCCGGAATCGATATGGTTATGCCTCCGCCGGTCGGCAATGGGTTCTATTTCGTTGGAACCGGCACCGCGCCGAGAGACAAACTCGTTAAGGATATCCGCAACACCTGCGAAATACCGAGTATATGGGAGGTTATGAGTGTAACCGGCGATACGGGTATCGTTGTAACCTGGAATCCCGCTGCGCCAATTTTCGGCGAGGATACATTCGAGGTCTATTATAAGCTGGTTAATCTCGGTTCTCCCGCGCCCGACAGTGTCGACGATACCTGGACAAACCTCGAGGACGTCGACAGTATATCTTACGCTAATACTGGAGCGAGCGCAAAAACTCTGTATATAGGCGTTGACGCTATAATAAGACCGCCCGAGTTTTATACTATCCAGGGCAACGTAACCCTTTTCGGCGAAACCGACCACAGCGACGTAGAGGTCAGACGCGGTATCTCGACCATTTACACGGATTCTAGCGGGTTCTACCAGTTCTCTTATGTCTCGATGGAACCTACCTGCCATAAGATACACTTCAGCAAAACCGGTTTCGAGCCCGATTCTGTAACGGTTTGCAATACTGTGCCAGATACAGTGATAGTAAGGAACATCACATTGTATCCGCCGCACCAGATGGTCTACGGCAATATCACCGTCGACGGGGCGGCCACGGCGGGCGTAACGGTGCTATTATATAACTCCGATTCCACCTATTTCGAGACGGAATTCACCGAACCGTCGAGCGACTACTCGTTCGACGTCGTTCCGCCGGATAATTACTGTCTGACCGCATCTTATCCGCTGCACGCGAGCTGGGATACATGCTTCACCGTTAGCTCGTCCGATGTCGAGATAAACCACGACCTGGACAGCACCAAGGTTCTGGTTACTGGCACCGGCTCTCTAAGCGGTGTTCCCACGGAGGGGATTACCATAAGCGTCGACGGCTTCGACTGCGGGACGACCGACTCTCTCGGCTACTATGAAGTTCTGGCCGATATCGGGACCCGCACGATTTGTGCGAATTACCCCGGATATATCGAGAGTTGCAGGGACGAGACGGTTCCGGTCTCCGGTTTGACCGGTATCGACTTCAACCTGTTGCCCGCGCCTATCGACCTGACCGTGAATGTTGTTTTGGAATGCGGTCCGGAAGACGTTACGGTTACTATAACCGGCGTCGGTTCGGAATTCAGGACCGGCTCCGGCGCGGTAACGTTCGAGGGTCTCGACCACGGATGCTATACCGTCGAGGTCTCCGCTGATTACCACAAGACCGTAACGGTCGATAGCGTGTGTATTTATGCCGACGACGAAATAGACGTCGTTCTCTGCTGCCTCGACCCGGTTACGGACTTCACCGCGACCGGCGACAGTGTCCAGCGTCCGTCGACCGAAGCTCTGTCCATCGTATTGGAGTGGACACAGCCGGACACGGATTGCTGTATGCCAGTATCCTACGAGATTTACCGCGCAGAGGTTCCGTTTATCGACCCGGCGGCGCCCGGAGTTTATCTACTCGAAACCGTTCCCTACGACACGGGCACTACTATTACATACATCGACGAAACGGTCGAGGACGGCGAAATGTATTTCTACGACATCAGAGTCGTTTATGATTGCGAGAGCGTCTATTCGATGCTTTACGGCAACGAGACGGCGATGTCGTTCACATACGCCGACCCGAACGATATTCTCGTTATCGACTGGGATAACGGTGCAACACCCGTAAACGGCGGCACGATGGGTGTCGGCGAATGGTGGGAGGATATGCTCACCGACCCGGCGCTCGGTGTCGACGATATGGGCGTTGTGTTGACCGACGACGACTCGGCTGGAACGCTCGATTATTATAATCTGGACGATTACGACCTCGTGGTCGTCGCTCTCGGCATTAACGACGCGGATAATACGCTCCTGCCGGCTTCCATGCTCGATAAGCTCGATGATTACCGTGCGGGAGCAGGAAACGCGATTATCGTCGAGGGCCCCGATTTCGGTGAGGACTACGACGGCGTGGACTTCTTCGATAATCTCGGCCTGGACCTCGTTCACCCCGGCGCAGCCGACTTCAACGTCGATTACTTCTGGGGCTACGACGTTCTATGGAATAATATCGATATAACTTTCGACTACGACGATAGCAGTCTCGCCGACCATTTCGTCGACGTGCTTGCGGCCGTTACGCCATCCGTAGCGGTCGGTTGGGACCAGGACACCATTCCGCGCGTGTTCTATTACGACGCCGGCGGGACGCGTGCGCTGGTCGGGGCCGTCTATCTCGGCGGGATAGTCGAAGACGCTGGACATACCCAGCTGCGCGCGGTATCCGGTTATCTGTGGAAAGTCGGTATCGCGAACACGTATGTATTCGAGGTCGGAAACGAGATTCCGCGCGAATTCACTCTTGGAAACAGCTACCCGAACCCGTTTAATCCGATTACCAATATCGAATTCGACGTTGCGAAAGCCGCGGATGTCGAGATTGATATATTCGATATTACCGGCAAGAAGGTTGCGACGGTAGTTAACGAGCAGCTCAAGCCCGGCAAATACGTGGCTACCTGGGACGGTTCGGGAATGCCCAGCGGTATTTACTTCGCACGTATGACCTCCGACAACTACAATGCTACTAAAAAACTGATGCTAGTGAAGTAAAAACGTATAGGACCGATAAAAACCCCCTGCTTTTTTGCGGGGGGTTTTTAATTAATCAAAAATATGCAGGAGACCCTCCTACGGTTGCTTAATTTTATTAAAAAAGAATTGCCGATATTCAAGATTACCCTTGACAATTACAGTAATATGCGATTATTTTAGTGAGATAGAAATTTTATTTATTTTCGAAAGGTAAATAATGGGTTTCCAGGGCAACTTAGATAGCGTAAGCTTCGCGGATATTCTCCAGCTCCTCGCTATGGGTAAGAAGACCGGCACCCTTTTTATCCAGAAGGAGGATAGTAAGAAGGAGATATGTTTTAAGGAAGGCTCGATTATATGGGCGACCTCCACCGAGGAATCCGACTATCTCGAAAACCAGCTGCTCAAACAAAACCGCATAACGAAACAGGACCTCGCCAAAGCTAAAGAGGTTATGGGCTTAACCAACAAGGACCTGCCGAGCACACTCGTTTTCCTCGGTCTTTTTACAAAAGAAGAGGTCGCGGAGATGATGCTGAAGTATGTCGAAACCATCGTTTTCGATATTTTCGGTTGGACGGAAGGGAAATTCGTCTTCAAGGACAACGAGTTGCCGGATACAGAATATATAATCAACGCGCTCAACACAATGAATATCCTTATGGAGGGCACACGGCGTATCGACGAATGGACGCGGATACGGAGCGCGCTCCCGCCGGACAATACGGTTTTGCAGATTACGTCGACCGCGATGGACCAAAAAGAAGAGATACGTTTAACACCTGCGGAAGCCCAGGTTCTCAGCCTTATCGACGGGGAAAGGTCGCTCGAGGAGATTAAAGAAAGGTCTCCGTTCGCAGAACTCGATACTTCGAAAGCACTCTACGGCCTTAAAATGGCCGGGCTTATTCGCAAGGCTGGCGTAAAAGAAAGCAAGAAAGCCGTTATAGCCGAACAAAAACGTTTGCTGCAGATAACCGTTCGTATCTACGATATTATATTCGAGATTGTCAGGGAGACTATTCAGAAAAAAATCGGCAAAGCCGGAGGAAAAAGTCTGGAAACCGAATACAAAAAAGCCTGCAAGAAACACCAAATACTCGAACATATCGATATCGGCGACGACGGTAGATTCGGTTTCGTGAATTTCCTGACACTTGTCGAAAGGCTCCCGGAATCGAGCCGAATACACCTCGTATCCAACGGGTTGTCATCTCTCCTCGCGAATGTATTGGATATGATTCAATCGACAATAGGGGCGAGACAAAAGAAACAGCTTCTTTCTCAGGTCATTGTGGAAACTGAAGAGTTAATTACCGAGAACATCGAATTGTTAAAGAAATACGGCGTATATTCAGACCTGGCGAGCATTATTCAAGAATGAAACACATTCGATATCAAAAAGACAAGGAGGAGTAAAAATGCTTGAAAAGAAAGGGCTGGTTATATTAGCGGTTATTTTATTGCTATTTGTTTCTCCTGTTTTTGCGCAGGTCAAACAAGCTGAAGGCAATGAAATGGCCCAGACCGTTGTGGATACGCTGGCTCTCTTATTCTTGCTGATTGCTACATATATCTCGTTGGAATTGAATAAGATGATGAAAGGCGGTCAGTTAGCCAAAAGCTGGGGCTTGTTGTCCGGCGCCGTGGCGATATTCGCATTTATCAAGATTATCGAGCTTGCGGCTATGGCGAAATTCTTTGAGGTATCCCAGATAATACTCTCTGTGGGCTATCTCTTTGTAGCTCTTTTCCTGCTAGTAGGCTTCTTCCAGCAGAGGAGGATATTAGGGTAAAAGTAAATTCCCGCCTTAAGGATTTATTAAAAGGAGCGACCGGAAGGTTGCCCCTTTTTCTTATAAGCCAACCTTCGCCTCACTCTCTTCGAGAACCTCTTTTTTCTTAACGTAGCCGTTGATTATCGCCGCCAAATGGTGCAGTGGAAAGCTCCCTCGAATAAAAGCGTCCAATCCGGGTAACCCCGGTGGTATACGCTCGGCTGGGTCTATTAGAACGAGGCTGGCGTCACCCTTGTCTTTCGCGAGTAATCGTAGGCGGCTGACATCTATATTTTTCATTCCCGCATGAACGAGTATCATTTTGGGTGAGAATTTCCTTATATATTGAACAGCATCGGTTACGTTATCGGTGGAGATAACAACCCAGCCGTAGCGAACAAGCAGCGCCTGCAGAAAGCCGAGACTCCGTTTGTGCGCGACGACCAGCAAGTCAGGTCGCGTTCTCGCATCGAGATGCGCTATTTTATTCGATGCGCGCGGAAGTTTGACAGTAACGAGTGTGCCTTTACCCGGTTTCGATTCGATTTCGAGTGTCCCACCATGAAATTCTATCACACCGGTTGCGATAGTTAGTCCCAAACCTATGCGGTTTGCGTTACCCATAGTAAAGTAAGGGTAAGCTGCATTCTCGAGAATCTCGGGAGTCATCCCGACGCCCGTATCCCGAATGGTTATTATGTTCCAATCGGGGTCTTCTACCGCTTTTACTTCAATCAGGCCGCTCGTATCGAGAGCGTCGTACGCATTCGTAATGAGATTCTCGAAACTCTCCAGAAGCTCCGCTTTGTTGCCGACTACAATGCCGAGTCCCGATAAATCGGTTTTCCAGTCTACGTCCTTTTGTCTGTGATTGGATTTTACGCGGGTTACTGCGTGCGATACCAGTTTATCGAGAATTAGCGGTTCGACTGGACCGGTCTTTTTATACCAGACCGCGGACCTCAGTGCCGCAAAGATTTCCTCCGCGAGGTTTATTTTTTCCGTAAGGCCGAAAAGGTCAGCCGATAAATCAGGACTATCTGTGGACTCTACTAACAACCTGCTTCTTGCTATCACCTGATGCATTATTTCAAAAAATTCGGTAACTAAACCGAGTGTCTGCTCGTTCAGAAGATTAAGCTCTTCGGAGCGACGCCCCGCCACATTGTCCCTGGCGTTCTCCAGAATAAGGTCGACGACACGGTTGGCTACCCGGATATTGCGGTCGGCGGTTTCGATTGCTATAAGTTGTCCGGCTTCGCATATCGCCGCCTTTTCGCCACGGATTAGGGCATTATCGATTATGGCGGCAAGGGCCTCGGGCCCGATTTTGGAAGATACTAAAGTAAGCCTCTCGTCGAGAATAACAGGCTCGCTCTGACCCTCCATAATGGGTATATTCACTACTAGCGGTATTCCGGGTGTATATTCGGTCTTTTTGCGTAGCCCCCCGGCAAACGGTAAATCAGCAAACACAAGCGATGCACCGGTTTCGCGTAAAACTTTTGGAAGCGAGGTCGGGTCGTCTACACGGACTACCTCCCAACCGTGAGAGATAAGCACCGGCGTTAAAGTCGAAACGAGTTTATCGTCTGTAGAAGCCAGAAGAATGCGGTTCAGGCCTTCCGATTCGATAACGTCTATGAACTTCGCCCGGACATCCTCCTCTGTCGGCGGAGTCTGCAGAAGGTGAACCGGCGGTCGTCCCTCCCATTCGGGTAGAGGTCGTCCTATCGGGGCCCAGATAAAAACGGGAACACTCTTCTCCGCAGCGAATTCCGCACCGGCTTCGCGAAGCTCTGAAGGGCCTTTTGGGTCGATGATTACAGCCGTAGGAACCACCGCCACGGTTCTTAATTTGGCCGGTTCACTAACTACGGAGAGTTCGTAATCGGAACCCAACGCACTACGGATAGTTTCGATGCGCGTATTATCGGTGTCGAAAATATAGATGGTTTTTGACATAATGACCTGTTTTTTAGGTTAATACTATCCCTTATAACGGGATTGCTCACCCGCTGGCGGGCTTGAGCAATCTGGATTTAAGAAAATAATTAAAACTTAAATGTGTGCTCTGATATTGACTAAATCAGCGCACTGTCTGTCAAGCAGGCGTAGCAATTGTTATGTGGTTTATTTGAATTTTGAAAAATACGTATCAATCTCCGGTCTTAATTCTATACCTGCTCTTTCAAAACATTGTCCCTTTGTTGCAAACTTTTCTTATCCTTTCGATTTCTTCTGTTTTATTGGGATTTTTTCCCATTGTAAGTTCATTCATAATATGTTGAATTTCAGACTGGGCTTGTTCACTAATAGTATCACCAACCACATATTGTTTTCGTGCAAATTCAAAGTTCAAACTTGCCAAAGTTTCCGCAACAGGTTCAAAAATAGATGTGCCAAAAGTAGTATTTAATGAATGGATAAAGGAAAATAATGCCATTCTATCCCGACCGAGTAATCGATAATGAAAAGGCATATCGTAAAAAAATTTTGAAGTTATAATCCTACCTTATATCTTAATTCTTTCAACTGCAATTCTGCTGCATATAAATCCCCAACATATTCCGTTAAAATATGATGATATCTCTGTTCAAATTCTGAAAATGAATGCATAACTTGTTTATATCGTCTTAAATCATTGGAAATAACATAAAGTTTTACGTTACTATAATCAATTAATGTAGCTAATCTTCCGACACCAGACCACGTTCCCGTAGTTAATTCAACCTCAAAAGCATATTCTGGGATTATATTCCTTCCTTTTTCTTTAAACCATAATACATCGATTTTTCTTAAGACATTATAATCAGAAAATTGAAGTTTGGGACATTGTTTTAGAGATATAATTTCTGATAAATTCCTACTATTAAATTTCTTTGAACTATCAGGACAGTAAGTTCGAAATCCTCTAATATTACCAATTTCTATTAGCCTTCCTTGTAATATAGAATGTAAACTTTCTTCAGCTGTATTTTTAGGTTCAGATGTCTCGAATGGTTTAAGTAATATGTCCCAAGCATTAATGTATTCACTACAACCAATTCTATTACCTCGCCCTTTTAATACAAGGTTTAATTCTTGGTCAATGAGAATCTTGTATTCGCCATTCCTATCATGGCTTATACTTGAGAGATTTCTAAAAAATAGCTGAGCAGGAAGAATTAATGTTTTTTCTATTGAACCACAAATAAAAGCGATAAAAGGATTGTCAAGGTTAGCAATTTCTTCAATGGTAATATAGTTTATTCCAAAGAAGTATCGACCATTTATATTTGCTTTTGAAGCAGCACGAATAAGGACATTAGCTTCTGCAATTTGATAAACTCTTGCTTTGAGTATTTTTATAGGGTCAACATTAGTTCGAAGCAACTTTGCTTTTTCAATAAATTCATCAACTAATAAATCTGTTTTACTTTTCCCCATCTTAACTTTTCTTTTTAGACTTGTTGAGCTTCATTGTGAACCATTTCAATGTCTTCAATGGAAAAGTTTTTTTCTTTTTGTTCTTTTTCGGTCGAAAGATCAGGACAGTTTCCTAAATAATATTCGACAAATTGCTTCGCCCTATCTTCATTCTCTGCTTTTATTGTAACTAAGTAAGTTCTTGTCAAAGCTATTTTAAAACTCTTCATTAAACAACTTCCTCCCTTGTTTCCTTTCTTTGGCCTTTAAAGTGAAGCCAAATTTCTAATTCATGTTTGTTGTTCCGCTTCCACAAAATGGGTCTAATACAATATCACCTTTATGGAAATATATCTCTCGCTTAAATTCATCGGTATGAGAATCGAGAAAATACTCTACCAATTGAGGAATAAATTTACCTTTGTAAGGATGTAGTCTGTGAACGTGTTTTGTCCTTTCCGATTCTTTGTATTCTACAAATGACAAATGCCAATTAAGGTCTTCACCTAATTTCTTTTTCCACTGTTTTTCTTTATCATAAGAGTCGTAATAATCTTTTAATTCTTCGATTTTTATTAATGGATTACCATTAATTCTATACTTTTTTATTCTTCCGTATTGGAGTAAATATGAAATATTCGAGATTGTAACTTTGCGATTTAAATACTTAGAAGCCCATTCGCTGGCTTCTTTTAGATTGATAAATTTTTTCTTGCCTTCTCCGAACAACGTTAGTTGCTTCACAATTGTATAGCTCCGTATTCAGATTCTTTTTGACTTACAATACTTTACACACAACCCTGGTATATTAGTAACGACGGGGGAGCGTTACAAACTTAAAGCTAAATCATTTAACTACTATCACCGGGCACTCGGCCTCGCGGACAACCTTCTCCGACGTCGAACCCAGAAGCATCTCCGAGAGTAGCCCCTTGCCGGTCGAGCCGATAACGATAGCGTCGATTTTTTCTTTTTTAGCTGTTTCGATAATCTCACGAAAGGGTATTCCGTCGGGGAGCCTTTCCTCGACTATAAAACCGAGGTCCCTGAGTTCCTTTGTAATCCCTGTCATCTCTTTGGTTGCTTTGCGTTTCAATTCCTCGTGGATTTCATCTACGATATTCTCGTATTGTAGCGAACTGAAACCCTCCATCTCGGCCATAGTATTGACCTCGCGGATGTCGATGCAATGGAAAACGACAACCGTTTTTGTGCCGGCTTCCTTGAGCTTCTTCACGACCTCGAGAGCGTGTCTAGATTTCTCCGAGAAATCGGTCGGATATAGTATTTTTGTGAACATATCTCCCTACTTCATATAGATTATTTCTTTGGTTATCGCTTTCTCTCCGCTTTTTGCTTTCAGCATATAGGTCCCGCTCGGCAAATCCGCCGGTGGGTAAAACCTGGTAGCGATAAAGCCTTCGATTGCGGTGTTCTCGAATAATGTCGCGACTTCCCGACCAGATATATCGTAAATTCGGACGGTTATCGGCTCTCCGTCGCCGAGAATCAGTATAGTCGCCGCCGAGTTAAATGGGTTCGGGAAACAGCGAATGCCGATATCCTTCGGAACGGGGATTTTTTCAGGAACGTCGCTAGCGCGGATGGTGATGTCTACGGAGGTTGTCGCGCCGCCGCCGACAAGCAGCATTCCGCCGA
>QNEE01000014.1 GCA_003645085.1 bacterium | reverse complement strand
TCGTCGTATGAAGATACAACCGCCCTCCCCCACCCGTCGCGAGGAGGGTTATTTTCGACCGGACTGTGCGAACTAAACTGCGGTTCTCATCGAGAACATAAGCCCCCCAGCAACAAACTGGGGTTTTTTGTAAAGGATGTTCTACCGGGAGATTGTGTTGCGTCAAAAGGTCGATTGCGCAATGGTCGGGCAGTAGTTCAATATTAGGATTTCGTTTTACGGCGGCGATGTATGCCTCTTCGACCGCGCGGCCTGTTGCGTCCGCAACGTGGATAATCCTCTTGCGACTATGCCCACCTTCGAGGCCCAATGCCAGTTTATCTGGCAAACCCGGTTCGGTATCCAGCGGGACACCGAGGTCGACAAGTTCACGAGCGGCGCGGATACCGTATTCGACCACACTACGAACGACATCCTCTCGGGCGAGACCGTAGCCGACATTCAAGGTATCCGCGATATGCTGCTCGACCGAGTCCGCGGGCGACTGGACGGAAGCAATTCCGCCCTGCGCGAGTTCTGTAGAGCCTTTCTGAACCGACGATTTCGATATAACGAGGACTTTACCCAGAGACGAGGCTTTTAGGGCGAATGAGAGCCCGGCGATGCCGGAACCTATAACGAGAATATCGGTATCTATTAATTTATCGTTTGGTGACATTGTTTTTCAATATATGTATGGACTTAATTGAAGTCAATAAGGTTTATATATCGAATACCGAATAATATAATATGAAATCCACCTTGTCGTAGAATATGATGCGCAATATTATGTAACACAATCCGTTACGGCCCGCTGGCACGCTCCTTGCGTTGTCCTCATAAGGTCTATTAAATACACTATATCGGACGCAAGGATTCCTCCCGACTACCCCAAATACCACCCTCGCGCCAGCGGGCACAAGATGACTATCAGGTTACCCTTAATGTCCTGGATTTTCAGTTATATCGATAAAGTATTTATTTCCAACAGATAAAATTCACTTACTTCACAATATTCGGTTAACTCTCTTATGGAAAGAATTTGACAAAACCTTAGTATAGGCCGATAATTCTTATATGTCCGATAAATACGATATAGGACTTTACGATTACGAACTTCCGGAAGGCCTTATCGCCCGGGAACCCGCGAGTCCGAGAGATTCTTCGCGCCTGCTCGTTTTGGAACGCACAACCGAAAGACTCATCGACAGCGTTTTCCGCGAATTGCCATCGTTTTTACAAGACGACGACCTTCTGGTCGTTAATGATACTCGCGTGTTTCCGGCGAGGCTACTCGGCAAAAAGACCACCGGCGGCAAAGCCGAGGTTTTTTTACTCGAACCTATAGAAGGTGGATTTTGGGAGGCCCTTGTTCGACCGGGAAAGCGTCTGCGCAAGGGGGACATTGTCGAAATTGCGGACGATTTGTCCGTCGAGATAATCGGCCGACTCGGCGACGGAAGCAGGAAAATCCGGCTGATACATAATGGCGACCTCTGGGAAATGCTGGAAAAAGTGGGGCATACCCCTTTGCCTTTCTATATCGATAGACCGGACAGGCCGGAGGATACGGAACGCTATCAGACTGTTTATGCGAACAGCCGCGGCGCGGTTGCCGCACCCACGGCTGGATTGCATTTCACCGAAAACCTTATCGAAAAGCTCGATAAAAAGGGTGTCGATATAGTCCGACTGACTTTGCATATCGGCTGGGGGACGTTCAAGGGCATCGAGGCCGCGGATATTCGCGCCCATAGTATGCACTCCGAATACTACGAGATACCCGATAAAACCGCGCAAGCGGTCAATGAGGCCAAAGCCGTTGGCAGGCGCGTTATCGCGGTTGGAACCTCGACAATAAGGGCGCTCGAGTCGGCGGCGCTGAAAGATATGCCGCTAAAAGCGCATTCGGCGCGGACGGAGCTTTTCATTATGCCCGGATTCGAGTTCAAAACAACCGACGGCGCGATTACTAATTTTCATCTGCCGAAAAGTTCACTAATAGTTATGATAAGTGCCCTTACGGGAAGAGAAACGATACTCGCGGCATACAAGCACGCTATCGACAAAAAATACCGATTCTACAGCTATGGCGATGCGATGTTGATTCTGTGATATATATCCAAATATCGATTCATACTTGCTATTTATCAAAAATTCTTTAATATTATACATGGGAGCGCATCCCGGAGAATATCTTGACCGAATTTTTAGCCAACAGACGGTTCGATAATACCGGGCTATCGCTCCGGCGAGATTTGGTTTTTTTATGGAGCCATTACCTATCTCTTTTTTTATTGCTTATTCCGTTCGCTACTTTCGGCCAATACGCCGTCCCGGGAGGTTTTTTTAAGATATCGTGCCTGTGGCCGATTGAAAATGGAAAAGCACAATACCTCTCGACGGTGTTATCCCGCCGTGATATCGAGATTACCCACGAAGGGGAATACTCGTTTGCGGTTTCAGGTAAATACTCTTTCGGTAAATATTACAGCCTCGGTTTTTCGGGGGATATCCGCGACGATAGGTTCTTTACCGATTATTATTCGAGTCTCTGGTTCGGCAGGCGTTTCGGGCGTCGACTGAATGTAGCCGTTGCCGGCGACATCACAGGTTATGGATACTCTCCGGAAGATGCCAATATCGAGGACTCTGACGACCCGATAGCGACGACATCGCGGTCGGTAATCAAACCGTCGCTGAGCGTCGGTTTCGGCCTGTTACCCGCCGACGATTTAACTCTCGCAGCGACTATAAAAAACATTCTCCAACCGAACATAGGCGTAGGCGATGTCCACGAATGCCGACAACCTATGATTATCAGCGCAGGGGTATCGTGGCGCTTAGGCGATTATATCCCGTTTGCGGATATCGATATAGAAACCGGAGACGAAACGAATATAGCTGCAAAAGGCGGTGTTACCGCACGGCTATCGAGAAGCAGTTTGTTTTTAACCGCCTGCGGCGGAAACCGCGGAATATTCGCCGGCGTGGGTTACGATTTCGGGTCGCTTACGCTCGGTTACGGTTTAGAAAAACCTATCGGCGAAGCCGCAAATATCGCCGACCTTACGCATTCCGTCTATCTGGAATTTACCCAAAAACGAAAACATGTCGCCAAACCGGAGTTACCGGACACAATAAACTATATATGCCCTCCCAATCCGATGCCCGCGCGCTGGATGAAAATAAGCAAATCGAGCGATATCGACTACCGGCTCGACCTTTTCTGCGGGGAATTCGATTCGGTGCTGTTTTATTTTTCCCCGTTTCGGAAAATACCGATGTGGAATCCGGGCGAACCGGGACTCTGGCGAGTCGAGCTTTCCGAGTTTCCCGGGCCGAATTCCTGGATAACCGGCTACAGCGGCACAGAAGGTTTCTGCCTCGAGGACATCTATATCAACCCATCGTATGCAGCGAGGATGACTGTGGCGATGGACGAATACGTCCTTCTGGTTCCGTTCGAGAATACGAAGGCGGTAAGCGAGACTATCGCAGCTTATTCGCGCAGTCGAGTTCCTTTCTATCTCGATTCCGAGTTCGACGAGGACTGGTCCGGTTATCTGGATAAAGAGAACAGCGACCGTTTCCTTTTCGCCGCCCCGGGATTCGACCCGGACCCGCCGAAAATTAAACTCGCCTCGGAGTTCGCGGTGGAGAAAATCGATAATCGACTCCACGCCGTAGTGGTCGTCTCGATGGGTCGCCTCCCTCACCGAATACTCGCGACTTCCGAGTGGGCTGGCGATTGCGCGGTCAACTCGGATAATCCATACGATACACTGACCTTTATCGTGCCGAATCAAGTTCCTGAGAAAATACCAATCGTGGTAACCGGAAGCGCTGTCGATAGATGGATGCGCGCACACCGTATCGGCCCCGACACGCTCGACAATACGATTCTCGCGACGGTATGGGGTAATACCGATTATACTTTTTTCAATTTCATTTACTTCGCGGAGAATGACCGGCACTGCCGCCACGATATAGACCCTGAACTGGACCGGCTTATCGCGCGGACAGAAGAATCGGGCGGGAAACTGCTGATAACCGGCTATCGCTATAAAGACGCGCTTTGCGCTTACAATTACGCTCGCGAAACGCTACCGGCTACTCGGGTTCGAATCGACCCGTCGTTAGTGCCACTGGATATTAGTTTCGATAGGCGATGGCCTGCGCCGGATTCGGTCTGGTTCATCAACAATTTCAGTCAGGCAATAGTGGAGTGGATAGACACTCCCCAGCCGGAGGAGGTTGCCGGATACGCTGTCTTCGCCGATAGGGACCCCGTTCCGAAGGCCGCGAGCTTCGACGATATCGCGCACCTTCAGATAAACTCGGAGCCTGTCGTGGGAAATATGTTTATCATCTCCGGTCTCGAACCGGAAATTCCTTATTATGTCCGTATCGCGCCGGTTACGGGGGACGGTCGCTTCGGCGAATTATCACAACAATTAGTTATCGAAACGAAGGCCCGACGCAAAACTACGGTCTATGAGTTCAAGAGCCGCCTCGGGAATCCGTCGGCATTCGATTTTTCGGAATACACCGAGATTTCGATGCGATACGAGTTCGCTCAAAATATAGACCTTTATCTCGGCACCGACGCCCCCGACGAGGGTTTCGGCAATCTCGTTCTTAAATCGCCGTCGATAGTGGCCTCGAAACACACTATCTGGAAAACGCGCAGCGCAGGTATATTGTTTATGGATATCGAACCGCTCGATGCGCCTTTCGACGTTCAGGAATTGACCTCTATAGCCAAAAAGCATTCAGAACCGTGCAGAATCGGCGGACGATATTTAATTCGCACACCGGACGGTTACGAGCTTGTTATACGCATCGAATCGGTCGAGGGCGAATTCCCGAATAGGCATATCGAGATTCAGTATCTATACAGGCTCGTAGAGGATGCACCGGTTTATAATTGGGAACTAATATCCCCATAAGGGCACATTACAAAACCGATGATTAAATCGTTTGTAACATATTTACTCATTATTCTCGCCGCGACCGCTTTTGCGGATACTCTCGGGACGGTCTACGTCCATCTCGACCTCGAAAGCGCCAGCACCGGTGTCGGCACCGAGGTCCGTTTCGACGCGATAGTAGATTCGATAAGGTCTGAAACCGGCGGAACGCTCTATTGTGCGTCGCCATGTCTTCAGGAATACCAATCGTTCCGGCTGCATTCGCTTATCGGGCGGCCGTTGGTGGACATCGATATCGACACGATTTGTAACTGCACCGGTTCGCCGTGCTACAGGAGTTTTTACACGCATTCTTCCCCGTTCGACCTGGACAGGGAACTGGTTGCACGGGCGTGTTATTTCCTCGCCTCGGACAGCCTCGACAGTGCGTGCGTATTCTTGCGCAGCGAATATTCGTTCGTAATCCAGGCCTACCGGCCGGGAAACACCGAAATATCGATGACCGAGCGCTATACAACTATCGACCTCGACGAATTTTACGTCGTAAGCGATACGGTCATTTTGAGTGTCGCTGGGATGGCGATGGACTGCGTGCCGCTGAAATCGCCTCAGTGCGTAGAGGTCTACGATTTGACTCCGCTAACCGGAAAAGGCATCTGGCACCACGTTATGCTTCACGACGGCTACCAATACTGGGTCAGCACCTCGCCGTCACCGCCGGCTGGCGGAATAGATATAGATACAAACTATATCGAACTGGAAGACCTTATACCAGAGACGAGCTATTACCTGCATATTCGCGCGTGGGCTAATTGCGAAAGCTCCGGCAGAAGCTATTCCGATTGGACAAGCACGCCGTTTAATACACTACCTCAACCGATAACAACAATAAAAACATCTCCCCTCGACCTTCGATTCTGGGCCGACAGCGTTCTTTATTCGACCACACAGGAATTTAATTGGCCCTATGAGGGCGAAAGCGGTCCCTGCCACTGGCTCGAAGCAGTAAGCCCGCAGTTCGGGGCACCCGCGCCTATATACATTTACCGTGATTGGAGCGACGGTGGAGGGTTTTATCACTGCCACACGGTCGGGCCGACGAATACCACGATAACCTGCTATTTCGACTCTCTCGATGCCGGTTTTTCGGCGTGGACTCCCCCACCGCCGACGGTCTGCGCCGGCTCGGTAATCCCGGTTTCGATAACTATGCTCAATACAGGCTCTCTCGAATGGAACGAATGGGACGGTATCGCTCTCGGGAGCCAGAACCCACCCCTCAATACTATATGGGGTTTGAGCGCCGTTCCGTTCGACAGCGGGCGGGTCGACCCGGGCGAGGCCTTCACATTCGAGTTCGAGGTTATCGCGCCGGATAGTCCCGGAGTATACGTCTTCGAATGGGAATTAATCCGCCTCGGTGTGGACTTTTTCGGCGAACGAACGGATTCGGCATTGATTACTGTGGTTTCACGGCCCGATGCCGAGGCCTCGAACGGCGGCCCCTATTGCGAGAACGAAACGGTCGAGCTTTTCGGCGGTCCGGACGGTATGACCTCGTATAACTGGACCGGCCCCGGAGGATTCTCATCGACCGAACGGAATCCTGTTCTCGGTTCCGGAGACCCGTCGATGACAGGCGATTACACTGTGGTTGTAACCAACGCCGACGGCTGCCTCGACAGCGCTATCACCACTTTAACCGTCAATCCGAAACCGTACGCTACCGCAAGTAACACGGGGCCTTATTGCGCAGGTCAAACTATCGAATTGCTATCCGGCCCGGATGGTATGGCATTTTACGAATGGTCCGGTCCGTTGGGTTTCTCGAGCAGTGACAGAAACCCCGGAATTATCGGCGCGGACACTTCAAATTCAGGAATTTATACGGTAATCGTAACCAGTATCGCCGGTTGTGTCGATACCGCCTCTACGGATGTTGTTGTCAACGAAAAGCCCAATGTAATAGCGAATACGAACGCACCGGTTTGCGAGGGCGAATTGCTCGAATTCTGGTCGGAGCCGGACGGTCTGGACTCGTATTACTGGCATCTGCCCGGAGGGGGTATTATTCCCGGACAAAACCTGTATCGTCATCCCGCGACGCCGGATATGGCCGGGCTTTATTATGTGGTGGGAACAAACTCCTTCGGTTGCGCGGATACCTCGTTCGTTATGGCCATTATCGACACGGTTCTGCGGACGTTGACTATCGATTCCGTTACCGCGGACAGCTATTTTATCTCCGAAGGCAGTGTAACCGAGCTTCATTGCTACGTAAGCGGCGCCGCCGGCGACGTCTATTACAGCTGGTTGCCTACGACCGCACTGCTATTCCCGGACAGCTCCGACCCGCTCGCGGGGCCTAACGTTACGACTACCTACACGGTAACGGTTACGGATACCCAGAGATGCGGGGTCTACTCGATTTCCGACTCGATTACTATCACCGTATTCAGCGATTTCGTATGCCGTATCTATATCGACAGCATAACACACGACGCTACTATTTGTGCCGGAGATTCGGTTCAATTATACGTAAATACCTCTCTGGAGGCCGGTTATCCGCACTATTTATGGTCGCCGAACTTATGGCTGTCCTCGACTTCGATACAAAATCCCGTAGCCCTTCCCGAAAGCAGTATAACGTATACGGTTATCGTCGAGGACGACTCCGGCTGCGCCGACACCGGAGCGGTATCTATCACGGTCGTCGATATTCAAATCGATATCGAGCCGGATTCTGGACATATCTGTCTCGGCGATGAGATATATCTGTATGCAGAAGCTGTTGGTGGAATTCCGCCTTATTCTTATGAATGGAGTCCCACCGGGAGCGTCCTTATGCCGGACAGCGCCGAAACACCAGCATTTCCGGAAACTACTACGACATATTCGGTTTGCGTCGAGGACTCGTTCGGGTGTTCGGCCTGCGAATATGTAACTGTGCGGGTCGATACGGTTATCGAGTCGATGACTATCGAGGTTTCCGCCGACGACAGCGACCTAATTATCGGCGAATCGACGCGGCTTTACGTTATCGCGCACGACGCCGAGGGGGTTATCGGTTACGACTGGTCTCCGGCCGGTTATCTCGACAGCCCGACATCACCCAACCCATGGGCGACGCCACCCGTATCGTGCTGGTTTATCGTTACTGTTACCGATTATCAGGGGGTTTGCGAATACAGCATAATCGACAGCGTCTTTATCTACGTTGAGGATACAACGAGTTGCCCGCTTCATATAATAGATATCACCGAAAATACGCATATCTGCCGGGGAGATAGCGTTCCGCTTTTTGTCTCGGTTGCCGGCTCGACAGGAACGGTGCATTATAGCTGGACACCGGGCGGTTCGCTTTCGGACCCGAACATTCCAAACCCGATAGCATTCCCGAACACGAGCACGACATACTGGATAGCCGTTACCGACGATAGTTGCGCGGACACCGGCCACGTGAGGATTTATGTGGATACAATCGCAACGACGATGGAAATTATCGCGGCGTCTGCCGTTTTCGACACTATCGACCTCGGGGATTCGACGATAATCTACGGTGATATAACTGGCGTCTCTGGAGACCTTTCCGTCCACTGGTCGCCGGAGGCATCACTCGATAATCCCGATTCGGCGATAACCTGGGCACATCCAACCGAACCGACGACATATACGCTTATCGCGGCGGATAGCCAGCTCTGCGGGATTCATTACGATACCGCTTATGTGCACATTCACGTCGTAACCTGGTTTGGCTGTTCGCTTTTTGTGGAGGCCTACGGTGCGGATTCTATTTGTTCCGGCGAAAACGCGGTTTTGTCGGCGATATCGACTGGAGGCGTCGGCGATGTCGAGTATTCGTGGACTCCTATCGAGGGTCTCTCGTCGCCGAATTCCCCGGTAACCGATGCTTCTCCAGAAACGACAATGGTATATACAGTCGCCGCTACGGACGATTCGGGTTGCTACGATTACGCCTCCGTTACGGTCTGGGTGAAGACTATCGACACTTCGGCGCTGCCCGAATTATCGATATGTTCCGGGGATTCCCTGGAGCTGCCGCTTTCAATGCAGGCCGGTTTCGAGCCGATAGATTGGGATTGGTCGCCGACAGACTGGCTTGACAACCCGCTGTCAGCCAGCCCGGTCTGTTACGCGGAGACGAGTATCGTCTATACTGTTACAGCGACCGACGACGAATTTTGCTCGGATACGGTCCTAATCGCTATCTCGGTCGATTCGGTTCAAACCGGAATGAGCGTCGTTCTTTCTCCGGATACCTCGATATATTTCGGCGGCAGCGCGAACCTGCGTGCGGAGATACTCGCGGCGTCCGGGTCTGTTGGATTCGAATGGTCTCCGACAAGCTGGCTCGACGACCCGTTCAGCCTGACGCCTGTCGCTACTCCCCCGGCACGGATAGTATATTACTTCACGGCGATGGATTCTCAGGCCTGCGGCGTTTATACGGTCGCCGATTCCATTATCGTCGATGTGATACCGGGATTCGAGTGCAGTTTGAGCGTAACCCCGGCTTTCGTTGAAACAACTCTCTGTCGCGGCGGCTCTGTGATATTGGAGACATCCATTTCGCACGCGACCGGCACGGTCGGCTATCTCTGGGAACCGCCGACCTATCTCGACGACCCGTATTCGCCAAATCCGGTCGCATCGGATATAGATTCCACAATATACTATATGGTAACCGTTATCGACGACAGTTGTGCGGATACCGCTACGGTTCTCGTGAATATTACGCGGGTTAATCTTGCGGTCGCGGACAGCTATAGAATATGTCGAGGGGACACCGTCTTGCTCGGCGCAACTATGGAGAACCCTACGGAACCGGTTATATGGAACTGGTTACCATTGAGCGGATTAAGCAACCCCGATTCAGATTATACTTTAGCATATCCAGATAACTCTATAATATACAAAGTAATCGGGAGAGACGATAGCGATTGCACCGACTCCGCTTTTGTTTATATAACTGTCGATACCGTTGTTACCTCTATGGATATAGCCGCGGTCGCCTCGCCGGAGAATATCTCCCCCGGCGACAGCGCACTTCTGACCGTTCTGGTTATCGGCAGCAGCGGCGAAATTTCTATTTTATGGTCTGGCCCGGGAACCATAGCGGATTCAACCGCCAATATAACCTGGGCATTTCCGACAGATTCTTGCTGGTTTTACGTGACAGTCTCGGATAGCCAGGCCTGCGGCGTTTTCACTCTTATCGACAGTGCGTTTGTCGGTGTCGGAATCGACCCCTGTTCTATAGTGGTTCACGTTTCCGGCGGGGATACTATTTGCCGGGGAGATTCGGTTACACTTCACGCGAATGCGGATTCGGCCAACGGCAGTGTAGTCTGGCTCTGGCGCCCGGGGCATGGTCTCGACGATTCGACGTCTCAGAACCCGAAAGCCTCGCCAGAAATGACCACGCATTATTGGGCTATCGGGATAGATACCCTCGGTTGTGCAGATTCGGCCAACGTTGTGCTCGCGGTTCTGGAGCCGCCGATTGCGGTGGCTTACGCCGCTGACGACAGTTTCGAGGTCGGGGACGATATCGAACTGGTAGGACTGCCGAATTTTCCGGATTTGGGTTACTATTGGCACGGCCCCGACGGATTCGAGACGACCGACCGGTGTTTTATTATCGAGGACGCGGATACATCCGATTCTGGATGGTATATCTTAACCGTTACGAATATACCCGGCTGTTCCGGTTCGGATTCGGTTTATATCGCGGTTTTACCGGTGCCACGAGTGCCCGATATCGAGGTCTCTCCGACCATACTTTATTTCGACCTATACGAAGGTGGCGACAGCTCCGAGGTGCGTGAATTATCAATATCTAACGAGGGCGACTCGACGCTCGATATAATGGATATTTCGCTTGCTATTGGAACGGGGCGATTCGGTTTCATACCCGACTCGATAGCGCCGATTGCCCCGATGCTGTCGGAAACGATACGGGTTACTTTTGTAGAAACAGTAATCGGCGATTATAGAGACACGCTTCTTATAATCTCGAACGACCCGAACGAGTCGACGATTCAGGTTCCGCTCTTAGGCGAGGTTCACCCGTCGCTGGAGCCAGCTATCGAGGCCTATCCCGAAACAGTCGATTTCGGTTCCGTAATCGTGGATTCCTGCAAAACGGATTCGGTGCGCATAACCAACTCCGGCGGCGGCGTTTTGATTGTCTACGACGTCTCCCCCGACGACGCGGAAATAGAATTCCTACGCCCGTCGCTGCCGGATTCGCTCACATTCGCGGAAAGCGGTTTTTACGTGTTCGATTATTGCCCGTCGGTTACCGGTTCGCTTCACGCCTGGATTGCGGTTTCCAGCAACGACCCTATAGAATCGACGCTTATGCTTCTCGCGCTCGGGCTCGGCATCCGTTTCGCGGAGTATTCGATTAACACCGAGGTTATCACCCCTAACGGAGATGGTCTTAACGATGTTCTCCGGTTCACAATCCCGGACGGCGTATTCGACTGGCGGGTCGAGATTTTCGATTCCAGGGGCCGACCTGTCGTTTCCGGAAAACTTGCCGATTGGGACGGCACAAAAAACGGGCGAGTAGTCCCTATCGGAACCTATTATTATCGGGTTTCGGAACGCGGACAAATCCGTCTAAGCGGCGCGTTTTCGGTGATATACTAACCTGAAGAGTCGTGGAATCCCCGAAATTATTATCGAGCTCAAATTATTTGTTATAGCCCACGACTCGAGTCGTGGGTTACTGAAAATAATCGGAATTGTCTGGCTGGCGCGTGTGTCGGCACGCACCGACGGGCGGACGGTTTTTGCGTTCGTAAATAATATATTCTATAACCTTACCGAACGTAACAAAAACCGTGACAGCCCGTTTATCGCCGATTATCTTTCGACGTTCCCGCTAAATAAAATATATAATAATCCTCCCCAAAATCGCGGAGCAATCGCAAATCGGGCGCCAATTCGGGCATCGTGCTGTTTTTTACATAATCGGCCCAGTTTTTACACTCGGCCGAATTATCGAATACGACTTCGCCGTTTGCGCCTATCGCCGCGTGTTGGAACCTCCCGGCAATATAGCGAATGCTCTTTTCGCGGACATAATCGTCGACGCGGTGCTTTTTTATAAAATTCTCGAAGAAATCCCCGTCGTTGCAAATACCGTCGAGATTGACGACCTTCCGCTGCGATACGAAAGAAAAGGTCCCCGGCCAGAAACATCCTATTAGTTCGTTTTCGGGAATACAGTCTCGCGCCCACAAAGCCGCTTTATAGCGAGAAACCGCAAATTTGGACGCCTTCGGCGCTATTACGTTCTCACGGAATGTCTGCACAATTATCCCCACGAAAAGCAAAGCGACAAAAAGCCGGTTTATAAAAACGGCGTTCTTTGTTTTCCGCGCCAGACGCGTAATCAGAAAAACAACCGCGAGGCAAAAGACCAGAACCTCGATAATAAAATAATAATCCGAATATGCGCGGTTCTCCCGATAGACGACTACGAAAAATATCAGGTGAATAGCGGCATATAAGGCACCGACTTTCGCAGTAAAATCCCCCTTTTTCAAGGCGACAATCGCGATGGCAATCGAACCGATACAAAATAATATAAGTAGCGTGAAAAGCGGTTTTGGGTTATCGATTAAAGCCCCGCTGCTTATTGTCCTTTGAAGAAGGCTTATCGGGCCGGTCCATTCATCAGAGGCGAGATAGTTCCCGAGATTCGGAAAAACCTGTCTAAAAGCCCACAATTTAACCGCACCAGAAAGCGGCATAATTCGGCCGTAGAGCAATTTGTTCCTGATGAGATACGGCGCTATTAACGCCACCTCGGTTGCCGCCGACACGCATAGGAAAACCAGTTTACGCCGGAATCTAATCCCCGTAAATCCGAAAAGAACGACGGCACCGATTACGAAGCTTAAGAAAAAAGAGTCGAGACGGGCGAAAAAAGTCAAGGCGAGAAAGAAACCCATTATTATACCAAACCCCACTTTAACCCGCTTCTCCGGTTCGCGAAAAATCCATGCCACAAATACGACCGTCAAAATAAACAGAAAGAAAAAAAGCGAGGTCTCGAGCCCGTTAATCACGCAAAGCTCGAACCGCGGTAGCAAGGCCGGGACTATACCTATCGCCGCAAAAACGGCCGGCGTTTTAGCTATCCTCGACAGCGCATACAGCAACAAAACTAGCGCGATATGAAAAAACAATATACAGATTACAAGGACGAATTTCGCGAAAAACCCCGGGCTATCGAAAAGCCGCGAAAAAGGGGCGAGAAACCATACCCACAGCGGCTGATAACCGTTAGTCGGGTTCACCGTGTCGAAAGTCTCGCCGTAACCGGCGCCGATATTCTGCGCGATTCGAAGCGAAATAAAGCTGTCTTCGGTGAAACGCCATTCGAGGACGAGTTTCTCGAGGCTAAAATCGTATAACAGCGCTGTCTGGGCGATGCTGAATAGAATAAGTGCGGCGCCGATAAAAACCTTTGCTCTATCTTGTGCGGTATTCCCGAAAATCGTTTTCATCGTTCGAGAAAATACCTTTTCGATTTCTATACCGCAAGCGTTTTCGGAACGGAGGCAATTATCGAGAACGCCTCCCGGTGGGTTATTTCATATAGATAATATTCGTCGCCACATCTGTTCCTTTTGCCTGGACAAGATAAACGCCGAAAGCGATGGATTCATCGGAACGCCAGATACATTCTCCCTCATTTGTCCTTCGGACATCTTCTTCCTCGGCAAGTAGGGCTAGGGGCTAGGGGCTAAGTGCTAGGGGTTTCCTCCCCGGCCACATCATCCCCGGGAAGTTCTTTCCTTTCTCTCGCGATTTATATGATGGAAACCGAGCGTGATGACCAAATAAAAAACCCCGAACCGCATTTGCAGTTCGGGGCGATAGGAAATAACGCGGGAACTACCAGCGTCTCCCCGAATCACGGCTTCCACCGCGGCTTCCGCGTTCGACCCTGGGCCTGGCTTTATTGACCTCGATGGTCTGTTTGCCAAGCTGGGAGCCGTTAAGAGCCTCCATCGCGGCGGTAGCCTCGTCGTCGTTCGACATTTCAACAAAGCCGAACCCCTTCGAGTTACCGGTGAATTTGTCCGTGATGATGTTGACAGATTCTACCTGTCCGTGTTGCTCGAATGCCGCTTTCAGTTCGTCCGCGGTTGTGTCGTAATCGAGCTTGCCTACGTAGATGTTCATACATCCACCCTTCTTAGCCATGGATTCGTTTTAATCGACCTTGCTCGTCCATGGCTGTTGCGGCAATGTATCGATCACCCGCTTTCACGGCAGCGGTGGTGCCGTTTTAACATCTCTAATATAGGGATATTTACGCGTTGCGCAAGTCTTTTTTTATATTTTTTTATTTTATGCAAGAAAAAGAATCTCGTCGAAAAAAAGGGGCGCGTAAGCCGTGTCCCTACAGCTTCTTACGGATATAAAGGGCGACCCACCGGGTCGCCCTTACGGATAATTATGAGACCCTAATACCCAATACCCTTTATTATTTTATTCCCGCGGCTTCCTCGAGCATATCCGTGGTTACGGATTTCGGTCTCTCTATCGGGTATCCGAGCGCCCTGTCCCATGTGATATTTGCCAATACACCGATAGCCCTGCCGACACCGAACATCACGGTGTAGAAATCGTATTCGCGGACGCCGTAAAACCATTGAATCACGCCGGAGTGGGCGTCGACATTTGGCCACGGATTCTTGGCCTTGCCGTGCTCTTTGAGTATCGGCGGGACGACCTCGTATAGCAGGCTTACCGTCTGGAATAGTTCGTCGTCGGGCAGATGCTTCAAGCAGAATTCACGTTGCGACACATACCTCGGGTCGGTTTTCCGAAGCACCGCGTGGCCATAACCTGGGATAACTTGCCCGCTGTTGAGCGTGTCCCAGCAGAATTTCTCGAGTTCTTCTTTGGTCGGGACCTTGCCGCCGAGCTGTTGGAACAGGTCCTGAATCCAGCGGAGAACCTCCTGATTGGCGAGTCCGTGGAGCGGCCCCGCGAGACCATTCATACCGGCCGAAAGCGAATAATAGGCGTCGGAGAGCGCCGACGCGACGAGATGTGTGGTGTGCGCGCTGACATTGCCGCTTTCGTGGTCGGAATGCAGTATGAAATAAAGCCGCATCAGGTCGTCGTAAGGCGGGTCGATACCCATCATATAGGCAAAATTACCGCCGAAATCCAAATCGGGATGCGGGTCTATCGGCGTATCGTTTTTATACTTATACCTGTAGATATAAGCCGCGATGACCGGGAGTTTGGCGAGCAGGTTCATCGAGTCCTCGAACATCGGGTCCCACATATCGAACTTGCTGATGCCCTTGTTGTATTCCTTAACGAAAATCGATTCTCTCTGCAACGCGAGAATCGCCGCCGAGAACATAGTCATAGGATGCGTGTCTTCGGGCATAGCGCGGAGAACGTCCCAGACGTATTTTGGAACCTCCCTGCGTTTTTTGAATTCCTCGACGAGGCTCTTCACATCCTCTTCCGAGGGAAAATCGCCGGTCATAAGGAGATAAACATGACCCTCGACATAGGGCATCTCCTTACCGGGAGGTTTCGGCAGCGCGGCAAGCGTTTCGGGGATTGTGTGTCCTCTAAAACGGATACCCTCGAACGGGTCGAGATAGGAGATATCGGTTACGAGGTTTTTAACACCCCGCATTCCTCCGATTGCCTGTTTGATTGTAACCTCGCCGATAACCTTGTCGCCGTGCTCTTTAAGCAGTCTTGTCGTGCGCGGGCGATGCGCGTCGATTTTTTCCTTGAGCTTTTCTTTTAGAGACATAAAGTCCTCCTTGGTGTTAAAGATAATCGTCTATCCGAAGAATCGTTTCGGTTATTTATTTGCGACCCTATCTACTTCGGAATATATGAATTTTTTTATTTCCTCTGGGTCTTTCATCAGTTTGTCGAGTTCGTCCGGGTTCGCCATTTTGATTTTGACAATCCAGCCTTCACCGTAAGGCGATTTGTTTATTAGCGTCGGGTCGTCCTCGAGTTTCTCGTTGACCTCGACAATCTCGCCCGATACTGGCGCGAAATACTTGCCGAGCCACTTACCTGTCTCGATTGTGCCGATACGTTCGCCGAACTCGAATTCGTCGCCCTCCATCGGAAGGTCGATGTAGCTTATCTCGCCCGCGAGGAACTGGGTAAAATCGTTCACGCCGACGGTAACGATATCCCCCTCGACCCTGGCCCACGCGTGGCCTTCGTTATAATAAAGTTCGTCGGGGAAATCCCACTGGTCGATTTGCATATTACACCGTCCTTTCGTATTTGAATATCAGTTCGATTGCGCCGCTGTAATCGACTGTTGGGTATCTGGATTCGATACCGCGTGCGTCGATATCCTCTTTGATAGAAAAGAATTTCACTCCGCGTTTTTCGGCCTCCGCTAGTGCCTCCTCCGGGCATCCGGTTAGCTTGCCACTAAGATAGACACCGTTCTGAATCAGCAGAACGGCATCTTCTTTATCGGCAAGTTCGAGCGCCAGGCGGTAATCTGTGCGCTGAAAAGGTGAATGGGAGATTATATATAGCGTTTTCATTTCGGCTCCTATGTAAGGTTGAAAACGAAATCGGCTTCGTCAACCCATTTTTTTAATGTCGGCCAATTTATTACCTCACCGAATGTCAGTTTAGACTCTGGAACACCCCTATCGGCGAGGTGTTTATCGAGCAGGTATATTTTCGGGCCGAAATCCTCGAGCATCTCGAACGTTTTGCGCATATGGTGCATCCCGATTGCCTCGGGATTTTGGTCGAATGTTCCTACGAAAACGCCGTCCTCGACGAGAACGACGCGTGTGTCCTGCTCGCCGATTGCCTGCGCGATGCGATACGATTCGAGAGCCGTAACGACTCCGTATGGGGCGCTTCTGACGAGTATAATAACCTTTTTCATAATCGCCCCCTAAAAGCTCAATGTTACTATCCGGTCGCAGCTTTCGACCAGATTGTTGAGTGTCGCCATCCCGCCGATGCGCGTGTTCTCGATGAGACCGTCTCTGCGGAGGCCGCGGAATTTCGCGCTGAGTGCCGCACCGGAGACGGTCGCGCCCATATCGATAATCTCCGTTAGCCGCCCGGGGATACTGCGCTCTTTCGGCGGTTTGATATCCTTGTTTAGCGCCATCACGGCGTCGTCGTAGAGGAATATCTCGACCTCGTGACCGGCCCCGATGGCGGCTTTCGATAACTCGTAGACCGTATCGATATCCTGCGTCGTATACGGCCCGGTTCGCACTATAAAGCCTAACTTCATAGATGTCCCCCTTTATTTGTTCGATTAATTTTCAGGTTAGATTGGGATATTCCGTCGTTGCGAGCGAAGCGAAGTAATCCCAATTACTTTCCGGCTTCAATCGCTTTCGTAATATCTTCGGGTTCGACACCCGGGGTTTGGACGCCGGTTTCCTCGTAGAAGTCCTCTATCTTCGATTTCAGTTTCGAGCTTTCTCTCTCGGTATCTTTGAGCGTTTCTTCGAGCGCGAATAGTTCTTTCTTGGGATAAAGTGTAAAATCGCCCGATACGCCTATATCTTTGATTATCGACTTCTCGACCTCCTGGGCGGTCCGGATAAGGCCGCCTTTGGCTTTATATGTCCCGTAGAGTATTTCGACCCCTTCCTTGATTTTCACCCCTTTGGGGATTTTCGGGGTTTTCCTGAACATAAACTCCGGCGAGGTCAGCCATCTTTCGAGTTCGACCATTTTATCTATTGTTTCCGGAGTCAGCGTAACCGTCTCGAATGCACCGAGCAGTTTCTCGAATTTTTCGGCGAGCACGCGGACGATATCATCTCTCGGCGGTATCGACCCGAGTTCACGTTTCATCGTTGTCAGGTTTTCTTCCATCGATTTATATATCTTGTCCCTGAACTTCTCGTCGGGGACTTTAAGAACTTTGCTCATCGTCTCGTAATCGAAATCCATAAGGATTCCGCCGACGAAGACCATCGAGTCCCCGATATCGCCGCCACCTTCTCCGGCAATTTTCCTGCCGTCCTTTGTTATTATATCGTTCGCCGACCTGAACGATGTCTCGATACCGAACTCGCGGTAGGTTTCACACGGCGGTTCGGATAAAAACTCGAAAATTTTATCGATTTTCAACGGGAATTTTTTATTCTCGCGGTTCCATATCACCTGATAGAATATCTGGTTGCCGTCGAGATATGTCGCTCCGCCGCCGATTTCACGGCGCATTACCGGAATGCCATTCCTGTTACAATAATCCAGGTCGACCTCTTTTTCCGCATCCTGAAAATACCCTACGGATACCAGCGGAACGCTCGGCGAAACGATAACCAGACCCTCGAAGCCCAATCTCGCCAAGGCGTGGAAACCGAGCATAGACTGCTGTCCGGGCAGTTTACCGAGGTTCAGAATTTTCATATTATTCCCCTATTTTATGGCTTTCCATATAAGCTGGCAGATGTTCCTGACAGGTATATTATTCTCGCCCTCTTTATTCAGTGCCATCGAGGCCTCTTTCAGGACCTTCTCGCAGGTAGGGCACGGCGTAACGAGCATTTCCGCGCCGGTCGCGACAGCCTCGCGTATCCTGCCGTCGGCGATGCGCCCGGAAAGCTCGGCGTCGGACATCAATATGCCTCCTCCTCCGCCACAGCAGGACGAGTCTTTCTTGTTTCTGGGCATCTCTACGACCTCGACGCCTATTTTCTCGAGTATTTCGCGTGGTTCGTCGATAAGCCCCAGCTCGCGGGAGAAATCGCACGGGTCGTGATAAGTAACCTTCCCGCCGAGTTTCGCTTCGGGAACGCGTTCCGCGATGACCTCCATCACGTGCCTGACTTTCTTGCCGTATTCCTCTTCTAGGAACGCCGCGCAGGTCGGACAGAGGGCGATAATATCCTCCTCGGGGAACATCTCGAGGAATTTTTTCCGGTGTTCCTCGAACTCGTCGCGGAAGCCGAGAGCCATAAACGGAAACCCGCAGCAAATTTCTTCTTTTACGCGAGGTTTTATCCCGAGCTTTTCGAGGATGTTCAGATAGGTTTTAGTCAGGTTTCCACGCCCCAAATATTGGCAACCGAGATAAACGGTCGTTTCACCTTCGGAAACCGGCGCTTTAAGTTCGGAATCGTTGAATATGTTGCCGGTTTTTTTCACGCTCTCGACCATATATTTATGGGCATCATGAGCAAAACCGGCGGTTATCATATCCGCACGGGCAGCGGAAAACAGGTCTATAAGTTTAACATCTGCCGAACAGCTTCCCAGGCATTCCCTGCAAAATGTGCATTGGAAGAATTTATCGGCGAGCTCCTGTGAAGGCTCTATTTCGCCGGACAAAAGCCCGTATGCAAGTATGGCTTTACCGCGAGGAGTATCCGATTCCCAGTTTAAAACCCCGAAAACTGGGCATTTTTCGAAACAATATCCGCATCGGATGCATATATCGAGTTCGTTTTTCCAAACGTTCAGATATTTCGTTTCCAATTTGCTCCCCCTTTTTTAATATTTAGCAATCGGCAACTGTAACCCGACAATTTGTCGGGTTAGCAATTCGTATCTATAACCTTTTCTATTTTTAATAGGATTTTTCCAGGCCGCTATTTCAAACTACCGCTTCGTATATCAAATCGAGCAGGTTTTTAACCTCGAGTTTGCCGCCGTTCTTTTTAGATACATTCCCGATATTAAATTCGCATGTAGGACATAGAGTTACAAGTGTATCGACACCAATATCGAGCGCCTGTTTCATTCGTTTTTCAGCCAGCTTCTCGGCAAGCGGATTATCCGTCGCCAATAACCCCCCTCCCCCACCACAACATTCGGCTTGCTTGCCCTTTGTCGGCATCTCGACCAGTTCTACCCCTATCATATCGAGTATTTCTCTCGGCTCATCGACCATATCCATTCCGCGAGCGACATTACAAGGGTCGTGATAGGTAACCTTTTTGCCGAGCTTTTTGATTTCCCCGGTATAATTTCTGAGTTTTTCGAGGATTACGTCGATTACATACGTTGCCTTCAGGTCGGGGTATTTTTTCTGGATGAAAAATATACAGGTAGTGCAAACGCAGATAAGCTCTTCATCTTTGTTAGGAAGCGATTCGCGGAATTTATCCTGTTGTTCGGCGAATCCTTTTTTATCCCCCAGGACAGCGAACGGCATACCGCAGCAGGTCTCGTCGAACGTTTTCGGCTCGACTCCAAGCTTCTTCAATAATTCGAGGTATCTCGTCGAATCCTCTTTTCTTTCGAGAAGCCTGCAGCCGAGCAGAACCTGTTTCTCCTCGGTGTATTCGGGGGGTTTCAGTTTTTCCCCGAAAATATTGCCGGTTTCTTTGATGTCGGCGAGAAGTTTCTCTCCACCCGGATAAGTGTAACCCGCTTCGAACAGGTCGGACCGTATAGCGGTAACTATATCCGGGACGGATACGTTCGCTGAGCATTGCTCGATACAATCCTTGCAGAATGTGCACTGGAATAGCTTATCGGCGATATATTGTGAGGGTTCGAACTCGCCCATAAGCAACCCATAAGCAAGCTCGACTTTTCCTCTCGCGCCGTCGACCTCCCAACCAAGCTCCTTGAATATCGGGCATCCGGCAAAGCAATAAGCGCACCGAATACAGATATTTAGCTCGTCTTTCCAGCTATCGATATACTTCGTTACCAATGGGCCTCCTATTTTTCGACCGGATAACGCAGTTTAGTGGCGGTAACCCAGTCATCCGGTGCATCCATTAGTTTATGTGGATTTAAGATATTGTTCGGGTCGAAAGCCTTTTTGACAGCTCTCATCAAATCGAGCTGGTCGGCTTTTTCTTTCTTCCACGAGGGCGCTTTAGAAAGCGCGATGCCGTGCTCGGCGGATGTCGTTCCGCCTATGGAACGAACATAGTCGTAAATCTCCTCGACTGCGCGACGCGCATCCTCCCACTGCTCTTTTTTGGTGGGGTCCATCAATATCTTGGTATGCATAACTCCGGAGCCGCAGTGGCCATAAGCGGTCATTATAATATTATTTTTATCGGCGACATCGTGGATTTTTCGAGCGGTCTCCGCCATTTTGGAATACGGCACCGCCATATCGTCGGCCAGCGAGGTGCAGGCGTAACCCTCTTTATATCTGGATAGCGACGCAAATAGCTTTTTCCTTCCGGCGTAAATCCTTGCGCGTTCTTTGGCGTCGTAGCTCATCTCGATTCCGAAACCGTTGTGCTTTTCACAAATCGCTTTTATCCTCTCCATTTCGAAGTCCACAGCTTCTTTGACCATACCGTCCGCCTCGAAAAGCAGGATTGCCTCTACGTCCGGAAGGCCCATATCGAGGGTATTATTCACCGCCGTAATCGCGATATTATCCATAAGTTCGAGCATCGACGGTTGCGCGCCGCTCGATATTACATCGCAGATAGCCTCGCCGGCTTCCTCGAGCTTGTCGAACTTCGCAATACCTATGCACCGGTATTTCGGTATCGGAACGAGCTTTAATGTCGCTTCGACGATGATACCGAGTGTGCCCTCGGAGCCGACCATAAGCCTGTCGAGTTGATAACCCGAGGCTTCGACCCGCGTATTTGCGCCAAGATTAACCAGGTCTCCGTTCGCCAGAACGACCTTCATCCCGAGAACCGAATCGCGGGTGGCACCGTATTTCACCGACCGGATACCGGATGCGTTATTCGCTATCTCTCCGCCAATAGTCGCAATCCTGCTGGATGCCGGCGCCGGCGGAAACATAAATCCATAAGGCTTGAGCGCACGGTTGAGGTCGTCGTCGACTACGCCGGGTTGGACCTTAACCAGTGTATCCTCCGGCCTGATTTCCAGTATCTTATTCATACGCTTCATATCGAGCACAATCCCGCCGTCGATAGGAACCGCATGCCCCGACATACCGCTACCGGCTCCTCTGGGTATAATAGGTATTTTTTCCGCGTTCGCCAGGCGTGCAATCGCCTGAACCTGTTCTGTCGTCCGCGGGCGAAGAACGACGTCGGCGTTAGCAACATGCACCGAAGAATCAGAACCGTAAATATACCGGTCCGCCGGGTCGGTTCGGATATTCTCCTCACCTACGATAGCCTTTAGTTTGTCGATGATTTCTTGTTTCATTATTCCCCCTTTATGGAAATTGATTACTTATTGCCGGCGAATAGATATAAACTTGCTATTCAGGATTATGCAATTATATAAATCAAAATACTATTTGCAAGTATAATCGTAAAATAAGTGAAAAAAAACACAAAAAAGTGTTTCCAGGGCAGAAACGCGACGCTTATACTTAAACTGCCTTTATTTTAATCGTTTTGTCGTCGTTTTAAATTTTTCGTATTAATATCGAAGTTTTTTATAATTAGGCTTGATTTGGCTATCCAAATTGTTAGATTTAATTTTCTATTCTCATAAAAGGTTATCCGATTATTCAGGGTTAAACAACCATAAAAGTAAGAACAGGAGAAAAAAAATGCCAACCAGAGAAGAATTAATCAAGAAGAGCGAGAAACCGGGGCGGGACGCAATGAAGCTACATCCATTTTATCGCGGGAAGGTCGGCGTTTCGCTTAAGTGTGTTGTCCGCGATTTCCAGGATTTCGCTATCTGGTATACGCCGGGAGTCGCAAAACCGTGCCTCGATATTCAGGCCAACCCGGATATGGTCTTCGAGCATACAAACAAAGCCAATATGGTCGCGGTTATTACCGACGGCACGAGGGTGCTCGGTCTTGGAGATATCGGAGCCGAGGCATCTATCCCCGTGATGGAAGGAAAGGCACTTTTATTCAAGTATCTCGGCGGTGTGGATGCCTGGCCAATAGCGCTCGACACGAAAGACCCGGACGAGATTATCCACACGGCGCTTTTGCTTCAACCGGTTTTCGGAGGGTTTAATCTCGAGGATATCTCGCAGCCGAAATGCTTCCGTATCCTCGAGGA
>QNEE01000013.1 GCA_003645085.1 bacterium | reverse complement strand
GTTTATATCCAGGCTGGTCGTGCAGGCAGAATGGCGAAAGATATACGTGCCGGCGATGGCTGGACAATTGTGGTTAACGCGCAAAACGCGGTCGAGATACACTGGACAGGCGATGCGCCCGAGGGGCTCGTTTTAACCGGTAACGGTTACGAAATCGAACTTACCGGCGAGGGTGTTGCGGTTATCGACCCGGGTACCTATATCGCGAAACGCCGCGTCGATGTTCCGACCGAATTCGCGCTTCACGGCGCCGTTCCCAACCCGTTTAATGCGGTCTGCGCTATCGGGTTCGATATACCGGCCCGAACCAAAGTCGAAATCGAGGTGTTCGATATGCTCGGCAGGAAGGTCAACACGCTGACCAGCGCCGAATTCGAAGCCGGGGCCCATCGTGTTATCTGGGACGGAACGAGCGATAATGGCCGCGACGTTTCCAGCGGAGTTTATCTTTACAGAATGACCGCCGGGGATTTCGAGGCTAACGGCAGGATGGTTCTTCTCCGCTAAAACTGGAAGAAATAGTCCGATATCAAAAGCCCCCCGTTTCGGGGGCTTTTTTTATAGGGGCAGGTTTCGCGAACGCAGGCACCGGACTGTAACGATTTTTGCATTCGCCATTCGTATTTATCGTTACGTTATTGGGCGGCAAGAATCGCGCCAGCTCCAGATTCGGCAAACAACAAAAACCCCGGACTGAAAGTCCGGGGCTAAGTCTATCGCCTATAAAAACCGAAATTTCAGAATCTGTCGTAGTCCTCGACGTTCTGATAGGCGGCTGTGAATGCGATTCCGACACTCGCGCCTATTATCGACTCGACGAAAACCTTAGAATAGTGGCTTCCGGTTTTAATTGCGTAGACATCGCCGGGATAGACCTCGGCCTCGCTAGACCAGCCGCTGGAGCCTGCGGAGCCGAATTCCGCGACACTGGTCGCGCCACCACCGAGACGTTTGACCTCGGCCTCGCGCCACTCGGAGCTATATAAATCGGGAGAGCGCAGAGAAAGCCGGCTCGATGTATTTAGCCCGAGGTATATATTGATATGGGTTAGGTAAGACAGTTCCATAGGATAAATCACCTGATTGTCGAAATCGATAGCGCAGAAAGCGCTCTCGGAGTATTCGACCTTGTAGATAGTATCGCTGAACCATATTGTCGGCGATGTATGAATTGTGCTCGATAAGTCCGAGAGAGTCGTGTCGGAGCCGTCGATTGCGATAGACCGTACGGCGAAATAGTGTTTTTTATCGCTGGCGAGACCGGTAATCGTAATTTCCGTTCCGGTTACGGGCGACCCCTGGGCAAGCAGCGCGGCGAGGTCGGTCTCCGAGAGGCCGGAGAAACCGGCGTTTTCGCGGCGATATACCAGATAACCCGCGAATCCGTTCGCGGTGTCGTCCTCCGATACGCTCCAGGTTATTTTGACCGAATCCTGATAGGTTACATAGGCTATGTTCGTCGGCGGGTCGAAGGTGTCCGGCTCGGGTTCCGGTTCGGAGCTTTTCTCGCAGCCGACTATCAAGGCTAATCCGGCTAATAGCGCGATTGAAATAAGTAGAAAGCGTTTCATTATGGTCCTCCTTTCATCTGTTCTTATTGCGCGTTCCGCGTTAATCTACAACTTGTTAATTTTCAGTAGGTTATATAAATTTAGTTGTTGCCTTTTACCTCCAACTTTTTATATTTGTAGGTAATTAGGTCCGTTTCGGTTATATCGCTTAATCCAAATCCAGGTGGTATGGTTGGGTCGTGGTCCACGTAATAAAGGTTTACTTGATACGGTCCGGCGATGTCGACGTCGAATTTACCTGAAACTGGGGCGATAAAACAACCGAAGTCGTCCACACAGGTTAATCCGGGTTCGTCAGGGGAAAAAGTAAATCCAATCCTATCCTGTGTTTCGAAGATTTCGGTAAGTTCACCGACATTAAATATGACCTCTTCAGTTTGGCTAGTATGGGGCCAAGCGCAATCTGTAAACGTTATTTGTTGGCCTGTAAGTAAAAAATCACCAGAGTCAACGCCTCCGGTAACAAGTGGGGAATACCTGTCCACGGACCAACCACCTACAGTTCTTTCAAGGTGGGCGCACGGCTCTGGAAATATACCGTCGTATAATTCTATATCGATTTCAATATATATTCCATAGACGGAAGGCGGCAGTAATATGGCTGCCATTGTAAGTATACATAGAATTTTTACCCTTCTCATATCTCTCTACTTTGCTTTTACCTTATTAAAACGATCTTAATACGCTTGTTCTGAAAACCTGTAGGGATTATGAAGTATATCCCCGACGCAACTTGATTGCCTTTGTTATCTTTCCCGTCCCAGTTTACAGGTAAATCAAGGTTCCTTATCAATCTTCCCGATAGGTCTCTTATTTCGATCCGCCAATCTTGTGGTCCTATTATTTTACAGGACGAATTAAACGGATTTGGATATACCCGTATCTCAAACTCCCCCGGCAATTCAGTTTCCGCGATGGCGTCGGCGTCGAGGAAAAAACACCAACAGGTATCTATGGTTGTCGGTGTGCAGTCTTTATTATCGTCGCTAATGTGGACGCATACATGGACATTCGTATCGACCATGCCCGGGTCGAGACCGGCGGAAACCGGGTCGAAAAAGATAGTATCTCCGTTTATCCAGATACTGGAATCCCCCCAGACTATAGTCGAATCGAGGAATATGAAGGAAATCGAGGAAGTATCTATACCGGAAGTATCGACGGCAATCAGCGAAATTGTATCCAGCATCACGAGAGTCTCGCCATGAGCCGGTTGGAAAGCCGAAAGCTCAGGCGGGTATTCATCAATTGAGACGTAGTATTCCCAGCAAATCGAGTCGTAATGCCAGAATCCGCTGGTATCGATGACAGTTTCAATACAGAGAAATACGGTATCCCCGTCGGAATAACTATACGGTGGAATAGCGAAAACGAAAGTCGTGTCGCCGACAAGCTCCAATTGTGGCGAGGATATGTCGTAAACACTGCCCTCCCACCATATCTTCAGGCTCTCCGGCTCAATCTGACCGAAATTGAAAATGTCGGTTTGAATGAACGCCGTGTCGTCGAAACAAACAAATGTATCGCCTGGCGCGGGTAAATGGGTAAAATGAGGAAAAAGACTACATGTAGTTAACCATTTAAGAAGTTGTAGGTTATTATTAGCTGGGAACCCGCTCCACGCGTGATGCCACGCTGTGAAATCCGTGTGGAAGATGATAGTTCCACTTCCATAATGAGATAACCCAAGAACAGCCGGTTGAATCTCGTCAACCGTTGTATCGCTGCACAAAAGAGAATAACCGGTAGGATACGAACGTGCCAAAACAACCGAAGGCGGTGAAATATAAACAGAAGAACCAAGAGAACCGAATACCGTATCCGTTATCACCGGCACTACCGGATGGTCTCCAAAAGAATATATGAAATAAGCTGAACCACCAATAATACAATTAATCGTATCGTATACCGTTGTAGTCCTGGGTTCTATACCCAAGAACCAACCGTCAAGGCTATCGTATATTATACCGAATGACCCCGCGTCAAAACCGCAATTTTCTCCCCACATAAACAATATACCACCATTATAAACAAATTTCCTGAATTCTCTAATTAACGAATCTGAATACGAAAATACCTCCAGCCGCGGCGGCACAAAGTAAACATCGACCGAATCGAAATGGATTTCCGATGTAGGTGAATCAACACGAAAATAGGAAAAATACGAGGCCAAAGTGTCGTATAGTAGATGCACAGGGAGCATTCCTGGAGCTATAGTCCAAGGGTATGTCCCATCAAATCCCGCCCTGCAGCCGGGGTTTTGCGCCGAGAGAGAGGAAATAAAAATGATAGCGATAAAGATGGGCAATGTGAAAGCAGTATATTTCATAGTCTCACGGTTTCGCAAATAACTAAAGGTGATTGGTTACGTTTTGGCACTAAATCACAGATGTATTCAACGATGATTGGGTAAATATCATCGTTTCTATGGTTATATTTAAACTCTATTTCTTTAAGATACAAGGGGAATTTTCTCGGAGATATACCGTGATGCTTCACAAGCCTCTCTTTGGCATAGCTCCAGAAACCTTCGAGGCCGTTGATATAAACCCTTCCTTTGGCAAAATGGGTTTGGTGGTTCACTGAAAGATGACGATAGCCACAGAACAAAAGCGCGTCGTAACCCTTGTAACGGTCGGTGGATACGATACTTCCGCATCGAACCTTTTTGACCGTAAGATTCAGCAAAATTTCAGCTTTGGCATTCAGAACGACCTGGACACTAACTATATCGTCGCGTTCCAGAATACCGAAAACAGGGATTTTGCCTGCTGCTCCTCGTCCACGTTTTCCTTTTCGACGACCTCCGAAATAGGATTCGTCTATCTCGATTTCACCGCCGAGAAGAATGTCTGCGTCGTCCGCATTAGCGAGAATGGCTATCCTTATGGTATTCACAGCCCTATAGACCGCGTTGTAACTCATGGAAAGCTGCGCGGCTATCTTACGTGTGGAGAGTTCCAATTCAAAGAGCTTTATTATTCTGAGCCACTGACCGTAGGAAAGATTTCCGTTGTTTATCCACCTTCCAGTTCGACTATGAAATGTATAATCGCAACGCGAACAACGACACCTCTTGTCAACCAATTTATACAGTTTTCGAGTTTCGCAACGAGGGCAAATTCTTTGTTGGTTTTTAAAGCAAAATCCCAACACCTATTTTCGTGATGCTGATTCACTCTTAGTTATTTGTTCATAAGCATATAGGTCCACGGCACCTCAATATAATTGGTGCCAGAACAAAAGCAATCACCTTTTTTTATCGAACAAAAATGTTTGTTCAGAGTATGTTTAACACAAGATTATAAAAAACCGGGGTGTTCGCAAAAAAAACCGTTGCATACCCTAAAAAACATCTATATAATATAATTCTTTTAATCGAAAATCCTAATTAAAGCAGGTCTATTTCTCCCGATGACGGGCGATAATATTCTGCAAAACAGCGATAAACGGAGGACGAAATGGCCGAAATACGCATTACAACCCCCCTTACCGAGGAGCAAACGCGAAACCTTTCTATCGGGGACAAGGTTTTTCTTTCCGGGATAATCTATACAGGCCGTGACGCCGCTCACAAACGGCTGGTCGAGCTTCTGGATAAGGGTGAGGAATTGCCGCTACCTGTCGAGGGTGCCGTTATCTATTATGTCGGACCAGCTCCGGCTAAGCCCGGAAAAGCGATTGGGAGCGCCGGCCCGACAACCAGTTACCGAATGGACCCATACGCACCCGCATTAATAGCGCGCGGACTCCGCGGAATGATAGGCAAAGGCCCACGTGGCCAAAATGTCGTGGACGCGATGAAAGAGCACGGTGCGGTCTATTTCGCGGCAACAGGAGGCGCCGCCGCTCTTATCGCTAAATCCATCAAGTCCGCGAAGGTTATCGCTTATGAGGACCTCGGTGCCGAGGCTATACGCGAACTCGAGGTCGAGGATTTCCCTGTAATAGTCGCACAGGATTCCAAAGGAGAAAGCCTTTACGAAAAAGGCAAAGCCGAATACGCGAGAACGTAATTTGTTTTTCTCTTTCCGGCGCTCTGCGTCGGAACGGAATGCTGAAAACGCTTTGCGTCTTTTGTATGGTGGTATTCCGTGTAATCATCTTTGTCCATGCTTCTGCGATACAAATTTATATCAAAGGGGAATCAAATGCAGGTTGAGCTTGGCAAACAGAATACAGAATTAGCTCAGAAAATAATCGAACTTTCCGGCACAAACGTCGAATCGTGCTACCAATGCGGCGAGTGCTCCGCCGGCTGCCCAAGCGCCTTCGAGATGGACCTTCTGCCAAACCAGATAAACGCCCTTCTGAATATGGGCGATGCGGACAGGGTTCTTAACTCTAACACAATATGGTTTTGCGCGGCGTGCTTTCAATGCGAAAGCCGCTGCCCGCATGGTATAGATATTGCGAAAGTCTGTGAGGCTGCCCGACAGGTTATACTGCGCGGCAATGTCGACCGTATCGAGTTGTGGCGTGAAGGCGAGCTCGAAAGAGTCCCCGCTGTCGCTTTGGTTAGCGCAGGAAGGAAATTCACGGCTTAGGAATAACTATGAAAAAAATAGCATACTACCCAGGTTGCACAATGAAAACTACCGGCGCTCCAGCCGAAAGAACAGCGCATACTGTCGCTAAGGTTCTCGGTTACGAACTCGACGAACTCGAACGGTGGAATTGTTGCGGAACCGTTTTTCAACTGACCGACGATTCGATTATGCAGCATACGGCATCGGTCAGGAACCTGGTCCGAGCTCAGGACGCAGGTCACGATTATATAACCACGCTTTGCGCTATTTGCTATAATACGCTGCGCCGGGTCGGCGACCTCTATAATACCGATGTGGATAAACGCGAACGGCTTACAGCCTTTATGGATGAAGAAGAAGAATATAAAGGCGGCGTCGAAGCACACCACTTCCTCGAATTACTCGATTCCGAAAAAGCAATCGAGAAGCTGAAAAAAGCCGTAAAAAAACCGCTGAACGGTTTGAAAATTATGGCTTATTACGGTTGCTTGCTGCTTAGACCTGAAGAATACGCCATCGACGACAAAGAGAATCCACAACTTATGGAAAACGTAATCGAAGCGATAGGCGGTAATCCGGTATATAGCCCATATAGGACGGAATGTTGCGGTAGCTACGAAACCGTCAATAAACCCGAATTCGTCGCGGAACGCGCCTTCCAGATAATCAGCGATGCGCGCAAACGCGGCGCTCGAGCCATAATCACGGCCTGCCCTCTCTGCCAGTTTAATCTCGATGCACGACAGCATAATATCAAAGAGCTTTACAGCGAATTCCATACTATACCGATTTTGTATTTTACACAACTTCTTCATCTGGCGTTAGGAGGAGACCCAGGTATAGCTGGCTTAGACGAACATTACGTAAACCCTGAACCGTTATTAGAAGAAACGGGAATAATCTAACGAACAAACGGTAATTTTACCGGGGAAAAGGAGGTAATTTATGGGCACGAGATTAGCATTATACATCCTTTTGTTTCTCGCTATGGTCGGGACGATTCTCGCCGAGGTAACAGCCTATGATATTCTTATCGACGGTAAGGTTTGCGGTAGTTGCTCTATCGAAATCAATAAACGCGGCGGAGGTTATTTTATCAGAAAAACGGCGACAGTCGCCGAAAAAAATGCCGAAAAAATAATCTCCGAGGAGATAATCGTCGACAACGATTGGCTACCGGAAACCTATTCGTTGACGGTTACATCGCCCGAAGAGAATATTAGAATAACCGGCGCTTTTTCGGGTAAATCGGTCGAGTTCTCAGGAAAAGTAGGTATGGGCGAGATGAACAAGGTCGTAGAAGCAGAGGAAAACATAAGCGTTTGGTCGGAACAGATATGTATGACCTCACCACTTTTGCTTCTTGCCCGGATGGATTATTCGGTAATAGGCCAATCGGCGGATTTTTCCGTGGCGATACCCGAAAAGATGGAGCCCGGGATTGTAACGCTCACAGTTTCCGGCCAGGAAGACGGATTCTACGTAGTTAACGGACAACAGCCCGGTGGTTGGCAATTCGAGGCGCGGTTCGACCCAGTAAAAAATTTTATTAAAGAATTCGACATAAAAGGGGGTTATGAAGCTCGGGTTAGCACAGGAGAAAAACCGACCGGTGTCGGCGAAATCCCCAAAGGTTACCATCCTATTACCCCGATGATACTCGCCGACAAAGAATATATCGAGCGACTCGAAAACGTCAAAAGCCTGACGAGTTCTATCTCTTTTAGTTTCCCGCCCGGGGTCGCAGATAGGCTATATCTGAATAACTTCTCCCAAGAATTCGCAGGTGAAATTACATCTTCCAGCGCATCCGGAACAATAGAGACAAAAAAGATAGGACATAAGGTTACAAATGCACCCGATTGGCCTCTGTATTATCCACTAAAAGGAGTCGACGAGAGATATACTATGCCTGAAAGAGGTGTCGACTCGGACGACCCGGATATAATCGCCCGCGCGAAGTCTATCGTTAAACCCGCAGTAACGCTCTGGGACGCCGCAAGAGCTATCAACCTGTGGGTCTATCGAAATATTAAATACGATATGGTTACTGGAAACGCGAGCGAGGTGTTTACCGCAGGTAAAAGCGATAGCAGAGGAAAAGCATTGCTTTGCGCCGCTATGTGCCGTGCTGTCGGAATTCCCGCCCGTATCGTTTCCGGTGTGCTATGGGCCGAAGGCGCTACCGACCATACCTGGGTCGAGGTTTATCTCGGCGAGAAGGTCGGCTGGGGACCGCTCGACCCGACGCTTAACGAAGCGGATAAAATAAACGGCGCGCATATCTCATTATGGTTGGGCGCTCAAGAACCGCCTGTTTATGCGAAAGATATGGCTTTCGAGAACACCGTAATAAGCGATTAAAAATAGTAGTCTTTAAGGCGTTGAATTAATGCGTTTCACATAATGATATTTAGGTAAGCGAAAAACACCGGTGGGAAACAAGAAAGACATAATACGTCGGATAATAGAAAAGGTTATCGGCTATCGAAAAGAGATGTTACTTTTCGGTTCCCTTGCGCAAAAAACGAACCGTATCGATAGCGACTTCGACATTTTCGTTATTGTCGATGTAAACGGAATTGCGAGACGCAAGATAATCGAAATGGGCGCGGAAATCAGGCGGCGTTGTGCCAAACGCGGAATAGATGTCGATATCATCGTCAGTGATAAAAACTATGTTCAGGAGATGAAAAAGTTCCCCGGGAATACCGTATATGAAGCTCTATCTTACGGTGCCCCTATTTAGAGTATAAGTAAAAATGAATAGAGACGAATATATGCGAAACTGGCTTAAACTCGCTTATAGCGATTTTATAGTCGCGAAAAGGGAGATAGGACACGAAGATGCTGTTCTCGAAGCAGTATGTTTCCATTTACAACAGTCTGTTGAAAAGTATTCCAAGACGTATTTGACCGCTGCGGGCGAAAAACACGAAAAGACCCATAATCTCACTTATCTCATAAATAAATGCGCTGAATTGGATAACGAATTCTCTTATTTTAGCGGGAAGTTCGATTTACTCTAGGATTGCGCCGTGCAAATGCGATATCCTGATTATTATATATCTCTCGACCGTTTGGAACTCGAAGAATTTATTAAACGAGTTAAAGCTTTTTCGGAATTCGTAAATGCGAAAGTCGCACCTTTACTACGCCCAACGAAGTAAGATGCAGACCGATGAAAACGTATAGCAAGTAATCCAGGGAGCAAGATATGCAAACAAAAGACAGAGTCGGCGTTTTTGTGTGCCATTGCGGTCACAATATCGCCGGAAGCGTCGATATTAAAACGGTTGTCGAGGCGGTGAAAAAAATCCCCGGTGTCGCGTTCGTAACCGATTACAGGTATATGTGCTCGACTCCCGGTCAGGAACTCGTCGCGAACTCGATTACCGAATACAAACTCACCGGCGTTGTGATGGCCAACTGTAGCCCGAATCTTCACGAGCGGACTTTCCGCAACCTCGCCGCAAAGGTCGGGCTGAACCCTTATCTCCTCGAGGTCGCCAATATCCGCGAGCATTGCTCCTGGCCGCACTGGCACCAGCCGGAAAAAGCTACTCACAAGGCGATTACTATAATAAAAACAATCGTCGCACGTGTCAAACAGGACGCCGCGCTATATCCAATTCACTCCGGTATTACGAAACGAGCCGTGGTTATAGGCGGCGGCATCGCAGGTATCCAGTGTGCACTCGATATCGCCGACGCCGGCTACGATGTCCACGTCGTCGAAAAATCCCCGTCTATCGGCGGGAAAATGGTCCAGCTCTCCGAGACATTCCCCACACTAGATTGCCCGCAATGTATATTAACCCCGAAAATGACCGACCTCGCCAACCACGGTAATATAACACTTCATACGCACAGCGAGGTGGGCGAGGTCGAAGGATATGTCGGCAATTTCAACGTCAAAATAGTCGAGAAACCGAGATACGTCGATATGGAGAAATGCACCGGCTGCGGGGATTGTATGACAAATTGCCCTGTCCATTATCAACCGGCAATACAGCCTAAACCGAAATACAGTAAATACATCGACAAGGAGATAATCGCCGAGATAGAACCGATAGTTTCCCCATTTACCGGCGACTCTTCAGCCGTCGTTCAGGTTCTTCTGGATATAAATAGTATATATAACTACTTGCCCGAAGACGCTCTTAAATTCGTGAGCGAGAAACTCGACGTGCCGTTATCGAGAGTCTATCAGGTCGCGAGCTTCTATACCGCATTCAGCCTCACGCCGCGTGGCAGGCACATAGTAAAAGTCTGTATGGGAACGGCCTGTCACGCCAAGGGTGCGCCGAGAGTTCTCGACGAAATAGAACGCAGAATCGGTATAAGAGCCGGAGAAACATCCAAGGATATGCGATATAGCCTCGAGACAGTTAATTGCCTCGGGTGCTGCGCTCTCGGCCCGGTGGTAACAATCGACGAAACTTATTATCACGCCGACCCGCAAGATGTCGGCCAGATGTTCGATAAATTCGAGGAAGACGAAAAATGAAAAAGATTAAAACACTGGAAGAGTTGAAGAAACTTGCCGCGGAACTCCGTAAAAAGGCGAAGACCTCCCGGAAAACGATAAGTATCTGTAACGGCACTGGGTGTCTCGCTCTTGGAGCAGCCGCTGTTACGAAGGCTATGAAGAGCGAAATTAAAAAACGCAAGCTCGATGTGAGCGTTGTGGCTATTACGGAAACCGGGTGTCACGGATTCTGCGAACGTGGTCCGCTAATGGTTATACGACCCAGGAATATTTTCTACCATAACGTTAAGCCCGAGGATGTCCCCGAAATAGTCGAAACAACCGTTATCAAAGGGCGCGTTATCGACCGCCTTCTTTACGAACACCCACACACTAAGGAGAAAATCACCAAGGCCGACGACGTCCCGTTTTACAAACTTCAGACACGCTTGGTATTCGGGTCCAACGAGCATATCGACCCCACAAATATCGATGATTATATCCGTATAGGCGGTTATTCCGCTCTACCCAAAGCTTTGAAAATGGGCCCTCCAGGTATAATAGAGAATGTATCGAAGGCGGGGCTTCGCGGACGAGGAGGGGGCGGATTCCCGACGGGCAGGAAATGGCAGGGAGCCGCGCGGGCGGATGGCGATATTAAATATGTTATCTGCAACGCCGACGAGGGTGACCCAGGCGCATATATGGATAGGAGTATCTCTGAGGGCAACCCGCACTCGGTCATCGAAGGTATGATTATCGGCGCTTACGCTATCGGAGCAAATCGGGGATATATATACGTCCGCCAGGAATACCCTCTAGCGGTGGAGAATTACAGCAAAGCTATTAGAGCCGCCCGAAAATACGGTTTCCTTGGGAAAAATATCTTTAAGTCCGGTTTCGACTTTGATATCGAAATCAGTCGCGGCGGCGGCGCTTTCGTCGCCGGAGAATCGTCCGCACTTTTCGCGTCTATCGAAGGCAGAGCCGCAGTCCCCAGACCGAAGCATATACACGCTACCGATAAAGGCTTATGGGATAAGCCGACAGTCCTGAATAATGTCGAAACGTGGGCGAACATCCCGATTATTATAAACAAGGGCGCAGATTGGTTCGCCTCTATCGGCACTGAAAAAAGCAAGGGAACAAAGATATTCTCGCTGGTTGGAAAGGTGAATAATACCGGTTTGGTCGAGGTTCCGATGGGAGTTACGTTACGCGAAATAATTTACGATATCGGCGGTGGGATAAAGAACGGTAAAAAGTTCAAAGGGGTTCAGACCGGTGGACCCTCCGGCGGCGTTATACCCGAAAAACTGCTCGACCTACCTGTCGATTTCGACAGTCTATCCGATGCCGGTTCGATGATGGGCTCCGGCGGGATGATAGTTTTCGATGAAGATAATTGTATGGTCGATATAGCCAAATACTTCACCGGGTTCTTAAAAGACGAATCCTGTGGGCAATGCACCCCGTGTCGCGAGGGCCTCGCACAGATGTTCGAAGTTCTCAACGACATAACCGAAGGTCGCGGCACTGAAAAGCACCTCGAGATGCTCGAAGAACTATGCTGGGGTATCGCAGAGACATCCCTTTGCCAGCTCGGAGCTTCTGCACCAAATCCCGTTTTGTCGACGCTCAGGTATTTTAAGGATGAATACGAGGCACATATAAAGGAAAAGCGTTGCCCTGCCGGGGTTTGCAAATCGCTTGTTACCTACGAAATCGACGCGGAAAAATGCACAGGGTGCACGATATGCGCGAGAAAATGCCCCGTAGGAGCGATATCGGGAGAGGCCAAAAAGCCGCATAATATCGATACCTCTAAATGCACCAAATGCGGTATATGCTACGACGTATGCAAATTCGATGCGGTGGTGAGAAAATAAGAATAGATGGATGAAATAAAATATATGAAATCATAGCCTATTGGAGCAATGAGGACAATGCTGGTATCGCTGAAGTGTCCGAACTCCCCGACTATGCAATCTAAAGCGCTACCGAGCTTGGTGGCCTATATCAGAAACTAAAGGCAGGCTTGTTTACGAATAGACTATTATTATGAAAAACTAACGTAAAGACTATATATTCTATGAATAGAATAACAACCGAAAGAAACTACTATGGACAAACTCATAATCGACGGCATAGAGGTCTAACCGGACACTAGTAAAACCGTTGTCTTTAATCTATGACAGCCAAAGCGAAAATAATTGCGAAAATTCTCAGTGGTACCGCCGATAAAAACATCAATTTCAAAGACTTGTGTGCGTTGCTCAGTTATCTCGGGTTCGAAGAGAGAATCAAATGAGACCATCATATTTTCACGAAAGATGACGTAGATGAAATCTTAAATGTCCAGCCGAAAGGCACAAAGGCCAAAGCCTATCAAGTTAAGCAGGTGCGAAATGTCATTCTGAAATACAGACTCGGAGGTGGATAGGTGAATAAAATAAAATACGAGGTCATAATCTATTGGAGCGATGAGGACAACGCCTATATCGCCGAAGTTCCAGAACTCCCGGGCTGTGCAGCCGACGGACAATCATATGAAGAAGCTATGCGGAACATCGAAATTATTATCCTCGAATGGCTCGAAACTGCCGCCGAACTCGGGCGACACATACCAAAACCCAAGGGCAGGCTTGTATATGCTTGAAGCACTTGCGTGATAAACTTATATAAGGGCTTTATCTAGGTTATTGTTACATGGAGTCCTGACAAGCCAAAGCGAATATAAAAACAGAAAGAATTTACTATGGACAAACTCATAATCGACGGCATAGAACTCGAACCGGACCCAAGTAAAACGGTGCTCGAAGTGGCGCGGGAGGCAGGAATCGAAATCCCGACACTATGCAGCCATAAGTCTCTCGCGCCCTCCGGGGCATGCAGGTTATGCCTCGTCGAGACTATATGGAAAGGGCGTTCCGACCTGAAAACCGCCTGCACATATCCCGCATGGGAAGGCGAAGTTAAAACAAATTCGCCATTGGTTAAACGCGCCCGGAAATTTATACTTCAGCTTATGCTCTCCGAAGCGCCGGAATCCGAAGAAATACGCAAACTGGCAGAAAAATTCGGTGTCATAGATACACCATATTCGATAAGAACCGACACGTGGAATAACAAGTGCGTCCTGTGCGGGCTATGTGTCCGCACCTGCGACCAGATAATGAATACCCATGCTATCGAGTTCGCCGGCAGAGGAACAGAGCGATATGTTACTACCCCGATGGGCGAATATTCCGATATATGCGCCAATTGCGGCGCCTGCGAATTTATGTGTCCAACCGGCGCCATAAAAGTCTCCGATTGGACCGACCGACCCGTTAAACCGATACGCTCGGAATTCGACCGCGGACTCGTTGCACGACCTGTCGCCAGTATACCGTTCCCTCAGGCAGTTCCCAATATTCCCGTTATCGACGCCGAAAACTGTATGCACCTTAAAAACGATTCGTGCGGAATATGTGCCGATGTTTGCGAGGCCGACGCTATAGATTTTAATCAGGAAGAGAAAATTATCGAGGTAAACGCCGGCGGTATCGTCGTCGCCACAGGTTTCGACCTCTACCCAATCGAGGAAATCGGCGAATACGGCTACGGCAAGATTCCCGATGTTGTCGATACCCTCGCGTTCGAGCGGCTTCTCGCCGCGAGCGGCCCGACCGCAGGAAAGGTGCAGCGCCCCTCAGACGGCAAAGTCCCCAAACGAGTCGTCTTTGTTCAATGTGTCCGCAGCCGCGACCCGGAACACGGCGTCGCATACTGCAGCCGCGTATGCTGTATGTATACCGCTAAAGCCGCGATGTTATATAAACACGCAATCCCCGACGGTGAAGCGTATATATTCTATATCGATATCCGGTCGAACGGGCGTATGTATGAAGAGTTCGTCCAGCGCGCCCGCGAAGAGGACGGCGTGAAATATATCCGGGGCAAGGTCGCTAAGGTTATCGACAACGGCGACACCGTTCAAGTCTGGGGTTCCGATACGCTGACCGGCACGCAGGTCAAAATCGACGCCGATATGGTCGTCCTTTCGCCGGCTATGATTCCGTCTAAAGGCGCTACCGAACTCGCTAACAGGCTTAGAATTCCGACCGACGAATACGGCTGGATAAAAGAGGCGCACCTTAAACTCCGCCCGCTCGAATCGTTAACAGCCGGCATATTTTTAGCGGGCGTATGCCAATATCCAAAGGATATTACGGATACGGCGAGTCAGGCATCCGGAGCCGCGAGCAAGGTCCAGGCGTTGTTCTCGCAGCCTTATCTTACCCGCGAGCCGGTTATAGCCAGAGTCGATAAGGAAATCTGCGCCGGTTGCGGCACCTGCGAGGATGTTTGCGCTTACGGCGCTATCGAGGTCGATACTATCCTGAACCACGCCGTCGTCAACGAGGCACTCTGCGAGGGATGCGGCTCCTGCGCGGGAGCCTGCCCCAGCGGCGCAGTAGAGCATATTAACTTCCATACTCGCTTGATAATGGATATGGTCCTCGCCGCGACAGAGTGATGAAAGGACAAAAAAATTTTGTCGCAAAATCGTAAATAAAAAATGAATCCTGCAAAATAGAGGATTTTGTCATTTCGACCAAAGGGAGAAATCTTAAATCGTTGTCATTCAGAAGATTTCTCGTCGCTTCGCTCCTCGAAATGACATTTGCGAGCAATTCTGCAGGAGTCGTAAATAAAAAAATACTGGAGGAACAAAATGCCTGAAGAAGAAAAAGTTCCGGTCTATATTATGAACAAAAGGTATATGGTGCCGGCGAGCTTGACCATTATGGGCGCACTCGAATACGCCGGTTACCAACTCAAGCGCGGATGCGGCTGCCGCGAAGGCTTCTGCGGAGCGTGCGCAACAGTATATCGTGTTCCGGGAAGCTATAAGGTTCAATACGGGCTCGCCTGTCAGAGCGTAGTCGAGCCGGATATGTATATCGCCCAACTGCCGTTTTTCCCGGCGGTCAAAAAAACCTACGATATCGAAAAACTCAAACCCGAAAACGACACGCTAATTACAATCTATCCGGAAATCGGCCGATGTGTCGCATGTAACACCTGCACCAAATCCTGCCCGCAGGACCTCGAGGTTATGGATTATATCCAGGCGGCCCTGCGAGGCGATATCGAAAAGGTCGCACATCTCTCGTTCGATTGTATTATGTGTGGACTATGCGCAGCCCGATGCCCGGCGGAAATCGTCCACTACAACGTCGGTATTCTCGCCCGCAGGCTTTACGGTAAATATCTTAACCCGAAAAGCAAGCATCTGGAAGATAGGTTGGAAGATATTGAAAAGGGTAAATTCGACGCCGAATTAGAGGAGCTGAAGAATATGTCGCGAGAAGAGCTCGAAAAAACCTATATAGCGCGCGACCTCGATTTCAAAATCACATAATAAGGAGGCGATATGTATCCCGAATATATGCAAGAATCCATCAAGAAGGTTGAGGCTTCACGGCAAAAACGGCTCGAGCTGGCAAAAAAATCCAGGGAAGTCGTTAAACCTATGACCGAAGAGGAACGAGCGAAAATATTAAACAGATTCCATCCGGATTATCAGAAGGACGCCCGCAGGGAAATCCGCGTCGGGCCGAACAAAGGCCAAAAACTCACTACCGCCGTCGCGGACCTCCTGGAAACATACTCTAGAATAGAACCGAAAAAATTCGACCTCAAGGAACCCGATATAGATACCGAAGTGCTTATAATAGGCGGTGGAGGAGGGGGGTGTATGGCCGCTATCTGGGCATCTGAGATGGGTGCCAAGGTTACTATTTCCCAAAAATTACGCCTCGGTGATGCCAACTCTATGATGTCTCAGGGTGGAATGCAGGCGGCGGTGAATCCACACGACAGCCCGACTATTCACTACCTCGATATTCTCGGCGGTGGCCATTTCGATAATAAGCCGGAGCTTGTAGAAGCCCTCACAAAAGAGGCGCCATTCATAACTAAATATCTCGAAGAACTCGGGGTTATCTGGGACAAAAACGAAGAAGGATTTCTGGTTACCGGACCAGGAGGAGGAACCTCCAGAAGGAGACTGCTTTCTTGCGAGGATTATACCGGCGCTGAAATTATGCGCACGCTCCGCGACGAGGTGCGTAACCGAACGGATAGAATAGAAGTCCTCGAATTCACTCCCGCCGTAGAACTAATTCTCGACGATAAAGGCAAATGCGCGGGCGCAGTGTTGTTCAATCTGGAAACGGAGGAATATTTTATATGCCGAGCTAAAGCCACGATAATAACGACCGGGGGATACGGACGTTTGCACATCAAAGGTTTCCCGACTACCAATCATTACGGCGCTACCGCCGACGGACTCGTTATAGCCTATCGTGCCGGGGCGAAACTCCTTTATATGGATAGCGTCCAATACCACCCGACGGGAGCGGTTTTCCCGGAACAGATAGTCGGATTCCTCGTTACCGAAAAAGTGCGTGGCTCCGGTGGCCAACCGGTCAATAAGAACGGCGAGTTGTTCGTTTTCCCTCTCGAACCACGCGATGTCGAAGCCGCGTCTTTTATTCGCGAATGCACTGAAAGAAATCTCGGTATAAAAACCCCTTCCGGTCAAATCGGAATCTGGCTGGATAGCCCTATCATAGACCTGTTAAACGGTCAGGGCACTATTCAGAGAACACTTCCAGCTATGGTTAGGCAGTTCCAACGGTTCGATATCGACATTACGAAAGAACCGATGCTGGTTTATCCCACCCTGCACTATCAAAACGGAGGTATCGAGATAAACGCGAACTGCGAATCGACTATTCCCGGGCTCTACGCCGCCGGCGAAACCAGCGGTGGACTTCACGGTCGTAACAGGCTTATGGGAAACAGTGTTCTCGACTACAACGTTTTTGGGCGAAGAGCTGGTATCGCCGCGGCTGAATACGCAAAAAAGGCCAAAATCGGGAAGCTCTCCCTTAACCACGTTAATAAATTCAATAAGGAAGTAGAAAAAGTGGGCATCGAACGCTCTTCTGTGTCTCCTATGCTTCTACCGAGCTATATACCCGAACATGTAAAAGAACGCCAAAAAACTACGACATACCAGGGAACATTGTATTGATAGCGCGTCGGATTATATATATCGCTCTCGCTGGGATAATCGCTGTTTCAACATTCGCGCAAATCGACCTGCCGCCGGAAAAGTTCGATTATGTCCTTTTCTGGGGGGACAAGAGAATAGGTTATTTCACATACACACTGAAACCCGTTTCAGGCGGATGGGAGATGCGCAGCGAAACATTTATGGCCGTTTCGGCCGACGGCAAACCGGGCAAAATATTTATGTTAACACACTGGGAACTGAACCAATTCCTAAAACCGTATAAATACGAACTAAGCGTGCTGTCGGACGAAAAACAAAAGCGGCATTTGACTGTCGATATATCCGGACAGACCGCGCATATTAGAGAGGGCGATAGCGAACGCATTATCGACCTTCCAGAGAATACATACATTCTGGAAACGATGCTTCCCGATGGATGGGTGCTTTTTTCGAGGAAACTCGATGTTTCACGCGACAGCGCATTATATGCCGCGGCGCTTGTTCCGCAAATAGGCAAGGTTTTACCTTTATCGCTATTCCAAGGCAATCTTGAGAAAACGGCCGGAGAAAAAACGCGAAAGTTCGCCGCCAATATCGGTGGCATCGAAATAGAATTCTCCGCTAAGATAATAAACAGAATGATAACCTACTGGAGCGCCCCGGCGCAGGGGATTACCATTAGATATACGCCACAGCTGGACAAAGAGGAGATTCAAGCCGAAACCGTTTCGGTAGACATTTTGAAAGATATGATGCCCCAGAATAGACTCCCGGCAGATATAGAAGTTACATCCCCTATACTCCTAGATAGAATAACCGCCGAAATAGAGCTGCAAATAGACGAAAACACAGTTATATTATTAGAAAATAAATATCAATCCTTTGCCGGAGATACGGCCGGTGGGCAGATTACGGGGGAGATTAAAACTCGTTTGGAAACATTCCGCGGAAAGTCGTCGATGGCCTATCCGGTCGGGCCGATAGTAGAACCGTTGCCCGGGACATTGGCACCGAGTAAAAATATCCAGAGCGATGCCGCCGAGATAGTATCTGTCGCGAAAAAAATCTCTGCTGGCTGTGAAGATATCTGGTGCGTTGCTAAAAAAGCGAACCGTTTTGTGGCCGACTCGATTAAACTCGGTACGGAAACCGTATCGGCAAAAACCGCGCTTCTTATATCCAACGGCGCTCCTCTCTCTCACGCCCGTCTCTGCTGCGCTATTTTGCGGGCATCCGGTGTTCCCGCGAGAGTCGTCGGCGGGCTTCTCCTCGACCAGGGCTTCTGGATACGCCATCACTGGGTCGAAGCATGGACCGGCGAAAAACCCGGCTGGATTCCTATCGACCCAAGCACTGGCGAGGATATGAACTTCTCGCCCGCACATATTCAACTGTGGCTCGATGAGGGCGCTCTTAAACCGTCGAAGGACAACTCCGTTCGAGTCGAATCGTTCGAGTTAAAAAATTAGGGTGAAAGGGGTCAATATGAGAAAAAAATTACTATTATTATTGCTTATTCTTGTTTCTGTATCAGCTATGGCCAGAGAATATTTCGAGAAACCCGAAGAATACAGTAGAACCGGGAAACACTATACAGAACTAGCACCCTCTGCGTCCGAATATATGGGCGACCCGGAATGGCTATACGACCTTGCCTGGAGTTACTACGAGGCCGGAATGAACGACGACGCCCTTCGCTATATTCTGCGAACATTGGAACTGAAGCCCCAAATGGCGTTTTTGAACGCACGCGCCGGCGATATATACAACGCGCTTGGCAAACGCGACTCTGCTATCGTATATTATGAAAAAGCGTTGAACTATCATTACGAGTATATCGAAGTCTGGGAAAAGATTGTCGAGCTGGAACCGAAATATTACAGCAATCTCGGGTTACTATACGCCGAAAAAGTCGATGAACACCCGGATAAGGGCCTGATAATCAAAGGGCAGGAGTATCTGAATAACTATCTCGAACTGTTCCCCGACGGAGAATATAGCGAACAATGCAGGACAGCGGTATCGAGGCTGAAACTCGCCCAGGTTCAGATGGAAAGCCAGGAACAACTTTCCGAAAAAGCCAGTATTGCGCAAGCCGAGGAAGCCAGACGCAAAGCCGAACTTAAAGCCGACCGCGAAAATTTCCGAAAGGAAAAACCGTATATTGTGGGATTCGGTTTTTATTCGGTGGTTTTAAGCGACGACAGCTATTTTAAGGCCAAAAACCCGGACGAGGTTATAGAAAACGAACTATCGCTAAAACACTTCGCACCGAACCTTAACGAATTTGGTTTTATGGCCGGTTATGTTTTGGGCCCGGTCTTTTTCAGGGGCGAATTGCACTACGGCACAACAAGCTCCGGGAAAAACTACTTCTTCCGCGACCCGGTCGCGTGGGACTATGTATGGGAAATAGACAGTTCATCGACACCGTGGGATTCGACTTTAATCGATTCCACGAAAAGCACCGACGACGATATACGCCCTAAAGTGAGTTCGGTAAATTCGCTTCGGTTTTCCATCGCCGCCGATTATAACTTCTACTATATGAACCCCGTGCTGCTATATATCGGCGGGCAGGCCGATATCGGCACAGTTTCCCTCGATGAGCCACACGACAACTTCGATAAAATAACCCTCTCAGGCGCAGGTCTCGGCGGTGGAATTATGCTCCGGTTCTCTGATTTTCTGTTCGACCTGTCATACCGACGAAATGTAGTCGGTAGTTCCGCCGGTGGAACGATTACCTTGATGGGTTTGTATAAATTCTAACCGGATTTCTAATATCGGGAAAATAAAAGGCGGGTATATGAAGTAAAATCAAAAATGCAAAAGGCAAAAGGAAAATGAATAGGCAGGAAAGCCTGTTCTACCGCGGGTATCCGTAGGTAGAGACATGGCAATTTTGTATTTCGATATGCTAATTTGAGATTACTGATTTTTGCGAAAAAGGGAAAAGTAGTAAGTAATCATTGGACGGGAGTCAGGAGACATTTTCCCCGCAAAGTAAAGCCTGGTGCCGTGTAGGGCCATTCTAACTCCTGTCTTCTAACTCCTGTCCCCTTCGATGAATGCGCCGATAAGCCCGTTTTTCAGCAATCTCAATTTGATATTCGATTTTTTTATCTTTTAATAAATTCTATTGAAACCCGCCAGGATATTCCCTATCCTAATAATTAGCATATCGACAAAATTTCATAACAGGAGATAAATATGAACGATAGACATTTCTCTTTCACGTTCGTGTTAATCGTATTATTGTTCGCTTGTTCGGTATTTGCCGATGGCCTATGGCGGCCACCCGGAGTTGTGCAGGGTCGGGGATTTTTGCGCGAGGTCCTGCAATCGTCACCGCGCAGAACGGTTATCCGGTTCGAGATTTTGTCGGCGGATACGGGAACAGCGGAAATCTACAGCGAACCGTTCGACTATTTTAATATTCCTAGAGCCGCGCACGGCTGCGAAATCGGTCAACCCGACTTGCCCGCGTTCAGCTTTCTTATCGCGGCGGGAACGGGGGCAATAAATTATTCCATTAGCAGCGCGGAAACAGCATTTATCGACGACATCAGGCTCGCTCCGAAACAACCGCCTATTCCGGAGGTCTCCGATTGGGTTTCGCCACCGCTGCAAATCGACAGAGATATTTATTCATCCGAAACGCCTTTTCCGACCGAGCGACTGGAGGTGAGCGAGTCAATCGGCATCCGCGGCGCGGATTGCAGGAGAATCAAGGTTTTCCCCGTGAAATACTATCCGAAAGAGCGGAGGCTGGAAGTTACCTACCGGTTCACGCTTACTATCGAACATTCGCCGCCGGAACCTGTCCCAGAACGGCTCGCAACGCCGAACTGGAACCGTTTTTTGAAAGGCGTCCTCGTGAATGCGGATGCGCTGGAAATCCCGGATAGCAGGTTACGTCCGGAATCGCCAACCGGCGCGGATATGCTCATTATCACCGAGCCTTCGATGGCCGAACCGGCGGAATCGCTCGCGGCATGGAAAACCTTCTGCGGTATCGATACCGAGGTCAAGTTGACGACAGAAACAGGAACTTCGGCATCCGCAATACAGGACTATATCCAGAACGCCTACGATACCTGGACCCCGGCGCCGGAATTTTTGCTTATTATCGGCGATGCCGAGAATGTGCCGCCGGTTTATACGAGCACTTCCCACCCTTATCACGGGACTCCGACGGGAACGGACCTTTACTACGCCACCGTTAGTGGAACGGATTACTATCCGGATATATTCTACGGTCGGATACCGGCGCAGAGCCACGCACAGGCGATGAATTTCGTAAATAAAATAATCGAATACGAGGGCGTGGCGCACGAGTTAGGTTCGGATTTCTACACAAGTGTAGCCTGCGCGGCCTATTTCCAGGACGGCGATATGAACGGTTACGCCGACCGGAGGTTCACGCTGACATCGGAAGAATTCCGCGATTATCTGACATCCGAGGGCTACAATGTCGACAGGCTTTATTGCACAGAATCTTCGGTCAATCCGACCAACTGGAACAACGGCTCGTTCGGCGACGGTTCGCCTATACCGACGGAACTTCTGCGCTCGAGCGGTTTCGAGTGGGACGCCGACGCGGGAGATATTTTAGCCGCTGTCGATGAAGGTCGCTTTTTGCTGACGCACCGCGACCACGGCTACAGAGGCGGTTGGGGAGACCCAGCTTTTAGCAAATCGGATATAAATCTTTTCTCGAACGGACATAAGCTCCCCGTAGTTATGAGTTTCAATTGTATGAGCGGATGGTTCGACAACGAAACCGACGACCCCTCCGATGGCACAGCAGAAGGAGACGAGTGTTTTTGCGAAGCGTTCGTCCGCAAATATCCCGGAGGCGCTGTCGGTGTTATCGGGGCGACACGCGTTAGCTACTCCGGTTACAACGATTTTCTCGCGAGAGGCTTTATCGACGGTATCTGGGACGATTTCGACGGGGCGCACAGTCCAGCCTCGCCGACAGATTATCGCACCGGAATAGCGATGGTCTGGGGGAAAATATATATGGAGGAAACGTGGGCAGAATGGAACCTCGAATTCGAGATATTCGAGTGGTTCGGCGACCCGAGTATGCAGATGTTCACGGCTCCACCGGAAATAATGGATGTCGACCTTCCGCTTTCGATGTTTATCGGAAGTTCAGCCTGCGATATTGCATGCGACACCGACGGCGCACTGGTAACTCTTATCCGCGACGGTGAGATAATAGCGAGAGAATCCGTTTCCGGCGGCTCCGCACATATGGTCTTCTCGCCAATCGATTCGCCGGACACGATTACGGCAACGATAACGAAACACAATTGCGTGCCGTTCATCGGCCAGATTCCAATAACTTACGCGGCACACGTTTCGGTTGTTCCGGGGACGCTCGACGTTCTCGTTCCCGACAGCATAATCGTTACCGTCTTCGATACGCTCGACGACCCGTATCCGGGAGTGAAGCTGACACTCGACGGTTTCTCGATTGCGGAAACGCTGATTACCGGCTCGACCGGCGTCGAGGTATTCCATCTTACACCACCCTATGCGGAGACACTGATTGTAACCGGTGAACGCCCCGGCGGAGGTATGATATTCCTTAACAGAGTGATAGTCTTAGGCGGCGCGGCTTTTCTACCGACATCGCTTCAAATCGGTTCGCCGGACGCCCACGTTATGGACTCTCTCGCGGTTAATATCGACGGTTATATTCGCGCGGAATTACCGTCGAGTCCGTTCTACTGGAAACTTTATGGCTCCGGAATCGGCGAGACCACCGGCACCGTTACGTCGGGAGATACTGTTCGAATAGAAATTAAACCTCGTTCGGAGGATGATTTCTGTTTCGTTACGGCGAAAGAGGGTTATGCTGTAGGATTCACCGATGTAAAGGCGCGTAATTGCTACGGCCCGCTCGACGGTTCCGTCACGGATTCGACCGGCACCGTTCCGGCGGCAAATATAGAGATATTCGTCTATCCCGAGGATGCGGACACCTCTATCGAGGACCCATCGTTCGTTATCGAGACTAATCCCGGCGGTCATTTCGATGTGGGCAGTTTCGTGCCGTGCGGGACATACGATATCTCCCCGTTTGGTTTTGG
>QNEE01000012.1 GCA_003645085.1 bacterium | reverse complement strand
TATTTACATATTCTCTCGCTGCGGCAAACGCTGCCGGTTTTTATCTGGCCTACACCCGTCGCTACGGCGAGGTCGGCGATAAAGGTGTCTTCGGTCTCGCCGCTGCGGTGTGAGATAACCGCACCCCAACCGGCGTTAAGTGTAGTTTTCACGGCATCGAATGTCTCCGTAATGGTTCCTATCTGGTTCAGCTTTATTAACACGGCGTTAGCGCTTTTCTCGTTAATCCCTTGGATAATTCGGTCGCGGTTGGTTACGAAGATATCGTCGCCTACTATTTGAATCGTGTCGCCGAGTTCTTTGGTCATTGCCCGCCAGCCTTCCCAGTCGTCCTCGGCGAACGGGTCCTCGATACTGACTATCGGGTATTTATCTACGAGTCTTTTGTAGTAATCTATAAGTCGGTCGATATCGTATTTTTCGTTATCGATTTTCATTTCGTATAGATTGTTTTTCTTATCGTAGAATTCGCTTGCAGCACAGTCGATGGTTATCCATATATCCTCGCCGGGGACATAACCGGCCTCTTCGATAGCCTTTACAAGATAGTCGAGAGCTTCGCGGTTAGTATTTAACGACGGCGCGATACCGCCCTCGTCGCCGACAGCAGTAACAAGGCCGTCTTCATCGAGGAGCTTTTTCAGTGTCTTAAAGGTTTCGCTTCCGGCCCGTAGCGATTCACTGAAGCTATCTGCACCAGCCGGGAGAACCATAAATTCCTGAATGTCCAGATTATTATCCGCGTGTGCGCCACCGTTGATAACATTCAGCATCGGCAGGGGGAGCGTTCTGCTGTTTATTCTGCCTAGATACTGATATAGCGGTAACCCCATACAATTAGCCGCCGCGCGCGCGACAGCCATAGAAACGGCGAGAATAGCGTTTGCGCCCAATCTGGCTTTGTTGGGCGTGCCGTCGAGTTCTATCATAAGCTGGTCGATACCGAGTTGGTCGGTGGCGTCGAGTTCGATAATCTCCGGTGCGATTATTTCGTTGACGTTCGCTACAGCTTTCTGGACGCCCTTTCCGAAATAACGGTCGGGGTCGTTGTCGCGGAGTTCTACGGCTTCGTGTATACCTGTCGAAGCTCCGCTCGGAACCGCAGCCCAACCGGTCGCACCGGAAGCGAGTTCTACCTCGCACTCCAATGTCGGGTTACCGCGGCTATCGAGTATTTCTCTCGCCCATACGCTCGTAATTGTCAGGTCTTCCAATTCAGCCTCTTCCTGGATTTAGGTAAGTTTTATCTAACAATATTGCTTTAGTTTTTTATTTTGTCAAGGGCTTTTCGGACATATATAACCCTGAAAATCTAGTTATATACCCGAATTTCGTAAGGCAATTTATCCCGCAAATTACTAATTGTTTCAATAGAAAACGGGGCATTTCTGCGAACTTCTACGTTTTACTTTTTCCACGCAGGCTGGCGCGAGAGTGGTCTTTCGTGTAGGGAAGGGAATCCGTGCGCCCGCCGGCAATGCCGTAAATAAAAGTGCCCAACGGTTTCGCCTACCCGCAAGTAACCGCACAGAACTATGAATGATGACCAGCGGGCTTCGCACGGAGCGTGCCAGCCCGAACAACGGCAGTTAGACCACAATCGAAAGCAAAATCCACCTCGCCGCATTGTCGCTATTTCAGCATAACGGCCTTTTTATTCAACCGCCTCTCGCCGCAGTTTATTCTGACGAAATATAGGCCGCTGGGAAGTTCGATTCCGCCTGCATCGTGGCCATCCCAGAAAATGTCTGACCTTCCACTACCGATAGACACGTGATATACGAGCCGCCCGGTCAGGTCGAATATCTCGGCATTGCCGGCATCCGGTGTTTTTATAGTAATCGACAAAGTTGTATTGAACGGATTCGGGACGATATTCAGGCTGAACTCGACCGGTTTCTCGGTCTCTTCGATTTGGGTATTAAGCTCGACCCAGCCCTCGTCCGGCTCCGATAGGTTGCTCAGATTACCGCTATAATCGTATTGAACGCGATACCAGTATTTCCGGCCGCTCTCGACATCCACGTCGACATAATAAGTGTCCACGGACTCGATAATCTCGGGTATTCCGCCCAGAGCGAGATATTTATATAGCCTGTAACCTGTGAAAAGCTCCACCGAGGCCGGCGCAGTCGACCATTCTATAGTTATATTTCCGCTGACATCTGCTTTGCTCGCCGTTATCGAACCGGCGACGGGAATAGGTTCCAGAGCGAAATCGGCAGTATCGGTTTCGTCGGCGTCGAGTGTTAAACTGGCCGTCGAAGTAAAATAACCCGTCGCGGCGCAGGTGATATTGTAATCTCCCGGCGGAAGCTCGCTAAAACGGTATTCGCCGCTCGAAAACGGTTTCGCCATTTGACCGTCGGCTGTTGTTAAAACCGCTTTTATAGGGTCTGCCCCGTCGGTGAGGATTACCGCTCCTGTTAGCATCCCGGCGCCGCAATCGGTGGTGAACCTGATAGCCCTGCCGTCGGTAAGTTCCGCCGCACCTGAAGCGTATCTCTGGCTGAAAAGATATTCCACACCAATAGTATGGTTCGGCGATTCGATTCCCACGGTCGAGTATTCCTCGTCCTCGTCGAGGTCCTCGATAGTCCCACCGTATCGGAATTCGATAGGTGAATCGCCGGTTCGGGTCGGATGAACATCCGGGTCGAAGATTATTGCCTGAAAAGTATTGGTTACCCCGGGGATTCGCGCGTGCTGCATCTCTTCCCACTGGACAACGAATTTGCCCTCACCGGCGAAATACTGATAATAGATACCTCCGCTCCCGCTTATCGGTTCGAGGTCGTCCCAGAACGGCGCAATAGTCCCCCATGGCCCATTCGGACCGGGAATCGGGTTGTTGTAAAATGTAACCATAAAATACGGTTGCACACCCGGCGCCAACCAACCATTGGAACAAATGGTTATAGTATCGAAAGACTCGCCGTAGAACACGAAATCGAAAGGGAGTTCTATCTCGAATTTTATGTCGTCGTCGATAGGAACGAATATCCCCGTGCCGGAAATGTCCTCGAAACCCGTTGTGGGAGCGTATCCTAACGAAACATCCGTATCGTCGTAAGCAAAATATCCCCAACTATCCGGGCCGGTTGGGTTTCTTGTTTCCGGCTCGCCGAGAGCAAAACCGACCGAGCCGAATTCCTCCGACCTTAAAGAATATCTGCGATATACTACGAATTCCACTGGATAACCAGTAAAAGCTGACGAATCCGCACCGACTATAAACCCGTCCGACCATACGCTCGAATGCGGCAAGATAGACGAAACCGAGATGGAATCCTCGTCTGATATACTTACCCAGCCGCTTTGCGAATAAACTGAGATAGTAAAGGCCTCGAATGTTCCTTCTCCGCCGTTAGAAATCAGTAGGAAAGCCTCGGCGGTCTCGCCCGGCTCTAAAATTTCGTCGCCGTCGCCGCCGGATGAATCGTCGAACCGGATAGAATCGACAGACAATTCACCCTGTAAAAGCGGTATCTCGAAAGGCAGAACGGAAGTCCCGTTCCGCGAGTCGCAATATAGTTTCATCGTTGCCGGGCCGCCGCCGGTCGCGTTACCGCTTGCGGCTATCTCGAATACCAAATCCTCCTCGGTGTGCCCAGGAATAGTTATCGAATCGAACTCCGACGTTACGAAGACATCGGGACGCTCCGACCAGAGATACGCCTCGACCGGGCTTATCGCCATATGATGTGTGTTTTCGATAGTAACCCGAAGAACGGCTTCTTCGAGAGGCTCGAGAACGCCGTCGCCGTCGCCAGAAATAGTGTCCTCCACACCGAACGCGATAAGCTCGAAAATCGGCCTTCCATCGACCGAGAAAGTATCGACCGAAGGTTCGTAAAACGGAGAAACAACCGTTAAAACGACTGTGCCGTCGCCGCCGCCGGGGACGAAAATATCGGCTTTACCGGTATAATCCGTGAAACCGACGGACTGCTCACCGGTTTCGATGCGATACAGGCAAACCCGTGCGCCCGCAACAGGATTTCCGCTTTCGCTAACCTGTATATCGATATTTGCGCCGTTCGAGACCGAGTCGTGCGTAACCGTTAGAACATCCGGAACGCCGCGATACATCATCAAACCCGGGTCGCCTATCAGTTCGTAGGAGTGAAAATACTGCTCGATATGTTCGGTTTCCCACGGGTGTTGGCGTAGACATTCCGCCTCAGACAACCAGACGTCCTGACCCAGACAGGGGAGGTCGTACTCGAACAACCCAAGATAGAAACCGCCGTTTATTGCGTTATTATATCGAGTATGCGTATCGTAGTCGGTTGTGCTAAAGAAAGCCACGGCACCGTGTGGATTCGTAACAGAACCGGCCCTTATCCACGTCTCCCCGAAACAGGGGTCTGTCCAGGTTGAGCCGAAATCGCCGTTGCCGCAGACTATACTCGTTACTACCGGATACGCCTCCGAATTAGTTAGAGCGGTGATGTCGGAACGCTCGAACCACGGTTCCCACCACGCGTCGCTTCCGGCCCAGCCGCGGTAGTCGATAAAAGCGAGGCCATTATTTATAGGCGCCGATATTTCCGCCGGTGTCGGGATAATAGAGCCTCGCTCGAAAAAGGTATCGACCTGCGAAAAACCCTCTCGATAAAGAAACTCCCAGACCCAGAGCACATTCCAGACGGGAGTAACCGCGTGGTCATAGGTCGAAACGACGCATGCGCGCCCCAGCCAATCCGAGCCGCCGCTGGTCGGGGAACTATCGAACCACTCGGTCTTGGCTTTGATTGTTCGGCATTCGTTGATATTATCGATTGCCCAGCGACCGGGGAATATATCGCTGAAATAGTCGTCCCCGTCGAGAAGGCTATAAGGGTGGTCGGACGTATAGACGTCGTAGCCGTAGTCCGGGATTTCTGTCCCGTCGGACATAGAAACGTCGCCCACAATAAGCAAGAAAGTAGGTGCAGGGTTCAGCGTATCGTAAAGGCTCTGAATATAGTCCTTAATATCGTCCTTATCGGGATGGACTCCGAAATCCGATATGTTTTTCAAAACGACCCGATGTCCACGGCTTCTCTTATGTTCCGCAAAATCGTCTATTACGGTTTCGCAGTTTTCGGGTGTCAGAATCAGATATGTTCCCGGGTCGTTCGGAATTGGCCCCGGCATTGCGTTGCCGTTAATTGCGATAGTCGAAAGCATCTCGAAGAAAGGTCTGCTGCGCAGATTATCTGGCATTCGGGCAATTTCGCCGCGTAAATCTATATCGATACGGATTTTCCTGTGGATGAGATACGCGCCGATTCCGAAATGGTATTGGACGGGGCAAACGGTGATAAGCCCCAGCGGAACTCCGCGCGCAATGCCGGCATACCTCACGCCTGCGATTTCCGGCGGCCATATATCCCAACTCTGGTAAATATCCGATTCCCCCGGGAATACGCTGTCCGGTTCGCCACTCTCGAAATATGGAACATCGACGGGTTGCGGCGGCAGAGCGAATATAGTATCGGTAACTATTCCCGTTATATTAGTAATCGGCGACGCCCCCTGTGCGAGAATAATATACTCCGAAACCAGCGGTAATTCCGGGTCTCCCGGGTGGGAGACGTAACCGCATCCCTCGAGTTCCACGTGAGAATAAACGTCTTCGGACATTATCGATACGCCGGAGGTGGCGAGGCCGAGCGAAAAGCCGCCGGAATCGACATCTCGAAGGGTGATTTCATATCCGGCTACTATACAAGTCGATAAGGCAAGAATTATAATAAGAATAACGCGAGCTTTCATTTCTGCCTTTCAGGATTCATTTTCAGTGTCTTTAATAATTACCTTTACGTGTTTAACCCTTTGACCCACAAGAGATTCAACAATAAACAACGCATTTCCGTATTCGAATCTATCGCCGGGGTTCGGTATAGCTTCCGCAAGATTATAGATAAAACCGCCCAGCGTTTCAACATCTTCTTCGGGCAGCGATAGCCCGAGTTCCTCGTTGACCTCGTCGATAGGCAATTTTGCGTCTACCAAAAGGACGTTTCCCGATAGCCTGCGAATAGGGACTTCTTCGGCATCGTATTCGTCCTGTATCTCGCCCACTATTTCTTCGATAAGGTCTTCAAGCGTAACCAGCCCCGCTGTGCCACCGTATTCGTCGACCACAATGGCCATATGGATACGCTCTTTTTTAAATTCGCGAAGCAGGTCGGAGGTGCGTTTGGCTTCCGGCACGAAATACGGGTTTCTTGCGATATCGGTAAGACTCGGGACGTTATCGGTACCGCTTATAGCGAGGAGAAGGTCTTTAGCGTAAAGGACGCCGACTATGTTATCGACGCGGTCTTTATAGATAGGTATTCGGCTGTGTCCGGCTTCGGCTATGATACCAACGGCGTCTTCATGAGAGGTGTCCGACTGTATGCAAACCATATCGATACGCGGGACCATAACCTCTCTGACAGTGGCTTCGCCGAATTCGACAACGTGGCGAATCATCTCCCTTTCTTCGGTTTCCAGCGAGGCAAATCCGCTCTCGTCCGGTATCAGGCTGTCCAATTCGCGTTCGATTGCCAGTGGGCTTCGGATGCCGTTTCCGGGCATCAAGATTCTCAATATAAGTTTCCAAACCAAGTATATCGGCATCAGCATTATGCTAAAAAAACGTAATGCTGGAACCCAGCGGAGCGCTTTCTCGAACCTGTTACCCCTGACAGGCCTGCCTGGAAGGGCAAAACCGAACAGAACAAGCGAAACCCAGAAAACCAGCCCTATTACGATTAGGGGTAAGCACCCGTTTACGCCGCTAATTAAAACAAACAGAGCTACCGCGGCGACGGTTATTAGAAATGTTTTACCGACGACGAAAAACAGCGCGAACTCCCCCGGTTTTCTTAAACGTTGTGAAAGCCAGCGGCTAAAAGCGTCTCCTCTAGCCGATAATTTCCTAAGTTCATCCGCAGAAAGCGCGAATACGAAGTTTTCCGCCGAGGAAAGCCAACGGACGAGTGAGAATAAAACTACATATACCGCGATAATTATAATTATATTTACCATAAATGCTCCCGAAAGTAATCGAGGACCTCCTTGTCTGTTACCTGTTATTTTAGTGAAAAGATGGGAAAACCCGCGTTATCCTTTTTTCGATGTCTCATGTGAGGTCTCGGTTGTTAAAAGATTTGGACGTTTATGCAAAACGCCCTCCATAATTTTAATGAAAGCCTCCCGAATAAGTGTTAAGTTATGCGTCGTGAGGTCGCACTCCGAAAGCTGCCCGCTCTCGAATTTTTCGTCTATTGTGCTTTTGACGAGTTTGTTTAAAGACTTCAGATTTAATTCGCCCATAGAGCGGACTTTCGCTTCGATAGAATCCGCGAGCAAAACTATCGCCGCTTCTTTTGTCTGAGGTTTCGGGCCGGGATATCGAAAAGCGTCTTCAACAACCGACTGGTCCTGTTCTTTTGCCTGTTCGTAGAAATAAGACATAATCGAGGTTCCGTGGTGCTCGCGTATAATATCCACTACCGGTTCCGGCAGGTTATGCACTTTCGCAAGCCTAACGCCCTCTTTAACGTGAGCGGAAAGGACAAGGAAACTCATATGAGGGCTTAGCTTATCGTGGGGATTATAATCCCCTAAATTTTCGGAGAAATACTCGGGGTGAGTCAATTTGCCGATATCGTGATATAGCGCGCCGACTTTGGCCAGCAGCGGGTTCGCGCCGATAGCTTCGGCGGCCGTTTCCGCGAGGTTTCCAACGACGATACTGTGATGAAACGTTCCGGGGGCTTCTATGGCGAGTTGCTGAAGCACAGGCGCGTTTGTATCGGCATATTCCATAAGGGTGAAGCGCGTTACGACTCCAACGAATCTCTCGAACACCGGCAAAAGGGCCAACGCAAGAAGTATCCCGAATGTGCTGCCGGCAAATACCGAAACCGCGTGGATACCCAGATGACCGAATTCGCTGAAGGATACGAAATCGATAACGACGATTGCCATAACAGACGCGGTTACGGTATATGCTATTGGACGGAAACTCTCACGTCGCGTGGCGATTCCGCTGAAAGCCACTCCCGCGATAATACCCTCGATAATAAGAACCATTAAAAGAGAATAGGAGCCTTCACCCGCTAACCCGATAAGAAGTGCTGACGAAAGCGCCACAGCGGCAGCGAGTTCCGAGCCGAAAAGCGCGGACAAAAGCGTGGCCGAAAAAGCGATAGGAGTGAGTAGTTCCGGCCAACCGGCGAGCCGGAACACGAAAGCGAAAAAACCCGGCAACCATACCGCGGCGAGAACAACGGCGAGTTTTGCCGAGTCGAACCAGGTGTCCGGGATAAAACGGCGTGTAATGTAGGCCAGTGTCCCGATTATCATAACTGTCAAAAGCAAGCGCGCCAACACTCTCAGAATATTATAGATTACCGGCGGAGTAGAATATCTCCCCGATTTGGCGATAGCAAGCGACAATAGCTTCTCGCGGGTTTCTTCGGTAATGCGTTCGTGGGCGTCCACTATTCTCTGGTCTTTGAGGACCATTCCTCTTACCGGTTTCACATTTTCTACCGATTTCCGTCGGTTTTCCTGCGTGAGTTCCATATCTGGGATAAGATTCGGGCGGATAAATCCCACCGCCAGCTCATATACAAGCTGCCCTTTTTCGGGGTAGCTTCGGAATCTTTCTTCGGTTTTAGCTTTTAATTTCTCGCGTGCCGCCTCTATCGTAGTTACTCGTTCGGCGGGAATTATCTCGTCTTTTTTACCCCAATGAATATTGAAAATGTGGGCGGTATCCCCTTCCGATAAGCTTTTCCAGTCAAAAATCCCCGCCGAGTGAATTTCCGAAAGTAGTTCTACAATAACCTGCTCGATATCGGAGGTCCGTCTGAGTCCCAAAAAGGTCTTTATACCTTCGGGGGACAACCGAGGGAAAAGAGCCGATAGGGAATCCTCGCGGGCGGGAATCGAATTGTCCTTTATGATTTTACCGGCGACATTCCACACGGAATCGAAATCTCCCAAAGCGCTGTCGCGCATTTCCTTCACGAAATCGAGCACAACCGGAACATTGCGATAGACGGTTCTTCGCTCTTTTTCGAGTTCGGTTTTCTCTTTAAGTATCGGAAAAGTGAAAGGAGCGATAACTTCCTGTGTGCTTATATCGCCGACCTCGGGAATATCGGAACTAACTCCGCCTACCGGAAGGAAAAAGATGATATGTGCCAGCGCCGTTATTCCGATAAGGACAAACGGAATTCGATAGGGTCTGGTAGGTCGTCCCGGTCGGTCCGGGTCGGTCTTTTCCGTGGGTTCCGTGGTTGTAGCACCCTCTTGAGATGGTGTGTTTTGCAAAGTGGGTATAGGTTGATAATAGTGAAATTAAATAGTAATAAAAAATTATAATCGAAAATAGAGCGATTTACAAGGGAAAAATGTCCGAATCGTTTCCCTGGAAAATCCAGACCTATCACTCCTCCGGCGAGTTAAACGCCGTTAAGTTCCGAAACCTCGACTAATTCCCTATAAACCTCCTCCCCGACCGGTGCCGGTTATTCTCTTTTGGCCCAGCTAAAATCCATTTCTGAAAGCTGTTTATACAGGTTCCAGCGCCGGTCGACGTCGAATTGGGCAAGTTTGGCCAGTTCTTTAGCGCGCACTGGGTCGATTTTCGTCAGAACGCGATACCGGTTTTCGCCATACATATAATCCTCTATCGGTATCGAAGGCTCCTTAGAATCGAGCTGGAGCGGGTTGAGGCCTCGACTCGTCCTTCTCGGGTCGAACCGATAAAGCAACCAGTGTCCGGAATCGACAGCTTTTTGTTGCTCTTCGAGTTGTTTCGACATACTGATTCCGTGGGCAATACAGGGCGTATAGCAAATCACTATGGACGGTCCCGAATAGCTTTCGGCTTCTATGAGAGCCTTTACGGTCTGGTTGGGATTGGCTCCCATAGCGACTTGCGCGACGTAAACGTAGCCGTAGTTCTGGGCCATCATCCCAAGGTCCTTTTTGGGCATCGGTTTTCCTGCCGCCGCGAATTTTGCGGTGCTCGCTCGCGCTGTCGCTTTCGAGCACTGACCGCCAGTATTGGAATAGACTTCTGTGTCGAGGACCAGCAAATTTACATCGCGTCCCGAAGCGAGAACGTGGTCGAGACCGCCGTAGCCTATATCGTATGCCCAACCGTCGCCACCGAATCCCCATACCGACTTACGAACCAGATAATCGGCGAGAGAATCCATATACGGGTCTTTGTTTTCAGTCGCGAGCTTTTTGAGTTCTTTGACTCTCGCGCGCTGTTCTTCGATTCCCGCCTCGCTTGTCTGGTCTGCGTTGATAAGGCTATTTTTAAGGTTATCGGGGACATATACAGCTTTCCCGAGCCACTCTTTGGCCTGTTGTTCGAGCCTATCGCAGGTTAGTCTGAAACCGAAGGCTATTTCCGCGCAATCCTCGAACAGACTGTTAGTCCAGGCCGGCCCTAACCCGTCCGCGCGCTTGCAGTAAGGTGTTGTCGGAAGATTGCCGCCGTAGATGCTCGAACAGCCGGTTGCATTGGAAATCAGCGCCCTATCGCCGAAAAGCTGCGACACCAATTTGACATAAGGGGTTTCGCCGCAACCCGCACAGGCTCCGCTGAATTCGAAAAGTGGTCGAATAAGCTGACTTCCCTTTACTGTAGATTTTTTGTAGCTATCTGGAGGAGTTTCCGGGAGATTCAAAAAGAAGTCCCAGTTCTTCGTTTCGGGTTCGCGCAACTCGAATTGCCGTTCCAGATGTAGTGCTTTGCGCTCCGGATTTTCTTTGTCCGTGGCGGGGCAAACGTAGACACACAAACCGCATTCTGGGCCGGTGCAATCCTCGGGGGCAATCTGGACGGTGTATTTCATCTCTTTGTGCGCTTTTCCTTTGCCGTCGCAGGATTTGAATGTCGGCGGTGCATCCTTAAGGTATTTGGCGTCGTAGTATTTCATTCTGATGACCGCGTGCGGGCAAACGAGGCTACATAGACCGCACTGGATGCAAATATCCGGTTCCCAGACTGGTATTTCGGTGGCCACGTTGCGTTTTTCGTATTGTGTAGTCCCGGTCGGCCATTGGCCGTTCGCGGGCATTTGCGAGACCTTGACCTTGTCCCCGTCGAGCCGGATTATTTGCGCCGTAACCTCTTTTACGAAATCTGGTGCGTGGTCGGGGACGGTCGGAGGCATCGGAGTATCACAAGTAGGTTCGGACGGGTATTTAACCTCGATAACCCGTTCGAGCGCCCGGTCTACCGCTTCGAAATTCTGTTTGACAACATCCTCCCCTTTGCTCGAGAACGTTTTTTTGATACTTTTTTTAATCAGTTCGACCGCTTCGTCGATAGGAATAATGTCAGCGATTTTAAAGAAAGCGGTTTGCATAATCGTGTTAATTCGCGCACCGAGTTTCAATTCCTTAGCGAGGTCTATCGCGTTGATTATATAGAACTTCGCTTCCTTATCGATAAGCTGTTTTTGCACCTTGTTCGGGAGCTTGTCCCAGGTTTCATCCGGCCCATACGGCGAGTTCAGGAGGAATGTCCCACCCTTCTTGAGGAACTTCAGCATATCGTATTTTTCGATAAACGACCAGTTGTGGCATCCCACGAAATTTGCATCCTGGCAGAGATACGTGCTGCGTATCGGTATATCGGAAAAACGGACGTGGCTCGTCGTTCTCGCACCGGCTTTCTTGGAGTCGTAGACGAAATAGCCCTGGGCATATTTATCGGTGCCCTCGCTGATAATTTTAATCGTGTTTTTATTCGCGCTGACGGTGCCGTCGGAACCGAGGCCCCAAAACATCGCCTGATAAGCGCGCACGCATTCGGTTTCGACATCCTCTTTCCACGCGAGGCTCGTATCTGTTACGTCGTCGTAAATACCGACAGTGAAGTGGTTTTTAGGGTTTTTTGCGTCGAGATTATCGAAAACAGCTTTGACCATTCCGGGTGTGAACTCTTTCGAAGACAATCCATAACGACCGCCGACAATTAATGGTCTTTCCTTAAACGGAGCGGTTCCGTTCACAAGCATCTCGTCGATAGCTCCGACAACGTCGAGATATAACGGTTCGCCGAGACAACCCGGTTCTTTCGTGCGGTCCAGGACGGCGATTTTTTTGACCGTTTTCGGAAGCGCTTTTGCGAAATATTCCGTGCTAAAAGGCCTGTATAGTCTGACTTTGATAAGCCCGACTTTCTCGCCGCGTTCGACCAGCGCGTCCACTGTTTCGTGGGCGGCTTCGGCACCGGTGCCCATAAGGATAACTACCTTATCCGCATCCGGGGCGCCCTCATACTGGAATATCTCGTATTTACGGCCTACCAGTTTCTCGAACTTTTTCATATATTTCTCGACGATTTCTGGAGCGGCGATATAGAACGGGTTGACTGTTTCGCGCCCCTGGAAATACACATCGGGATTCTGGCTCGTTCCGCTAATCATCGGGTGGTCGGGCGATAGCCCGTGTTTTCTGTGCGCGATAACGAATTCCTCTTCAATCATCTGTTTCATAGTCTCTTTGTCCAGGACGTCTATTTTCTGGATTTCGTGGCTGGACCTGAAACCGTCGAAAAAATGCAGGAAAGGCAGGCGACACTCGAGACTCGCTGCTGTGGCTATCATAGCGATATCCATAACCTCCTGAATACTGCAGGATGGCATCATACAATAGCCTGTTGTGCGGCAATTCATCACATCGGAATGGTCGCCGAAAATCGAGAGAGCCTGGCAGGCCAACGACCTAGCAGCAATATGGAATACTGTTGGCAGTAGTTCCGCCGCGATTTTGTGCATATTGGGAATCATAAGCAAAAGCCCTTGACTGGCGGTAAATGTCGTAGCCAGAGCGCCCGATGCCAGAGCGCCGTGGATAGCTGCGGAAGCTCCACCTTCGGATTGCAATTCGACGACCTCGGGTATCGTTTCCCAGATATTTGTCTCGCCCGCCGCCGACTTGGCGTCGGCGATTTCGCCCATCGGGCTAGATGGTGTAATGGGATAAATCGCTATTACTTCGTTACATGCATGGGCGACGTGCGCAGCGGCGCTATTACCGTCCATCGGGACCATTTTGCGTGCCATAATATTTCCCTTCTTTTTTGAAAATTACTTTAGGATTGAAATTCAAAAATAACATAATAACCTAAAGAATTTTTCCGTTTGAGTCAAGGCAAAATCTTGGTTTTCGTTAATGCTTGACTAATTATTGAATATAATTTAGATTTGTATTCATGGATTATCCATCGAAAGATACTCTCGGACTTATCGAGTTCGCTCTCGCCGAGGATATCGGCACGGGGGATGTTACTTCAACTTTGCTTGTGCCCGAAAGCGCCGTTTTAAAAGTAAATGTAATCGCGAAAGAGAGCGGAATTTTATGCGGCGTTCCCGCGTTCAGACAGGTCTATGAAACTATCGACAAAGGAATATCGATAGACGAGTTCATACACGAGGGCAGCAGGCTTTACCCGGGGGATATAATAGCGATGGTCGAAGGCCCGGCGCGTGCGGTTCTCGAGGGCGAAAGGGTCGCGCTGAATTTGCTCTGTCATTTAAGTGGTGTGGCTTCCGAGACGAATAGATTTGCGGAGAAACTTCGTGGCACGAATTGTAAGGTTTTAGATACACGAAAAACGACGCCCTGTATGCGCAAATTAGAGAAATACGCTGTCATAATCGGCGGTGGGGGTAACCACCGGATGGGCCTCTGGGATATGATATTAATCAAAGAGAATCATATTTCGGCGGCGGGTGGGATAAAAGCGGCTCTCGATAGGGTTTACTCGAACGGCAACCCAAAGATTCCGGTCGAGGTGGAGGTAAAGAACATCGACGAATTAAGGATAGCCCTCGACTATCCGTTAGACCGGATAATGCTGGACAATTTCGATGTAAAAAAGGTCGAACGAGCGGTCGAAATAAGGCGCGAGTCGGGCGTTTCGATACCATTCGAGGCTTCTGGAAGCATCGGTCTCGAAAACTGCCGGGAATACGCCGAAGCTGGGGTAGAGTTTGTCTCCTGCGGCGTTCTCACGCACTCTGTAAAGGCTCTGGATATATCTATGGTCGCCCTGGAGGTATTATGACGTTTCTGTCTCCGAACATTAGACAGGAAATATTGCGTTCACCTCTTGTTTTGCGGATTTATCACCATACCGAGGTGGACTCGACTATGTCCGAGGCTCGTCGCATTATTGAACAGGAACCCGATATAGCACCCGGCACGCTTATTATCGCTAATTGTCAAACCTCTGGCTACGGTCGTTTTAAGAGGAAGTGGTTTTCCCCTGAAGGCGGTTTGTATTTTTCTTTGATTCTCGAAGGAAAGCTCGAACCTTCTTTTACGCTCGTTACGGGACTCGCGGTAGTAGAGGCTCTCGAGGACCGATTCAAGATTAAATTAGGTTTATCCTGGCCTAACGATGTATTACTTAAGGGACAAAAACTGGCCGGTGTAATCTGCGAAACCATCTCCGATTTTACGGTTTTAGGGATAGGAATTAATACATTTCCCCACAATAATCTCCCTTCCGAACTCAATAATTATGCCCGAACTATTCCAATTTCATCGGTCGAAAGAGGTAAGTTAATCGCATTATTTATATCGAATCTTTCGGTATATTATGAACGTTTTATCGAATATGGATTCCAAACTTTTAAAGAACTTTATGAGAATAAATTAACTTCTTTAGGAGAGTTCGTCGAGGTTATTAACGGCGACAAAATACATTCTGGAATAGTCCATGGTGTAGATAATTCCGGTGCACTTGTTATAGAAAACGGCAACAAGAAATCCTCATTTATCTCTGCCGAGATAACTGCACATGAATTTAAGAACAAGAAAATTTCTTAATACAGCTATACTTTCGGGGATATTCATAGTAGGTTTAATTGCCGGAGTCGTGGTTTTCGACCGCGTGCTAATGCCGTCCTTTACTACCGGCAGCGGCACTCGCCTTATCCCCGACGTTACCGGATTAACGCAGGAAGAGGCGGAAAATATTGCGCGGGAAAGCGGTTTCGACTTCAGAGTCTTGCGTAAGGAACATAGCGACAGTATTCCCGAAGGTTACGTTATTTCGCAGCGTCCGGTTCCCGGTTCCCCTGCGAAAAAGGGGCGTAGAATATCGGTGGTAACGTCATTAAGCGCAGCTTCGACCCCGGTTCCGGACGTAATTTTTATGCATTTTCGGTCGGCGCAACTTACTATAGAGCGCAGCGGTCTGAAAATCGGGCAGATTATTTACCAGCATTCCGACACTATTCGGAAAGAAACGGTAATAACAACTTCTCCTCCCCCCGGAGATACGCTCGAACTTGGGGATAAAGTCGACCTTGTTGTTTCTATGGGTCCCGAAACGGGTTTAGTCAGGGTTCCGAATTTTATGGGGCAGCTTATCAAAGACGCCGAAGAAATTGCAAGCCGGGAGGGTTTAATACTCCGAGCGCGTTATCGCAAAATCCCCGCTGTGCCGGAAAACACGGTCTACAGACAGGATATCGACCCCGGCGCTCTAGTGGAGCGTGGAAGTTCGATTTTCGTGACCGTCGCGCGACCGAATGAATGATAGGCAACTCTAAAACCGCTTATAATATGGAAAAATTCGACCTCCTTCTCGCAAAGCTTTCCGACGACGATACCAGCGGAGCCGAGCAGTTAGTTCCGAAGGCTCTCGAAGCTATGCACGCCGCTATCGAGGATGAAGAAGCCAGCGACGAAGAGCTTGCCGGGATGTTATCGACTCTTGTGGAGACTATCCGGGAAAGTCTCCCGGAGATAACGCCGCTATTAAAATTTGCTGATAGAATCGAAGAGTTACCGGAGAAAAACTTACGCCAGACTGCGTTAGAGCTCGAACGCGAAATACGCGAAACACGGGAACGCGAGACATCCTCCGTCGCTTCTCTGGCCGCGAACCTAATAAGAGAAAATTCTACGGTGGCGACTATCAGTCAAAGCAGCACAGTATTGACAACGTTCTTTTCTGCGAAAGCTATGGGAAAGGAATTCCACATAATAGTCCCGGTCGGCGAACCGTCCGGCGAAGGCCTTCTTACTGCAAAAGCACTTTCGGAGAACGGTATCGACGTAACCGTAGTTCCCGATTCCGGGGCGGCTCTCGCCGTTCAAAAAGCCGACCTGGTGCTCGTTGGGGCGGACGCTATCACTCGCGATTTTTTCCTCAATAAAATCGGAACCCTGCCTTTAGCGATTGCAGCGAGGCACTACGGTGTGCCCTGTTATGTCTGCGCCCGGCTCGAGAAGTTTATTCCCGCCGAGAAACTGTCTCGCGCCGGAAGAACGATAGACCCCGACGACCTCGGACTTCAGAAAACCGATTTAATAACCGTAAGCGCACCGCTTTTCGAGCGAACGCCGCATACATTGATTACGGGTATAATAACCGAGGGCGGAATAGTAACTCCCGAAAAAGGTGTAGTTGAAATTGCAGAACAAAAAGACGATTAAGGCCGTTATCTGGGACCTGGACGGAACGATACTCGATACGACGGAGCTAATACTCGGTTCATACAGGTATTCTTTCAGGAAGGTTCTGGACAGGGATATCGCCGACGAGGAGGCACTTGGGAACTTCGGTATAACGCTTAAAGATATAATGACAGGTTATTCGCCGGAAAAGGCCGGGGAACTTATCGAGGCCTACCGGGAATATAACCATGCCCACCACGACGAACTCGTTTCCGTTTTTCCGGGGATTCTCGATGCGCTGGCTAATATCCACCGACGCGGCTTTCCGCAGGCGGTTGTTACGAGCAAGACGGAATGGCTTACCTGTCACGGACTCGAGCTTTTCGGTCTCGACGGTTTTATCGATACGATAGTCGGGTTCGAGTCAACGGAAATCCACAAACCTAATCCGGAACCGCTTCTCGAGGCCCTGAAAAAACTTGAAATCGAAGCGGATGAAGCTATTTTTATCGGGGATTCGCGTGCCGACGTCGAATGCGCTATTTCCGCGGAGGTCGCTTTCGTAGCGGCTATGTGGGGACCGAACCCGGTTTTTATGGCGGAATGCCACGCGTGGCGTCGAATCGAGGACCCGAGGGATTTACTTCTGATACTGCCTCGAAAAGGACCGAAAAAAATAATATAAACTATAGGAGTTATAATGAGGATTCCGACCTATATTGCGATTATTCTACTGGCTTCTTTGCTTTTCCTGGCGGGATGCGGCGAAGAAAACGGCGATGTAACTCCCGTTAGCGTTTCTGTTTCTACCCATTGGATAGCGATGACGACCTCCGAAACCAGGGTTATAAGCGCTACAATTCACGGGGACGGCGGCACTATCGACTGGGCTTCGTCGGATAATTCCGTCGTTACCGTTAGCGGAGGGATAATCAGCCCGATTGGCGAGGGGACGGCGTTAATCACGGCGAGCGCGGGCGATTGCACCAGCGACCCCTGCACAGTCCATGTAGCAGAGGATTGGATTCTATATACGGATAACGAGGGTTTGCGTGTTATTACTCCCGAAAACGAACGCGATATGCCTATCCCCGGAACGTCGGGCGCAACGAGCACAATATCGGGGCCTTTGCTATGGTGCGATAATGGTATCGTATATCAAATAGACGGGCCTTACGGATACAGCTATCTCTGGTTCAGGCCTTTTTCGTCGGACGAGGCGAGAATGATATCCGAAGATACTTTGCCGACGATTAACGACATTCGAAAAAAGCCCGACGGCGGGATTTTCGTATCGTTACTCCCTAATATTTACGAGTTCGACGAAAGTTCGACTTTCCCGGTCTTCGGCGACGAATATAAGTATTTCGGTATCGATGGCCAACGTATCGACGGTTTCGATATAAGCCCCGACTGCAACAGCTTTGTCGCGATGTGTCCAACCGGCGGGAACGACCTTGTTATCTTTACATTACAAGGAAGCGAGAGTTCCCCGATAGACACGCTTCCGGTTAATTACTACGCGACCTGCCCGCGTTTCAGCCCCGACGGTTCCGAAATCGCCTTCAGTTACGGGACTCTCGCCGGCAATGTGTGGCTCGTTTCGACGGGCGGTTCGACCCCCGTATCGGTTATCTCCGAAGGGGACGATATAGCGGGTTTCGATTGGTCTCCGGGCGGAGACCGGGTTGTAATGTGTGTTCGTAACCCGGCGATGCAATTCGAGTTATGGTTAGGAAATGTGTTGACGGGAGAAACGGACAAACTAACCAACGCGACAGTCGGTTCCCTCGAATATATACCGCAATGGGTGGATTAAATAGATTAGAGCTTCCGTGCAAACGGGATTTTAAGCTCTATCGGTTCTTTCTATTTTTTTGCTTTCGCAAGCAAAGCTTGCAGCTCCGCGGAGTTGGAGAATTCGAGCGAATGATAATGGCATCCGCTCCGTGTGCAAATGCGAACCCGACCATTGCTCTCGATTGCCAGATAGACCATCGGCGCTTTGCAAGCACATCTCTCGGCGAACGGCAATTCTTTGCCGCAATAAGGGCAATATAATTTAACTATATCGCCGGGCAGAATATTGGGTTTATCCGGCAGAATTGTGCGGAAATCGTCATACCAGGCCGACAGATAGATATCGCCCCGTTCCCCCTTTTTTTCGACAATGAGATGAACCGAGGGTTTTCCGCCAATAGGATGTTCTTCCGATAAAAGGGACTTTCCGCAATCCTCGTGGGGACAACTTGCAGGAACCAAAAAAGCGCGATACATTATACTGCCTCCGATACTGGAAACGCCGCTCCCATTAGTATTATACGTTTTTCAAAACCTTAAAGCAACCAATGCGGGGAAAATATATTTATTAAGAAGGCAAAAGCAAGGAGTTTTATTATTTACCTCACGAGAATAATCGAGGATTTCAGCGAAAAATTACGATATAGTTAATTAAAAATCGCAAAGAATATACCACAGCGGCTCGACCGAACCTGTAGGACTCAAATTAGCGAATTACAGAAAATAAACGGGAATCGAAAGCCTGAAAGCGAGCTTTCAATGGACCTATCACCGTCCACGTATTATATTGTGTTGTTCGGTACAAAACTAAATTTAACGCGGGTTTTTTTGGTAATTCCTGCATACTTCCCGGCTTGACTTTCAGTTCTGGTTTCTGTATTTTTGTGATGTGAAAACGACCGGAATAATAATCTCCGCTATGTCGGTTCTGTTTGTCTGTTGCAGTTCTGAACCTTCGGGTCCGGGCGTCGGCCCCGAATGCACATTGGTCTGGACATCGTATCGGTCTGGGCCACCGAATATATGGACGCTCGAACTACCGAATGGCGAACCGAAGCAACTTACATACTTCCCGGAGGGTTGTGGGCGTTGGGGGGTAGCCCTCTCTTTAGATAATTGGGTATATTTTGGAGGCAAGCAAAACGATATTTGGCAGTTGTTCCGAATGAAAAGGTCCGGCGGCGCGGCTATCAAACTAACCGATAACGCTCAATACGACGGCGACCCTACGGTTTCTCCCGATGGCGATAGGGTATGTTTTCTAACAAAACGCTGGGGATACACATATTACGACCGGGAATTGGCTTCGATGCCCTCTTCCGGCGGCGAGGTTACCAGATTGACTTTCTGGGACGGTTCGGACGATTCGCCCGTCTGGTCTCCTGCGGGCGATAGGATAGCGTTCGTGAGAGCTACCTCTTCCGGGAGGTTTGTCGTTATGACTCTTGACCCCGATAATCCGGATAGTCTCGAGACCTGGACACCGACCGGTGATGATTGCTACGAACCCAGATGGTCTCCGGGCGGCGATAAAATCGTGTGCGTTTTAACCGAAAACGGTATCCGCGATATTTGTTCGATAGATTTGCCGTCGGGAGAGATTAGAAACCTGACCGGGACAGATTGGTCGGACGAAAAACCCTCGGTTTCTCCAGACGGCAAACGAATAGCACATCAAGTTTACCGTAATGGTCAATGGGATATCGCTATTACCGAGATGGACGGTTCCGGTTCGTTTTTCCTGACCGACGACCCGGCGGAGGATATTTCGCCGTGCTGGTCACCTGAAAGCGATTGGGTTTTCTGGGTAAGCTATCGCGACGGTGATAGGGAAATATACGGCACTCGAGCCGACGGTTCCGAACCGGCGTATCGGATTACGAATTCGACCGGCGACGATATTCGGCCTCGGTGTTGGGCAAGGTAGATTTTTATTTTCAAAAACAATAGACTAAATTCTATGCGCGAACTACTTACTGAAAAAGAGATTGCCGATGAGTTCCCGATGACAAAAAAATTCCTGTATTTTGCGGGAGCGAGCACCGGAATAATTCCGGAGAGGTCTCTTGCCGCGCAGTATGGTTTTTTACAGAGATACCGCAAAACCGACCTTTTCCACGACCCGGAGACATTCGCGATGATGTCCCGCTTAAGAAGTAATCTCGCGAAATCGACGGGTGCGGCTGAGGGCGAAATCGCGCTGGTCCCGAACACCAGCACCGGCTTGAATATTATCGCCGCCGGATTCCCGTGGCAACCGGACGACGAGATTCTTGTTGGAACCCGCGAGTTCCCGGCCAATACATACCCGTGGCAGAATCTCAAAAACAGAGGTGTAAATACCCGCTGGATAGAGATGCACGGCGGACGGATTACTCCCGAAATGGTCGAAAAAGAGATTACCGCTTCGACCAGACTTCTCGCAATAAGCGCGGTGCAATTTTCCGACGGTTATCGCTTAGACCTGAAATCCATCGTGCAGATATGCCATCGAAGAGGTATTGCAGTTATAGTCGACGGTATTCAGGCGGCTGGCGCTCTGAAAATCGGGGCTTCCGAGACGGGTTTCGACGCTTTCGTTGCTGGAGGACAGAAACACCTGCTTTCCCCCTATGGTTCAGGGTTTCTGCAAGTAACGCGCAATTTATTGGAAAGATTGCGGCCCGCCTATGATGCCTGGCTTTCGCATTTCGTAAGCCCGGAGGATTTCATCGACCTGCTTCGGCATAACCTCCCGCCGGCTCCGGACGCACGCCGCCTCGAAATCGGGTCTCTCGCTTACGGTTCGTTGTGGGGAATGGACGAGTCTATTAAAATGATACTCGAACTTGGAATAGCAAACATCGAGAATTACAATCTGGGCATCGCCAATATGTTTTGCGAGGAAATCGCCCGGGTTCCCGGGGCGGAAATAGTGTCCGACCGGTCAGGCAAAGCTGCATCGCATATAGTCTCTGTCAAACTGCCAGATGCTCGAAAAATACGGGATAAACTCACCGCAAGAAAAGTGGTTGTTTCGCTACGCGAGGGGTGTTTACGATTCGCTTTTCATATCTACAATTCACCAAGGCAGATTGAGCGGGCAATCTCGATTATAAAGCAACTAATAGATTAGAAAGAAATTATGAAAACGCGCTATATAATTATCCCTTTTCTGGCTCTGTCTTTTATAAACTGCGGGCACGATAAAGCCGAGGAAAAACCGACTAACGAACGGACTTCCGGCGAATTTACAGTTTTTGTTACTATCCAACCTCTCGCTTCGATTGCCGATTCGATTGCGGGCAACCTCGCGAATGTCGAGGTTCTGCTTCCTGCAAACTCGAAAACCTACGACTATAAGCCGACGCCGGACGATATAAAACGCCTCGCTAATTCGGCGGTTCTTTTCGAGATAGGTATCGGTCTCGATGAGTGGGCGACTCCGATAGCATTGAAGGCAGAAAATGGCCCGAGAATAGTCCCTGTTTCTGCGGGAATTCCGATATTGCCGTCTGTGCCGGAAAGAGTTAGAAGGAGGCTTTTCGAAGAAGGGAAGGTCGCCGCGCACGGGAACCCGTATGTCTGGCTCGACCCATATACAGTCGCCGATATGATTATTCCCGTTATGACCAGAGCTTTCGCCGCAGCGGACCCTCACAACGCCGGTATTTTCCGGGAAAACAGCGCACATTATACCGAAAGAGTAAAAAACTTCGCCGATGAGGCCGAAAACAACCTAAAAAAACTTAAAAACTCCAGAATAATGCTTTATCACGGTTCTTTTGCATATTTCTGCCGCCGATACGGAATCGAGGTTTCAGATATTATCGAGCCTTTCCCCGGACGGGAACCTACCGAAGACGATATTGCCGAGATTATTAAGAACGCGAAAAGGGATAAGCCTATCGCTATTCTCGTCGATTCGGACGCCCCTCCGAAACCCGCAGAGACTATCGCGAAAGAACTCGGGATACCTATCGTTCACGTGGACCCATACGGGAAACCCGGTGAGAGCTATATCGAACTTATGCGAAGGAATATTCGCGCAATAGTCGAAATTCCCCTGTAACCGATAATCCAGCAATTCCTCCATGAATACCCGCCTGAAAAAAGCCTTGAAAGAATTATATTCCTTTATCGATTACGAAAAATTGGTTAATCCGGCTCCGTTCGATACATCCGCTTTCGACCTCGACCGGTTTCGTAGAGGACTCGCAAAACGCAATAATCCGCATCTTCTATATCCGTCGGTTCTTATCGCTGGTTCGAAAGGCAAGGGTTCGGTGGCGTCGATGGTCGAATCGATATTGCGTGCCGCCGGCTATTCAACCGGGCTTTATACCTCGCCACATCTTGTAGATACGAACGAAAGAATCCGAATAAATGGCAAATGCGTTCCCGACGACCTTTTCGCATCGAAACTCGAAGAACTCATCGCTATCGCCCAAAAGGAGGGCGCCGCCCGTAGCTATCGAACGGTTTTCGAAATACTGACGGCCTCGGCTTTCGAGCTTTTCGCCGAACGGGCGGTCGATATAGCCGTTGTCGAAGTCGGCATCGGCGGGCGGCTCGACGCAACAAATGTGTTGAATCCTATCGTAACCGTAATCACGGCTATTGGACTCGACCACACAAGTATTCTGGGTGGGAGTATCGAGGAAATCGCCGCTGAAAAAGCGGGAGTGATGCGCGCAGGAACTCCGGTAATTATTGGGCCACAAACCGACGCTGTCGCGAATTTATTATGCGAAAAAGCGGAAGAAGTTTCCGCAAAACCGGCTCTAATTTTTGGTAGAGAAATCCGCGTTTCCGATATTCGGTTATCTCGCTCAAAACCTCTTTTCAGCGTTCGGCTGCCCGAAACGCAGTTCGAGAACCTGGCAATAGGTCTTTTGGGCGAACATCAAATCGAGAATGCCGCGTTAGCCGTCGCCGCCGTTACAGCGCTATGCGACAATGGTTTCGATATTAGCGATACTGCTGTTATAACCGGCCTTCGGGACGTTATCTGGCCGGGAAGGATGCAGCTTTTCCCCGGAAAACCGCTACTTATTGTCGACGGTGCACACAGTCCTATGGCGGTTTTTCGACTGGTCGAGACTATCCGGAAACTCTGGCCGGGAATCAGCCCGGTTTACGTTTTCGCGGCTAATAAAAATAAGAATATAAAGGGAATGCTCGATATAATCGCGCCTAATGCTCAAGGTATCGTTCTAACCCGATTCGATTGGCCTCGTGCGGCGAAAACCGAAGATATGATGCGACTATTCCCCGATAGTAACATAGATATTTATACAGTAGAAAATTCGGCGGCGGCGCTACAACTTGCCGAAAAAACAGCGGGCAAAAACGGTCTGGTTGTAGCTGCCGGCAGCCTTTATCTGGCGGGAGAGATTTTGGAATCAAAAAATTTCAACCCCTGCGAGTATTTTAACAAGTGTATTGGATAATCCCTATTTCCGGCAGGCCTCTACGAAAGCCTCGAATATCCTGTCGCTGGCTTCGTCGTTTAGCGCTTCGGGATGCCATTGGACAGACAACAACCATCTTTTAGGTTCTTTTAATTCAATCGCTTCTATTATAC
>QNEE01000011.1 GCA_003645085.1 bacterium | reverse complement strand
TCAAGATATACGACATCGAGGGCCGACTCGTCCTTGAACTCGACAATCTCGCCGAATGGGACGGCAGCGATGGCTCCGGCAACCCGATGCCCAAGGGGGTTTATATGTATCTCGTCAACCGTGGCAGCGAAATCGTCTGCAAAGGCACCATCTACCTCGTCCGCTGATTATTACCGGAGGCGCGAATTATGCATATCACTATCGAAGCAAATAAAGAATAGAATGACTAATGTCGAAATCCTAATCGCTAAAGATAAAAAATACGGCCTTGTTGAGAGAACGGCGCTTTTTAGCGAGAAAATCGTTAAATTTTTAAAAGGGGTCGAGAAAAACGAAATCACAAAACCACTGATTAATCAGGTGGTCAGATTGGCGACGAGCCGGGAGATATTCTAGACCTGGAAACCGTCGTTAAAGACTCCTCTGTGGAAGCCGATTCGCCTGCAAAGAGTTCCAGAACCTGCTGGCTAAACGCGGGATGATTCCGAGTATGAGCCGCGCCGGAGATTGCAACGACAACGCGATTACGGAGACGTTCTTCGACACATTGAAGACCGAATTAATATATTTCGAAAAATATCGCTCGCGCAACGAAGCAAGGAGGAGCATATTCGAGTATATCGAAGTATTTTACAATCGGCAGAGAAGACATTCGGCATTGGGATATATGCCCCCCGCCGAATTCGAGGAAACAAGGCTAAACTAACTGTCCGTTTTTTCGGGGTAAGGTCAAGAAAATGTTTGCTCCTCTTCTGTGTAATCGCCGAATATAGCTATTGAGAGAAAGCATAAGGCTAAGAAGGTGGGTTTTCTCATTTATTGAAAAACTCCTTAACTCTTCCCGTCACGCACATAAAGCGGAAAAATTCATCTGGGTCGAAAGAAACCCCACGCCTTACATACATTCCCAAGAAGACAATGATGGATTCAATATCAGTTAAGTTCGTCTCCCTCCCATCCCACGGAGTGAGACAAGGGTATAGATAGACATCTTCTATCCAATAATCCATGATAGGGCCGCGACTCTCAGGAAGGAATTTATCTCTTTGAAGAATCAAAGTATCTCTATTTGCCTCGTTAACAAGAAATAAGCTTATCATTTTTCTTTCAGAAATAGTCCCAGAAGGACAGGTATCAAACCGAGCATTATATTCCTGGAGCACGAGTCTATATTTCCTACCATCTTCATCCCATTTAATATCGCTTATAAATAAAGAATGGGTTAGGGTTGTATCATCGCAACTAAGATGCTCTATTCCATCTTGACTTTCTCTAACAATACCCGTCCCGAAACAAGAAGATGGGTTTTGTTGTGAATTATAATATTGATATAAACCTGGAGTGCAGAGATAATTTATACCCAGTCGCTCGATTTTGTCTTTCGAGTTGAATAAGGCAATGCACTTCCCATCGTCTGCCAAACCTTCTGCAGAAACAGGAGAGAACTTCCATTCGTTATTAGGAACATCGATGAAGTAAACATCATAGCGATAGTTATCATAACCGGAGTGCCACTGACCCCAGGCTAAGTATCTTCCATCCTCCGAAAGCCCAATTATTCTGTAATGAGGCCATTCGTCAAAACCGCTAAAATCCGTTGAAATGCCTACTGTGGCATATACGCTCGTTAGCCAAACTAAAAAGAACGTTGCGAAAAGTAGCATTCTTCTCATTAAATTCCTTCCTGTTGACGGCGACTTAGAGTAACTTAAGTTTCTATTCATCCCAATGGGCTCCGGTTTGTTTTACTTTTATTGGGCTATCACCCTTTTGGTTGTCAGGTCTTGTTGTGTCTTTACAGTCACATAGCCAGTTGTCGAAGGCGTATATAACTACAGGATAGTCTGCGCTTTTCATTACTGAGCGTAAAGACAAACCCTGGGTCTCTGAACCTCCGCCTTTATGAGCAGTCATTTTAACATAATAATTTTTTTCACTTCCTCCGTTATAAACGAAAGAAAGCGGTATAGTGCTACAATTACTGCATTCAAATTTTTCGGAGTTTTGTCCAAAGACTATTTCGACTGTGAGGTCTGAACCACAAACAAACTTCCCATTCTTACACTTGGCATGAAGAGTGAAGTCTGCGGTGGTTGGCCCTCTAAGCGTATCACCACCGCCTGTAACCGGCGGTTCTGGTGGTGGGGTATATGGCTTAGGACACCCAGAAAGAAGGAATATCATTGTTGAGCAAATCAAAGACAAGAAAATGAGCTTTTTCATTTGAACTCTCCCGAGCTATAGCACCTAAGGGCCTCGAAAACATCGGAAGGGTCTTTGTCCCATCTCAGTTTCACATTCAACAGATTTTTCCAGTCTTCTACATTGGTGAAGTAAAGCCTGGTTGGGATTCCCGCCTCTTCGAATTCTGTGACTTTGACAGGGTCGTAATTCTTGGGTAGTTTTTCATAATTTGATACGACAAATATTGTCGCTAAGTCTTCTTTGCGAGCAAGGGCGAGTTCCATGGCTAAGGTGTTTAGCGCCTTAGTTAGATCGATAAAATCGGTTTTCGGTGAGCTATCGATGAAGGAAATAATATCATTCCTGATAATAATCAAAGAATCGGCATGTCTCTGCCTATCTCCCTTGGTAATTTTCTTGAACATATCCAAGGGAGGATCAATCGGAAACCTAAAGGTTTCTCGGTCAGTTAAACCTTCCGCGCCAATCATATAAATACTGAATTTGGTATTTGATAAGCTGGATGTGTTTTGTCTGTCCAAGTCATTGTTTATGATTTCGCACCACTTATCAAATATTTGAAGAGTAGTGGCTTTTCCGTCAAATCCAAAGTGGTTATCCACGAGAAGCATAACTCTATTCTCTGCCATGACGAAAATCGAAAGGAGCAATAACATTGGAACAGCTAATTTAAACCTCATCTTTTTCACCTTTTTTCTCCTTTGTATCCTCTAAGTCTTCATCCTCGCTAATCCAGCCCTTGAAAGAACGATAAACCTTCTCTGCGAGAACGCCTAAACCTTCGGGAAGAATCAGGAAAACTGCGTAGAAGAAGCCTATGAGAAGCCAAACCAAAGATGTCGCGACTGTTCCGATAACCTGAAGAGTTTTCTCCGCGGCCCCTGCAAGGCCAATTAGGAATTCGATTGTCGAGATTCCGAAGTAGATAAGGAAGAATATGATGAAGTTCTTCCAGAAATCAGGATGGTCAAACCAAACACCGACAGTGTTTGTAGCGTTACAAACATTTGCGTAAGATTTGGCGATGACAACAAAGAAAATAAGTCCAATCAGGAAGAATCTGACGAGAATTGCCTGCTTCTTCTTTTTAAGTCCAATACCAGTGGGGTCTCCGAAGATTGCTGAAACAGCGGCTTCAAACAATGTAAGAACAGTTGCGATACCAATGGCAGTTCCTGCAGAGAACAGATAGGATGTTCCGTCGTAGAGCATTTTCCAGTCGGCCAGCATTGCGATAATGAAGATGATAACCAGAAACACGTGTGTGGCTTTGATATCTGATGTGAGTTTCTTAATCGCTTTGACGCAGTAGTCAGTTCCGCTTTTTACGCCGTTGACGAGAGCCTTCCTGAGGGGATAGACAATCAGGAGGCCTAACCAAATCAGAGGGAGCCACTTCGCGTAGCTTAAGAGTTGTCCACCCAAAATTGCCATGATTCTCCTTTTCCTTATTTTCAGCCAATTTCAGAATCGGCGTCTGTTACACTCGGATTAGTTTCAAGGTTAATATCGTCTTCTACATCGTCCTTTTTGGCGAGGCCGAACAACAGTATTATTCCGGTGATAATGCCAAGAGGAATAGCAATGTAGAGCAGGGGTAACTTCCCCATCCTTTCGAGAATCTCATCGGACAGGGTATATTTAGCTTTGTCTTTATCGTATTCAGTGGTTGCCGTACCGACTTGAAAATCGACTATTCTTGTCGTGTCAGCGGGGGACATATTCTCGCTCGTATAGGTGAGGAGATAGATCGAATAAACTTTGAGCGCAATTTCGTGGTATATATCTGTCAATTTTTCGCTGGAAGTAGTGAAATAAGCTTCGCCACCGAGTTCATCAGCAAATTCGCTCAAATAATCTGAGGTTATGAAGCCTGTTAGTAAGCCAAGAATTGTCAATGCTTGCGGTTGGTTCTGTTCGCTCAAACCAAGGCCTATTATATAAGTAGGAACCCCAGAATCTTTGCCCTTCTGGATAATCTGTCTTCGTGAATATCTCGAGGAGTTATCTTCTCCGTCGGTTAAGGCAATTATTGCTCTGATACCCGAGTGTTGCTGAATACTATCAATAGCTGTGCTTAAAGCGTCATAAAAAGCAGTAGCGCCGAATACTCGCATGCTTTGAAGTTCTCGGTTGAGTAATTCAATGTCATTTGTTAAAGGAGTAACGACATCAACTCCGTTCGAAAAGCCCACGATTAGAACCGAATCTTTGTCCGTATTCAAATTCTCCAGAAGTTTTGCGATTCCGCTCTGCGCGTTATAAAAAGCATTTGCAACTTCCATCGAACCAGAATGGTCAGTAACAAGCGCTATATTAACGGGCATCTCTTTCGAGAGAAGTTCGAATCTGATGATCTGGCAGGTGTCCACTTCTTCGATTACTGTCATGTCATCAGAAGTCAAGCCCCAGATAGGTTCCTTCTTTTGATTCTCTGCTCGGAAAATGACATCAACCCTTGGGAATTGTTCAGGGTTGATTTGGAGTGTCTTGAGCTCAATCGTATCTCCGGCTGTGATTCGTGTCTTTCTGACATCGACCGGCTGAGCTACCGATAATGAGCAGAGGAATAGGCCGAGTAGAATTAGAAGATTTTTCTCAATATTAATTTTTTTCATAGTGTTACTAAAATAATTCTTATGACTACCATGTCAAGAAAAATAATTACTCGATGCTCAGCCAGCCGTGCTTCTTCTCGTCTTTGTATTCGTCGTGCACGAGGGCAATCTCATCCTCCGACCCGCGAAATATCGTTTCGGTTATGCCGGGCGGTTCATCCACCCCGGCGGTCGAGACAAGCCCCGACCCTATTTCTTCTTCGCCGCTTCCCTGATAAGCGCCGTTCCGATAACGACGCGCTGTATTTGGTTCGTTCCCTCGTATATCTGCGTGATTTTCGCATCGCGCATCATTTTCTCGAACGGATATCTACGGTCGTAACCGTCCCCACCGAATATCTCGACGATGTTCGATGTAACCTCCATTGCGACATCGCTTGCGAACGCCTTTGCCATAGCGGAGATTTTGCTGATGTTCTTCTCGCCGGCATCAACCTGTGCGGCGATATCGTAAATCAACGCCCGGGCGGCCTCGATTTTTGTAGCCATATCGGCGAACATAAACTCGATGCCCTGGTTAGCCATAATAGGTTTACCGGCACGTGTTTTTTCATGGGCGAATTTTATCGCGGCGTCGAGTGCGCCCTGGGCGATACCGAGAGCCTGCGACGCCACACCCGGTCGGGACATATCGAACGTCTTCATAGCGACGACAAATCCCAGACCCTCGCGGCCGAGCAGGTTTTCCGCAGGAACGCGGCAGTCCTCGAAAATAAGCTCGCGGGTAGCGCTGCCGCGAATGCCCATCTTGTCCTCTTTTTTGCCATAACTGAACCCGGGGGTGCCGTCTTCGACGATAAACGCCGAAGACCCTCTCGGCCCTCTCGTTGGGTCGGTAACCGCAATCAAGCTGTATATTTTCGCTTCGCCGCCGTTGGTAATCCACTGTTTCGTGCCGTTGAGGATATAATGGTCACCGTCTTTCACGGCTCTCGTCCTGACGCCGCCTGCATCGGAGCCGGCCTCTGGTTCTGTAAGTGCAAACGCCGCAAGAGATTCGGCTTTCGCAACGCGGGAAAGGTATTTCTTTTTCTGCTCTTCGTTACCGTAAAGCAGAATCGGCATCGCTCCAAGGCCCGTCGCGGCGAAAGCCAACGCGATACCCCCGCAAACCCGCGAGAGTTCCTCGGTTACGATAGCCATTTCCGTAATACCGCCGCCGTAACCGCCGTATTCCTCGGGAATATAGACACCGAATAGATTCTCGTCGCGTAGCGCCTCCACAATCTCCCACGGGAATTCGCCGGTCTCGTGCCTGTCGTAATATTCGCGTATGGGGGTTATTACCTCCTCGGCGATACGCCGAGATTTCTCCTGAATCGCTTTTTGTTTTTCGGTAAATTGCGGCATAGTCAGTATTTGTTTTTAATTTATCGAGTAATTTTTTCGAGTGCTTCTTTCGAGGCCTTCTGCTCCGCAGCTTTTTTAGTTGGTCCGGAGCCACGACCTATCTCTTTACCCGCGACCGAAACGGCCGCCACAAAAGTCTTATTATGGTCGGGACCGTTCTCGCTAATTATCCTGTATTCGGGGCGTTTGCCGCGCGCTTGCAGATATTCGAGCAGTGTTCCTTTGAAATTAATATATTTTTCGGAGTTAAGTTGTTCGTCTCTGTCTGCGAGGTGTTTTTCTTCGACGAATTTTTTTGCTGCCTTGAATCCGCCATCTATGTAAATTGCTCCGAGGAGCGCCTCGTAGGCGTCGCTGAGGATAGACTGTTTTTCCCGCCCGCCGGTTTCCTCTTCCGATGCCGACAGGAGGATTTCACAGCCGAGGTCGAGTTCTTCGGCTCTTTGGGCGAGAAACTCACCGTTTACCAATAGCCTGCGCGATTCGGTCAGTTCGCCCTCGGTTCGACCGGGGAATTCTCGGAATAGATGCTCCGCAACCAGCAACCCAAGCACCGCATCTCCAAGAAATTCCAGTCGTTCGTTGGAAGCATTCAAGATAGCGTTTCCATCATCGAAACTCCACGAACGGTGGCGCAACGCGCGCTCGAGAAGCTCCGTATTCTTGAAACGATATCCGATTCGCCTTTCGAGCCGGGAAACGGGTTTTCCTCTTAAAAAGCGCACCTTCCCTATTTAAACTTCCTGAAAAGAAGGGAACAGTTGTGACCGCCGAAGCCGAAAGAGTTCGACATAGTCGCCGAAAGCTCGGTTTTTGTAGTCTCCGTAACGATTCGGACACCGCGGCAACCTTCATCGATATTCTCGAGATTTAAAGTGGGCGGTATGATATTATTCTGAAGAGCTTTGATAGTAACTATAGCCTCGACCGCGGCGGCAGCCCCCAGCAGATGACCCATAGCACTCTTGGTCGATGATATAAATGGTCCGTTTTTCCCAAAAAGTCTCTCGATTGCCCGGCATTCGGAAGCGTCCCCTACGGGAGTCGAAGTGCCGTGAGCATTAATATATCCAACTTCGTTCGGTTGCATTGCGGCATCTTCAATGCAAAGCTTCATTACGCGATATGCGCCTTCGCCGTCTTCGGGTGGAGCTGTAATATGAAAGGCGTCGGCTGTAGCGCCGAATCCCGCAACCTCCGCATAAATTTTCGCTCCGCGAGCTTTTGCATGTTCGGCTTCTTCGAGTATAAGCACCCCCGCGCCCTCCCCCATAATGAATCCGTCGCGGTCGGCGTCGAAAGGCCGGCTGGCTCTGTCGGGTTCGTCGTTTCGGACAGTCATAGCGCGGTTGGCGCAGAACCCTGCGATAGATATCGGGATAATCGGCGCTTCACTGCCCCCTGTTAACATAATATCGGCACGGCCATTGCGAATAGCATCGAGGGCGCAGCCGATAGCGTGCCCCGCCGAAGCGCAGGCACTAACTGTTGTGTAGTTGACACCCTTGAAACCGTATTTTATTGCGAGAAGTCCCGGGGCCATATCGCCTATCATCATAGTTATGAAGAACGGCGAAACGCGCCGCGGACCGCGTTCGAGAAAAACCCTTACTTGATTCTCAAATGTGCCTATTCCGCCGATACCGGAACCTAATATTATCCCCGCTTTTTCGCAGTTTATACTGTTTGGGTCGAGGCCACTATCTTTTATAGCCTCGTCAGCCGCCCAAATCGCATACTGCGCAAATGGGTCGGTGCGGCGCGCTTCTTTTGGGTCCATTAATTCGGTGATGTCCCAATCGTCGGGAAGTTCCGCGGCGAGTTGGGTAGACATTCCCGACGGGTCCCAACGAGAAATACGGCGGACACCGGAACGACCCTCTAAAAGGGCCGCCCATGTCGAATTAACGTCTTTCCCGAGAGGAGACAACGCGCCGAGGCCCGTGACCACAACGCGACGTTCCATAATTATCCTTCTTGTTTGTTCTGGATATAATTTATGGCGGCGCCGACCGTTGCTATACTCTCTGCATCGCTGTCGGGAATTTCGATTCCGAATTCCTCCTCGAAAGCCATTACTAACTCGACCTGGTCGAGGCTATCGGCGCCGAGGTCGTCGACGAAATGGGCGTCGTTCCCCACCTGTTCTGATGTTACGCCCAGCTTTTCGATAATTATCTCTTTAACCCTGTTATCGATTGACATCAATCCCTCCTTCTTGTGGTTAAAATAGCCACTGATTAGCGTCAAAGGTTTGAGACACCTATCTTCCTGATACCTGTGTCGTCCTCGTGTAAAATAGTATTTATTCGCGCGATTTCTTTTCGGATTTCCCGCAATCTCCTCGGGTTCTTAAGAGTCGAAATAGCGACCTGCATCCGAAGGTTGAAATGCTCTTCTTCTAATTCATGTTTCCGTTGCGCCAGTTCGTCGCGGCTCATTTCCCTTAATTGCCACGTTTTAGTGGTGCTCATAGGACACCTCCCGGAGTTCTGTCCCTCGTAACGAAACGGACTTTTATAGGCAACTTCCGGGCGGCCAACTGAAGCGCCCTTTTCGCTACCATTTCCGTAACACCAGAGACCTCGAACATAATCCTCCCGCGTTTTACAACAGCTACCCAGTGGTCCGGGGCACCTTTGCCCTTGCCCATTCTCGTTTCGGCTGCAGTCTTAGTAACGGCCTTATGAGGGAATATATTTATCCAGACCCGCCCAGCACGCTTCATATAACGGGTCATAGCGACTCGCGCCGATTCTATTTGGTTCGATGTAATCCAGCCGTTCTCGAGTGCTTTCATTCCGTAATCGCCAAAAGCGAGCCGGTTACCGCGGTTGGCCGCTCCTCTATTTTTACCTCGTTGAGGTTTGCGGTATTTCGTGCGCTTGGGCATTAACATAATTCTCTCCTGACTGGACTATTTCTTACGGCGGGTTTTGCGTTTTGGTTCTCTTTTACGACCCGACGGTCTTCTGGAGCCGGTTTGTTGTTTCTGACGCTTCTCTTCGGAAAAGCTCCTTTCCCAGTATTCGGACATCCCACCCAACACCTCTTTATTGAATATCCAGACTTTTACACCGACACATCCGGCGGTCGTGTGAGCCGTCGCTTTGGCGAAATCGATATCCGCCCTTAACGTATGCAATGGGATTCGCCCCTCTTTGTATTCTTCGGCGCGAGCGATTTCGGCTCCACCCAACCGTCCGCCGCACTTGATTTTTATACCCTGCGCGCCAAGCCGCATAGCGGACTGAATAGCCCTCTTCATCGCCCTCCGGTGCGATACCCGACCCTCTATCTGGGATGCGACATTTCTTGCAATAAGGGTAGCATCGACCTCGGGCCGACGGATTTCGAGGACATTTAGCTGAATCTCCTTATCGGTAAACGTTTCGAGTTTGGTTTTGAATTCTTCTACTCTCTGGCCACCTTGTCCAATAACCACTCCGGGTCTAGCCGTATAGACATTTATCGTAACCCGCCTAGGGCTGCGTAAAATCTCGATTGTCGAGACATCGGCATCGTCGAGTTCCTTGCTAATAAACCTCCGGAGCTTGATATCCTCGAGGAGATTATCGCGATATGCCTTTTTCCGCGCGAACCATTTCGAGTTCCAGGTGCGAATTATGCCCAATCTTAAGCCTGTGGGATGTGTTTTTTGTCCCAAATTATCCTCCGGTTCTACTCTTTTATACGGTCGAGTTCGATATAAATATGACTTGTTCTATGCTTGAAAGGCTTGACTCTTCCCTGTGCGCCCGGTTTGAACCTCGCCATAGACGGCCCGCCGTTAATCTCGATTTTAGAAACGACCAGCTCGTCTTCATGAATGGGGGATTCCTCCTGGTTTATCGCGTTTGCGACAGCGCTTTTTAAGGCCTTTTCGATAAATTTTGCAGCGCGTTTATTTATAAAAGGCAACATTCGCATAGCGTCTTCTGCCCTTTTGCCACGTATTTCATCGGCGACAATACGGAGTTTATAGGGCGATATTCGAAGAAATCTTGCCTGTGATTTGGCAATCATAATCGTAACCTTTAATCTTTACGTTTAGTTTCCTTGGCTTTTTTCCCGCCGTGACTCCTGAAAATACGAGTATGCGCGAATTCGCCGAGCTTATGACCTACCATATTCTCCGAGATATAAACGGGGATAAACTTATGACCGTTATGAATAGCGATAGTATGTCCGACAAATTCTGGCGCGATAGTGCTTCGGCGCGCCCAGGTTTTTACTACCTTTTTCTCACCGCGGTCGTTCATAGCTTCGATTTTTTCAAGAAGCTTCTCGTCGATATAGGGTCCTTTTTTTAGCGATCTCGCCATTTACCCTCCAGCTATTATTTGCGTCGTTTGACTATGTCTTTGTTCGATTTTTTATGTTTTTTTCTTGTTTTGTATCCCTTGCACGGTTGTCCCCAGGGGGTTACAGCTTGTTTATACCCTTTCACGCGCCCTTCACCACCACCGTGCGGGTGGTCGATAGGGTTCATCGCTACACCTCGGACACCGGGACGACGACCTTTCCAGCGGCTCGCTCCGGCTTTACCATAGGTGATGTTATCGTGGTCGAGGTTCCCCACCTGACCTATAGTAGCGTAACAATCGCCCGAGAACATACGGATTTCGCCGGAGGGCAGTTTCACCGAAACAGATTTGCCTTCACGGCTGGTAATCTGCGCGGCAGCTCCTGCCGACCTGACTATCTGCGCACCCTTGCCGGGCTTAAATTCGATGTTGTGCACCCTCGTTCCGACCGGTATCCGGTTCATCGGCATAGCGTTTCCCGGGCGTATTTCGGCTGAAAGTCCACTCATAAGTTTATCGCCTGTTTTAACGCCTGCGGGCGCGAGAATGTATCGTTTCTCTCCATCCGCGTAAACCAATAAGGCAAGAAATGCCGAGCGGTTAGGGTCATACTCGATAGCTTTTACCGTCGCTGGAACTCCGTCTTTATCGCGCTTAAAATCGACTATTCTTATACGACGCTTATTGCCGCCGCCTCTATGCCTTACCGTCACTCGACCTTTATTGTTTCTCGCGCTGACCCGTTTCGCTTTTTTCAGAAGTTGTTTCTCCGGCTTTTTACCGGGAGTCAACTCGTCGTAGGTCAGAGTCTCCCGTGTTCTTAGCGAGGGTGTATTAGGTCGATATTTCTTAATACCCATAATAGTCTCCGATGAATAACAATCCCTTATAATCCTTCGAATATGCTTATCGATTCGCCGGGAGCGAGCTTAATCATAGCTTTTTTCCAGGATGAACGTCTGCCCGTCGTTCGTCCGCGCGTTTTGGGTTTCCCCAAGTAATTTGCGGTTCGGACATCGGTTACATGGACCTTGAAAAGGTCCTCGATACTTCTGCGTATATCCTCTTTCGAGGCATCGCGGGCAACTTTGAAAGTATATGTATTCTCTTTCTCGACCGCTTTATTGATTTTTTCTGTAAGGAGCGGGTGGACTATTATTTTCCTCGGGTCTTTCATTTCGAACATAGCTCCTCTATTTTGGGTAAAGCCCCGCTGATAATAATTATGGAATCGGCCGAAAGGGCATCGTAAGGATTAAGTTCTCCGGTAAAAGTTACGCGAACTCCCGGGAGGTTATTCCCTGCCCGAACAAGTCCGGGCTCCGAAGCGGTCGTAACGATAAGGACCTTATTCCCGAGAAGCTCGGCCTCCCGAAGCACCGATTTCAACGCAGCCGTTTTGTGTGTTTTCGTATCGATATCCTCAATTATATAAATCTCACTTTCGGCAACTCTCGACGACAGAACCGAAGCAAGCGCGAGTTTCCGCATTTTCCTTGGGAGTCTTTTTCTGCTTCCACCCGGTCGAGGTCCGAATGTTATCCCACCGTGCCTCCAGAGCGGGGAACGAATCGAACCTACTCGCGCCCGTCCGGTGCCTTTTTGACGCCACGGTTTCCTGCCTCCGCCGGAAACCTCGTTGCGGGTTTTTGTTTTCCGGGTACGTTGATGTTGCCTATCCAGATAATACTCTAAATATTGATGGACTATACCGGGGTTAGGTGTAATCCCGAATGCGTTTTCGGGGAGGTCGGTATCACCGACCCGTTTTCCTTCCCTGTCTAATAACGGTGCCCTGGGCATTTCGGTTACCTCTTCTTTACAATAATATAGCTGCCGCGCGCGCCGGGTGTTGCGCCCTTTACAATAATAAGATTATCTTCGGCATCTATACGAATAATTTCGTTACCAGATTGCGTTACTTTTGTCCCGCCCATACGGCCGGCCATGTTCATACCTTTGAAAACTCTCGACGGCGACGAGGACTGACCGATAGACCCTGGAGAGCGCCATTTATTAGACTGCCCGTGCGATTTCGGTCCGCCCTTAAAACCATAGCGTTTGCGCCCACCCTGAAATCCTTTGCCCTTTGAAACGCCCGTAAGGCTAACCTTATCTCCCTCGTTGAACATCTCTACGGTCAAAACCTGACCGACTTCGAAGTTCTCGATATCGCTTGCGCGTATCTCCCTGAGTTTTTTATAGACTTTGGTTCCGGCTTTCTTAAAATGGCCCAAAACCGGTTTCGAGACTTTTTTCTCCGTAGGTTCGAATCCAAGCTGTAACGCGGTATAACCGTCGCGTTCTCTGGTTTTAACCTGAGTAATCTCGCACGGGCCCGCCTGAATAATAGTTACCGGTATCGCGCGGCCATCCTCCGCGAAAAGCAAAGTCATTCCAATTTTTTTCCCGATAAGTCCTATCATCTTCTCTCCAATTTCACGGCGGCTTTACATCCAATTTATACTACTATTTCAATATCCACGCCGGCAGGAAGCTCGATTTTCATCATAGCGTCCACTGTTTCCTGGCTCGCTTCGAGTATATCGACAAGCCTTTTGTGCGTGCGAACCTCGAATTGCTCGCGACTTTTTTTATCGACATTTGTGCTGCGCAAAACAGTATATACCCTTCTGTGGGTTGGCAAAGGGACAGGCCCCGATATTTTTGCGCCCGTCCGGCGAGCTGTTTCGACTATCTCCGCAGCCGACCTGTCGAGAATCACATGGTCGTAGGCCTGCAGCTTTATTCTTATTCGCTGGGCCATTCTACCTCCTTGGCGTTGTTATCTGAAAAACACAAAAAATAAAAACAAACATAATAACTCCCCTTCCTTTTCCGGGAACGCTCTCTTATTTCGAGCCTCTACCCTTTCGGTTTCGACTCTCAAGACGTCCGCAGCAGAAAAAGCCTGACGAAAATAAAGACTTAAACACCCTTTGTCAAGGATAAAAATCAAAAGAAGTGTCTCATAATAACCTCTCGAACAGAATTTAGCTTGACTGTCCTGTATCTACGGCTATCTTTCTCTCGTTATGAAAAATAAACGCGTTTTAGTAGCGCCCTCTATTCTCGCCGCAGATTTCTCGCAACTTCGCGTGGATGTTTGTCTTGCCGAGCACGCAGGTGCAGACATGCTCCATCTCGATATAATGGATGGCCATTTTGTCGATAATATTTCCTTTGGCCCCGATATCTCGAAAATCGCTATATCGGGTTCTAAACTACCAGCCGAAGCGCATCTTATGGTCCGCGAACCTCTTAAATGGGCAAAAAAATTCAAGGAAATAGGCTGCGAGTATATCACCTTTCACGATGAAGCGGTTAGAAAATCGCCAAAAAGCTCACCGAATCTCGAAGATGCGATTCGGGTTGCAGAAGAGATACGAAAAGAAGGAGCTAAAGTCGGGATTTCCTATAACCCAGACAACGACCTTTCTACTCTCCCGGGAATCATCAGATATATCGACCTCGTTCTCATTATGACCGTCTATCCGGGGCGCGCCGGGCAAAAATTCCTCGAAGAAGGTTTCCTAAACCTTAAGAAAGCCGCATCTATCCGGGATAAAGAAAGCCCCCGAGTGCTATTGGCGGTCGACGGCGGTATTAACCTCGATACGGCCCCTAAAGTAATAGCGGCCGGCGCGGATATACTCGTGATGGGTTCGGCGTTCTTCGAGGCCGATGATTATGCCGATATTATCAGGAAGATAAAAGCGATATAAACGGTTTTCGATAAATCCGATTATTCAAAAAAACCGGTTTTTTCCGCGATAAAACTTGACATTCCGGCACTTGCTACCTTAAATTAATATTTTTCACTAATTACCGAATAACTTAGATATAGATAGGAGAAACTATGCCCAAAACAAGCGCCCGCGCGGCGAACGTGCCCCCGTCGCCGATAAGAAAGCTCGTGCCGTTTGCCGAAGCCGCGAAAAAGGCCGGCAAGAAGGTGTATCATATCAATATCGGCCAGCCAGATATCGAAACGCCTGAATCCTTTTGGAAAGCTATCCGAGAGTATCCGTCCGATGTGCTCGCTTACGGCAACGCGCGCGGAATCCCGAGCTATGTCGAGAGACTTGTAAAGTATTACCGGGGAAACAACATCGACGTTACGCCGGACGATATAATCGTAACCACCGGCGGCAGCGAGGCTATCGTTTTCACTATGATGACAATCTGCGACCCCGGCGACGAGATTGTCGTGTTCGAGCCGTTCTATCCGAACTACAACGGCTACGCGGCGATGGCGGGGATAAAACTCCGTCCGGTAACGACCGACCCGGAGGAGGGTTATCATCCGCCGAACGCGGAAATTATCGAGCAGGCGATAAACGAACGGACGCGGGCGATACTTGTTTGCTCACCGAACAACCCGACCGGCACCGTCCTGACGCGCGCGGAACTGGAGGCTATCGCCGAACTGGCAAATAAGCACGACCTTTACGTAATCTCCGACGAGGTCTATCGGGAGTTTATTTACGAGGGCGCGCACACGAGCGTGATGCATATCCCCGAACTACGCGACAGGGCGATTATTATGGATTCGATAAGCAAAAGGTTCTCGATTTGCGGAGGTCGAATCGGCTGTGTCGTATCGAAAAACGCCGATATTATCGACAACGTGTGGCGGATGGCACAGGCGCGGCTCTGCCCGCCGACTATGAGCCAGATAGGCGCTCGGGCCGTCCTCGAGAACCTGACCGACGACTATTTCCCGACAATGAAAGAAGAATACAAAATTCGCCGCGACGTTACGCTCGAGGAGATTGCAAAGATAGACGGCGCATTCTGTAAAAAACCGGCGGGCGCGTTCTACATTATGGTTAAATTCCCTGTCGATAATATCGAGGATTTCGCCAAATGGCTGCTGACCGATTTCGAGTCGAACGGCGAGACGACGATGATAGCGCCCGGCCCGGGATTCTACGCCACACCGGGTCGTGGCATAAACGAGGCCCGATTGGCATACGTTCTGCAAGAACGTGATATGCGCCGCGCGGTGCAGATTCTTGGTGAGGGGATAAAAGTATATAAACAAAGGTAAGAAAACCTTCCCTTCGACAATATCAGAGAACGGAATGAAATAACCCGGTTGTTGAGCTTGTCGAAACGACCGATAAGGAAAAATATGATAGACGGCTTGAAAATCAAGGACCTCAAAGTCATTCCCGATGCCCGCGGGCGGCTGATGGAAATCCTCCGCAGCGACGACGAGATTTTCGAGAAATTCGGGCAGGTGTATATCACAACGACGCTGCCCGATATCGTGAAGGCATGGCACTATCATAAAATCCAAACCGACAATTTCGCCTGTGTCCAGGGGACGATACAGGTCGCGCTTTTCGACGCTCGCGAAAATTCGCCGACATTCGGCGAGATAAACGAGTTCTTTATCGGCGTGCATAATCCGAAGATGTTCTCTGTCCCGCCGGGGGTGTATCACGGCTGGAAATGCGTAGGCATCGAGGAAGCGATAATCGTTAATATCCCGACCGAACCGTATAATTACGAAAAGCCCGACGAGTATCGCCTCTGCTGGGACGACCCGTCGATACCTTACGATTGGACGAAACGGAACGGGTGAGAAGGGAATGTAAAAGCGCAAATGTCAAATACAAAAAACAAAGGTCGTTACGAGGAGCATTCCGACGAAGCAATCTCAAAAATCTGTTTAACACGATAGAATTGCCGCGCTCTCATCGGTCGCCCACAATGATATTCCGAGTCGCTACCACGAAAGCGGACGGTATGGCGTGGAACGGAGGAGCGCATAGCGCATAACGCATAACACGTAACGCATGACACATGACGCATGACACATGACACATGACACATGACGCATGACTAACAAAATCCTCATAACCGGCGCGGCCGGCTTTATCGGCTCGAATTTCGTCAGATACATTCTGGCGGAAGGGGATTACGACGAGATTGTCGTCCTCGATGCCCTGACCTACGCGGGCAATATGGATAATCTCGAAGACGCAATCGACGACCCGCGGCTGACGTTCATACGTGGCGATATCGCCGATGCCGAGATGGCTTTTAAAGCTATGGACGGATGCCGTTATGTCGTTAATTTCGCCGCGGAGACGCATGTCGACCGTTCGCTGTCCGCTGCGAACCCGTTTCTTCATACAAATATTATGGGGACTTATGTCCTTCTGGAAACAGCGCGAAAAACGAGGCCCGAAAAATTCCTGCATATCAGCACCGACGAGGTTTATGGCCCGATGTTGAACGGCTCGGCGACCGAGGATAGTCCACTTAGGCCGTCGTCGCCGTATTCCGCCAGCAAGGTCTCTGCGGACGCCCTTTGCAACGCCTATCGGGTCAGTTTCGATGTTCCGACGCTCCTCGCACGCCCCGCGAATAATTACGGGCCTTATCAATATCCCGAAAAGCTAATTCCTTTCTTCGTAAAAAGGGCGGTAGCCGGCGAGAGTTTGCCGGTCTACGGCGATGGCCGCCAGCAACGCGACTGGCTCCACGTTCTCGACAACTGCAGGGCGATAAAACTTATAATCGAAAAGGGGAAGCCGGGCGATATCTATAATATCGGCGCGGATAATCATCACCAGAACATAGACATCACGCGAAAGATACTGAAAATCCTCGGCTTACCCGAAAGTCGTATCGAGTTTGTAACCGACCGTCCCGGACACGATTTCCGCTACGCTATCGATTCGACTCGAATTAAAAGCCTCGGCTGGGAGCCGCAAATCCCGTTCGAGGATGGTTTCGCCGATACGGTCAACTGGTTCGCAGGACGTTTTGGAGGTGCTTTATGAAAAAAACCCCCGGGAAATACGTAATAATACTTTCATCTATCCTATTATTCGTTGCCCCGCTGGTCGCTCAGGGCCTACAACAGAACCTGCTTCAGGAGATAAAACAGGGTTCCCAATCCACAGGAGTGCGCGGCAGCAGGATATCTCTCGAGGAAGAACTCCGCAGCGATATAAAGAAAAAACAACAGGAAATTACGAAACTAACCGAGTATGTCCCTCTCGAGGGCGCTGTCGACGAAAACGAATATATCGTCGGCCCGGGAGACCTATTCGCTATCAGTATCACCGGCGGTGTCGAGGAGCAATATATGCTTCCCGTTGGGGCCGACGGTTTCCTCGTTTTACCATATACATCCGGGGTTAAAATAACCGGAATGAAACTCGCCGACGCCCGGGCGGAAATAATCGCCAGCCTTTCCAGGGTGTTTCGCGAAAAAAATCTTACGGTATCTCTGGTTGGCGCGAGGGTTTTTATCGCCCATATAACGGGACATGTGGCCGCTCCGGGAGGTTATGCGTTTACCGCTGCGGACAGAATCTATTCGGCTATCGAAATGGTCGGAGGGCGTCTCCCGACAGCCGATTTATCCAGAGTTCACGTGTTTCGCGGCGATGACACCCTATATTTCGACCTGACGCGCTACGTCTCCCACGGCGATATCGAACAGAACCCATATTTACGCGACGGCGATATCGTTTTCATACCCGGATACGAGCCAGGTGCGCCGTGGGTGTTCATCTCCGGTGGCGCGTATTCCGACGGTATCGTGCAGATTGAACCCGGAGAAGATATCACCCACCTTATCGAGAAAATCGGTGCCGACCGCGAGAAAACGGACCTCGGCAATATCGCCCTGATAAGAAATGGCGAGGAATACTCTGTGAACTTGCTCGCCCCCGACGAGCCGGTTCGTTTGGCAAGAGGGGATAGCATCTATATTCCGGTATTCCCAGATTCGGTATATGTAGGCGGGAGAGTTATGCGGGGTGGCTCTCAACCGTATTCGCCCGGAACAGACTATATGGCCTATATCGCTATGGCGGGCGGTATCGCAAAAGAGGGTTCGATACGGCGCGTGTCGATTATAAGGTCGGGCAAAAAGATGAGCCCTAAAAAAGCCGGGGTGATTCAAAGGGGAGACGTTATTATGGTCGGAACATCGACGTTCTATGTGATGACCGAGTGTATCAAGGGGTTCGGCGAGATAGCCAGCCTCGCAACAGCAATCTATGTGATTGGATTCAGGGACCAATAATGGAAAACGAAAAACAATACTGGTGGCTCTGGGACCTTCTATCCAGATGGAAACTGCTGGTCTTTCTACCGCTGATTTGCGCCGTGGCCGCTTTCTGGATAACCCACTTTTTCGTTCCAAAATGGTATAAAGCCGAAGCCGAAATAATGCCCCATTTTAGAAGCGAATCCGGAATGGGCGCTATGGCTAATCTTGTTACGGGCATAATGAGCTTAAGCGGCGGCGGCGATTACGCTCTCCCTATGATGGTTACTCCGTCCGATTTATGGGCCGCTCTCGTTAAATCCAACGCTATCATAGATACCTTGATATGTGAATTCGAACTCGGGGCGAGATATGGGAAAAATATCCGCGAGGAAATCCGCGATGAAGTGAAAAGTCATATCGAAACCGAGGTCACGGGCGAGGGTATATTGATAATCAGCTACGAGGACAAAAGCCCAGAGTTCTCGGCGCTGGTTACAAATGCTATCGTCGAGAATCTGGATAATATCAACCGAAACCTGAGAACCGGCGCCGCAAGCGCCTCGAGGGAATTTATCGAAGAGCGCCTTAAGGAAACCGAAACTGCTCTGGCAAAAGCGGAATCGCTTCTAGCAGCTTTTCAGAAAGAACACGGTGCCGTTTCGCTCGAGGACCAGACACGCGTCGCTATCGAGAATGCCGCTCAACTTAGGGCCGAATTGCTGATAGCCGAGGTCGAACTGGGAATACTAACCTCGAGCCGCAAAGGCGCACACAGCGAGGTCGAGGATATCCGCAACCGAATTAGAATACTGAAAAACCAACTCGAAGGTATTAAAACGGGCGAGGGCATCGAGGAACCGTTCGGCTTGATGGAAATACCCGAACTGGCACTGGAATACGCAAGGCTCTTCCGTGAGCTTACTATTCAGGAACTACTCTACGAATACCTTACGCAACAATACGAACAGGCCCGAATCGAAGAGAAAAAGGACATACCGATTCTGCAGGTTCTTTCAAAAGCGAAAGTGCCGCAGAAAAAGGATAGGCCGAAACGGGCGGTTATCGCTATACTAACCCTGTTCGGCGTTTTTATATTGACCTGTTTATGGACAGTCGGCGCAGGCGCTCTCGAACGGATGAGAACGAACAACCCCGACGATTACGCACGGCTTGTCCGCATACTCGGAGGCAAAAAGAAATCCAGAAAACTGCCGGAGAAAACCGAAAATGAAGGTTCCTTTACTTGACCTGACACGCCAATATCAACAACTCAAAGACGAAATCGAGCCGCAAGTTCTTTCCGTCTTGCAGTCGGGATGGTATATTCTCGGGCCACAGGTCGAGGCTTTCGAAAAAGAAACAGCTGGATATATCGGTTCGGAATATGCGGTCGGACTGAACTCTGGAACCGACGCGCTGCGGATTGCACTGAGTGCGCTTAATATCGACCCGGGCGACGAGGTTATCACATCGGCATTCAGCTATTTCGCCACCTGCGAGGTTATCTCCGAAATCGGCGCTTCGGTGGTTTTTTGCGATATCGACCCCCACACTTTTAATATCGACCCCGACGATTTCGCCCGCAAAATTACCTCGAAAACGAAAGCCGTTATCCCGGTGCACATTTTCGGCCAACTTTGCGAGATGGACAGGATTATGGTTATCGCCCGCGATAGAGGAATCCCCGTTATCGAGGACGCCTGTCAGGCCATCGGCGCGGCAGGGCCACCCGGGAAAGCCGGTTCCATCGCCGACATCGGAACGTTCAGCTTTTTCCCAAGCAAGAACCTCGGCGCCGTCGGGGACGGAGGGCTTTTGACAACGAACGACCCCGATATCGACGCTATCGCGCGTTCGCTCAGAATGCACGGCACCAGAAACGACCGCTATCGCCACGAAACTCTCGGCTATAACAGCCGCCTCGATGAGTTGCAGGCCGCGATTCTCCGCATCAAACTGCGCTATCTCGACGAGTTCAACGAGAAACGCAGAACGCACGCATCGGCATACAACGAGATTTTCAACGAAATCGACGGCATCGAGCCGCCGGTCGAACTGCCGGACTATAAACACATATATCATCAATACACGGTTCGCATCACCGGCGGCAAACGGGACGCAGTTTTCGAGTCGCTAAAAGCCGAGGAAATCGGCTGTGCGATATATTACAAAGTCCCGTTACATAAACAACCGGCATATAACGGCAAGTTCGATAATATACACCTGCCTGTTGCGGAGAAGGCCGCCGAAGAGGTTCTCTCTTTGCCGGTTTTTCCGGAGATGACTGTCGAGGAGCGTGGTATGGTCATTGATGCGGTCATAAAAGCGGTAAAGTAACCGATGAGATATTACTTGACCTTCACTATTTTCTTTCTACTATCCACCGTCTTCGCCGAAGATACCGCCGATACCTCATATTCCGGCCCGCCGAGGATAATCGCCGAGATGGGTCTCCCGCAAATGCCCGATACTCTCATTTTTGCGAGGTCCGATTCGGCGCTTATGCAATATGGCTGGTCGGTCAGATTGCGCCTTTTCCCGGACAGCAGCGTAACCCCCGATATATTCAGCCTATCTTTGAAATATGTCGAGGAACCCGGCGAGGGGACGTTCGAGGCGCACTATCTAAGGGCTTGCGAATGGGGATTAGAAAGGCTCGGCAGGGAACGCTCTTTTTATCGCATCGGCGATATGACGCTCGCCGAGTCCGATTCGAGCCTGCTTATGTCCGCGGTTATTAATCCCGCTTTCCTGAAAGATATCGACTCGGTGCAGGTCTATGGTGTTACCGACCTCGTTCGCAAGGAGGGTTACCTGCTTCGCGATATGACCGATTACGGCCCACTCGGCAAAAAAATCCGCGACCCTGTCGGCGATATGAACGACAGCCGGTTCGACATCCGGTTCGTGAAAGCGGAGATAATCGGTTTGCCGTAGAGGTGGATTACATGCGCCCCTGTCATTCCAGCAAAAGCGGAAATCCAGGGGTGGCGGCACGGACGGGAATATTCCTTGATACCTGCCGGCTTGACCATTTATGTAACCTCTGAAATTATTGGAGGGTTGGATGATGTTGTCGTCTGATGTAAGAAGCATTGGGGGGATTGCGACATAGCGCCGGAAGCCGACACTGCAAACAACATCTCCTCGATGATGCGTGCGACGGGTTATCCTGCGGCAATCGAGGCGAAAATGATTCCCGTCGGCGAGATTACCGAGAAAGGTGTTGTCGCACCCGAAGATGCCACTCCCGCTGACCTCTATCACAAATTCATCCCGGAACTGAAGAAACGAAACATCGAAATCTTAGAAGAGATGACGACGATGGAGTAGTTGGAAAGGTTATCGGCTATCGGTATTTGGTAGTCGGTTATCGGTGTCCGTCCGCTAAAGCAAACAGCAATGAAAAACCAGACTTAAGTCGGGTGTTGCCTCAAACCTAAACCGCAAAGCCCCCATTTTGGGAGAATTTTTCTTGTGTCAGCATTGCTTTTCCATTAGATTATGATAGGAAAATTGAATTGTAAAGTCTAACTTGTCGTGGGGCTTCTCGCTAATAATGATGAAATTTCGAAGAATCTGCGCGAAATCCGCGACATTATGGCGCACGAGGCGGCTCGCGGCGCGAGGGAAAGATAAGGCACTTTTGCCTTCGGTTTTCATCTTTCGTCCATACGGGATAAGTTCTTGTCCTTATGGAAGAAGCTCCGGTCCTTGTGGACAAACGATGAGCCAGAAAGGTGGGAGTGCTGTAAGTTCTTGTAATTATGAGAGATAAAAAAATGCAACAGCGTGCTTTAGCCTGCTGAAACAAAAAACAATGAGGTTTGAAATGAGAACCGCAATGATTTTTTCGCTGGCGGTGGCGCTCGCCATTGTGCTGCTCATCGGCTGTGGCGATGACAACGGAACCAATAATGGAAACGGAGATGATAATCATGATCAAGAAACCGGTCTGGCTGTTGAAATATCCCCCGATTCAGTTGTAGCTATTTGGTGTGATTGGTATTCCGAATGGAAATATGTATTTTCAATATATATAAACGAGGAAACTGGCAGTAATGTTTCTTTATATGAAATTAAATGTACTCTAAAAACATCAAGCGAGTTGGTATACCAAGATTTTACATTTTCCCCATATCCTACTCGCATGGATGTGTTCTTCTTTGTTGAATCTGGGGGAAGCGGTCATTTCAGAATTTTTGGTGAATCCCCTCAAGCTGATACTTTACCTGACATTGAAGAAGAAGGTAGTCTGGGATTTCATATAAGCCCGACATCATTACCAGCAAATTCACAGCAGAGAATAGACGCTTATATATACGACCCGATTGGATACGATGGATATGTCCTGCAAATTGAGTTTAAAGGCACTACTACCAGTTTAGATACAGTATATGGTTCAGGAAACGCTGTATTGACAATTCCATAGGTGTGATGCCTGCGGCAAATGGTGTAACGGAACAGCGCCCAATCCGTTCAATTCCTCTGTCGCCATCAACGCGCCCACGGGAGCGGAAATAGAGATATACGACATAACAGGGTCTAGGGTCTGGGGTTTAGGGTCTAGTTCCAGCCCCGCCCAAACAAACGGTGTGAATGAAGGGGGTAGACCCTATACCCTAAGCCCTATACCCTGTTCAGTCATCTGGCAACCAGACCAATCAATCGCATCGGGAATATATTTGGTGAAAGCACGGATGGTAGACGGTTTGACAACAACGAAACGTATTGTGTTAATCAAATAATCAGGAGTTTTATCATGCGTAATATTATTATTTTTTCGCTGGCGCTGACGCTTGGGGTGGGGGTGTGCGGAGCAGATTCCGGCGATACTGTTTTTGTCAACTATGGCACAACATCGACACTCGATGGGGTCATATTACCAGGCGAATGGGATGACGCGTCTACTGTAACATTTTTCGGCTATGGCGGTATTACTATCACCAGCTATTTTAAGCATAATGGCGTAGATACGCTTTACATCGCACAAGATGTTCCTGATTTGAATCATGGCGACCAGGCTCTTCTTTGGTTCGATACCGCTCACAATGGTGGAGCAACTCCGCAGACAGACGACTATCGGCTGAGCGGATACTATATTGATTTCCCGGGATTTGATGGTGAAGTGCAAGGAACAGGAAGTTCCTGGGGAGGCTGGATAGACCCATCCGGGTGGATTTCCGCCAGCACGGGAATAGGTTGGAGCGATGACCACGGGCAAATTGAGTTTGCAATTAGTTTCTCTAAGTTGGGAATCTCACCCGGTGTGCCAGGCGCATTGGGATTCATGGTAGGCTTTGGCGACAACCCCGATGAAGCCGATTGGTGGCGCTATCCATCAGGTGGTGGGCACACAAATCCGAGCAGTTGGGCGGATATTGTTTCCTCAGATAACTGGATGAGCATAAATGATAAAACCGATATCAAACCGATAAATCTCACTCTCACCGCATATCCGAATCCGTTCAATTCCTCCTGCATAATCACCGCGCCCACGGGAGCGGAAATAGAGATATACGACATAACAGGGTCTAGGGTCTGGGGTTTAGGGTCTTGTTCCAGCCCCGCCCAAACAAACGGTGTGGATGAAGGGGGTAGACCCTATACCCTAAACCCTATACCCTGTTCAGTCATCTGGACACCCGGCCAGTCTATCGCATCGGGAATATATCTCGTAAAAGCGAGAACCTCGGACGGGCGGATAGTTAGTAGAAAGGTTGCTTATTTAAAATAACAAAATTGCCCCCCTTACTTAATAGAAAATCCTTGACTTTTTCTGCTTCAGGACTAAACTATCTTTATCTGAGAGAACACACGTAGGCAGGTCGTGGGTTATGCAATCGCTTTTGGTCGTGCGGTGAGTAATTTTACATTTTACATTTCGATTTTTACATTATTCCTGGGCCTGTAGCTCAGTTGGTTAGAGCGCACGCCTGATAAGCGTGAGGTCGAGGGTTCAACTCCCCCCAGGCCCATTTTTATTCTTATCCCGACCGAAGCCCGCTTCGGTCGGAAGAGGAGGCGACAAGCGGAATAGTAGCGTTCGAGCTTGCTCGGATACGGATATGTAGCGCGGTCGCCGACGTGGGGACGTAGCTCAGCTGGGAGAGCGCGGGCTTTGCAAGCCTGAGGTCGTGGGTTCGAATCCCATCGTCTCCATAATTAGATAGTCCTTCTTTTATGTAACGGTTTGTTTAAACCCGATATTGCTACCCAAATAAGCGTAAAATAGGGTTTTTGTCGCCTTGTATAATCTAACCGCAATTCAAAAACGCTTGGAAGGAGTCGTTATGCAAAACAAAGAAGCCGATTTAGCGGGACCTGGAGTCAGCACCTACGAGGAAGTAGAAAAAATACTACCTACCGATTACGAACCGGTTCTCCCGCCGCTTAAACGGATGAAGGCGCTTTTCGAGGTAAAAAAATACATCGAAGAAAACCTGTGTAAAGAACTCAATT
>QNEE01000010.1 GCA_003645085.1 bacterium | reverse complement strand
CCCTTTTCCTGCAGGATTTCGAGCAAATCGAGCGACGGCGATTCGCGGACGTCGGATATATCCCGTTTGTAAGCGATTCCGAGAACGACTATTTTGCACCCGTTAATCGGTTTGCCGAATTTATTAAGCAAATCGGCGGTTTGTGCTACGACATAAGCCGGCATATTGCCGTTAATCTCTCCGGCTAGTTCGATAAATCTCGCGTAGTAGTTTAGGCTTTTAAGTTTCCATGATAGATAATGCGGGTCGATTGGGATACAATGCCCGCCGAGTCCCGGACCGGGATAAAACGGCATAAATCCGAACGGTTTCGTTGCGGCGGCATCTATAATCTCCCAGACGTCGATACCGAGACGGTCGCACATAAGGGCGACCTCGTTGACGAGACCGATATTGACGCTGCGGAAAGTATTTTCGAGCAGTTTAACCATTTCGGCGGCTTTAGTCGAGGAAACCGGCACGACTTTTTCGATAGTAGTTTCGTAAAATGCGCGGGCAACCCTTGTGCATGCCGGCGTAACCCCACCGACGACCTTCGGCGTGTTGTGAGTCTGATAGACCGGGTTACCGGGGTCGACTCTTTCGGGGGAAAAAGCGAGAAAGAAACCCTCCCCTATTTTCAGACCGCTCTCTTCGAGCATGGGGAGAATAAGCTCTTCGGTCGTTCCCGGATAGGTCGTCGATTCGAGGACGGCGAGCGTGCCTTCGGTTATATATTTTCTGATTTTCTCGCCGGCGTCGAGAATATACGAAACATCGGGGTCTTTAGTTTTGTTAAGCGGCGTCGGGACACAGATTAGAATAATATCGGCGTTTGCCATAACCGCCGGGTCGGTAGTGCACGTGAGTTTTCCTGAATCGACGAACTTCTTTACTGTTTCGGGCGGGATATCGTCCACGTCGGAGCCGCCGGAGTTGATTATTTTCGCTTTGCGCTCCGAAACATCGTAACCATCGACAACGAACCCGGCATTGCAGGCCTCTACGGCCAGCGGCAGTCCGACATAGCCCATACCGATAACGCATACGCGCGCGGTGCGGTGTGAGATTTTATTCAGTAGTTCTTCTAACCGGTTTTCCGTCATATTTGCTCCTTGAAATGAATACCCTCGACCCTTTTGCCTGTTTAACTAATTATCGAGAAGCGATAGTTGTTGTTCTGTTTCAGATGAGTAACCTATGAGATTACGAACTTGGCCGACCTAACAAGGCTAATGCTGTTGTAATTCTCTATGTTTTTAAATTCAAATTCCCAAATGAAATATTCGTTTTCGTCTTTTTCAAAGAATACAGGAATAACCTTCTTTGATGTGTGCTCTTGCCATTGCCGGTACGGATAGTAGAGCTGCCTGATGATTGTATTACTGACGCCGGGCCTTTTTGCCTCAATGAGAATTACTTGCTCCTTGCCTTCATACCCGGCGTCTACCTCTGTCTGCACGCTCTTTGCTGTTATTTTATGTTTATCAACGAAGAACGAGAACTCTGGGGTATATTTTCTGCCTCTGATGGTCAGAACAAGCGATTCGTCATCCATGAAATTCCTTATAAGGCTCGAGGCGTAAGCAAAGTCAATATGCTGCATTTCGGAATCGCCAATTTTTGAAGTGTCGAGTTTAAAATCAAGTTTGGATTTATAAGTTATCGGTGTCTCTGTAACCTGCGGGATGTCTACGTAACCTTCTCCTTTAATGATCGTATAAAATTTGTTTTTAATTGGCAGAATAAAAAGTTCTTTTTCTTTAAAAACGTCCGGCCTATCTTCTCGCGTGTCCTGTTTGCAAAGAACACGAACTTCTCTGTCACCAGTGGTTCCGAAATGCCGTGATACTTCCTTAATCTCTTCCGCACTGATATTGAATGGGCTTTCGTCGAAATTATGTTCATTGATCCGATATTCTTTAAAGATCGCTTCCCAGGGTTTATTATGCATTGTTCTCCTTAAATCTTCAACGTAGTTTGAACAAGGCTTTTAGGCAAAGTCACTTGAACATTTTTTAATCTATTTTTGGCAATCTTATTGTATTCTGGATTATTATCAATCATTACCCAATCTCTTTTTAGTCCTTGTGCGACGACGCCAGTAGTCCCACTGCCCGAAAAACAATCGAGAATTGAATCACTTTTATTTGTTGCAATAAGGATTATTCGTCTTATTAAATCTATCGGTTTTTGAGAAGGATGTTTGCCATAGGTCCTCTCCTTTTGCGAAGGATAAGGGATTTCCCAAACATTGCGCATCTGTTTGTTGGTGTTAAGTTCTTTTGAAATGTCATAATTAAACGTCCAGCCCTTTGCTTTCGCTTTAGTTGCATTACAAGCCCATATAATATATTCAGTGCTTTCGGTCAACATTCGGCATGTGATATTTGGTTGTGCATTTGGTTTAAACCAAACTATAGAATTTATGATTTTCAAATCCTTTTCATTTATTATAAAGCCAATATCGTATATGTTGTGAAAGGAACCAAAGATGAAGATGTTTCCGTTCGGTTTCACAACACGGCAGACTTCATTTAGCCATTCCCTCGTGAAATCGAGATAATCTTCCCGCGAGAAAACATCCCATTTTTCTTCCATCGTAATATGATTTGAGAAAGCCCATCCCAAGCCTTTTCTCTTACTCATATTGTAAGGCGGGTCGGTAATGCAATGGTCGATACAATCATCATCCCATTGCCGCATTATTTCAATACAATCGCCTTCGTAAATTTTATTTAATTCTGGTTTCATCTTACTTTTGCTCCGGGCGGTAGTTCGCCGTCGACTGTGAGGATACGGACGACACCTTTATCCTCGGCGGCGAGGAGCATCCCGCGCGACTCGTAGCCGCGTATCTTCGCCGGTTCGAGATTCGACACTACGACCAGCGTTCTGCCAAGCAGTTCTTCCGGCTTATACCACTGTGCGAGGCCTGCTACAAGCTGGCGCGTCTCGGTGCCCATATCGACCTGAAGAAGATATAGTTTGTCGGCTTCTGGCACGCGTTTGCATTCCTTAACCTTGCCGAGAACGAGCTTGACCTTCGAGAATTGCGCAATATCGATAAGTCCTTCGGCGGGTTCAGCCTCCGGCGGAGTGGCTTCCTCGGCGGTGAATTCTTTCAGCATTTCTTTTTCATCGATGCGCGGGAATAGCGGTTCGCCCACTTTTGTTTGTGTTTCCGGTTTCAGCAGTCCCCATTCGGAGGCGTCATCGAGTCGGACCGGTTTATCGCCAATTCCGAGCCGATAGCGGATTTCATCGCAGGAATCGGGCATCGCAGGCCAATAGAGAATCGAAGCGATGCGCAGTGCTTCGGCGGCATTGTATAATACCGTCTCGAGGCGTTCGTATTCTTCAGATTTCGCCAGCTTCCACGGTGATGTGCGTTCGAGATATCGGTTGGTTTCACCGACCAGTTCGCCCGCGGCTTCGAGAGCGCGCGACAAACGCATTTTCCAGACCTCTTCGCGGACCTTTTCGGTTGCAGCGAAAGCGGTATCGCGAAGGGACTTCTCCTCGTCGGTCGCTTCGCCCGGTTCCGGTATCAGACCGTTGAAATTCTGTTGAAGTAGCCCGAGAACGCGACTCGTCAGATTACCAAGGTCGTTCGCGAGGTCGGTATTTATACGTCTAATCATAGATTCGAAACTAAACTGGCAATCGAGAGCCATAACCTTTTCACGTAGCAAGAAATAGCGTAATGCATCGCGTCCAAGGAATTTTATCAATTTCGGTATGGGGACAGCGTTGCCGAGCGATTTGCCCATTTTCGTAGCCTCGACCATCCACCAGCCGTGACTGTAGACGGTTTTTGGCGGGTCGATACCGAGCGCGCGAAGCATAATCGGCCAGTAGACTGCGTGCGTCGTTACGATGTCCTTGCCGATTGTGTGATAGTCTGCCGGCCAGGTATGTTCGAACCTATCGGGATGTTCGGGCCAACCCGCGCCTGTGATATAATTTAGCAGTGCATCGAACCAGACATAACAGACGTAATCCTTATCGAAAGGGAGTTCGATACCCCATGAAAGCCTTTCTTTCGGTCGGGATACGCAGAGGTCTGTCAACTGCCCTTTCAAAAATCCGAGTATCTCGTTCTTGCGATTTTCCGGCTGGATAAATTCGGGGTGTTCACCGATATAATCTATCAACCAGTCCTGATATTTGCTCATTCTGAAGAAATAATTTTTCTCGGCGAGTTGTTTCACGGGGCGTCCGCAATCGGGGCAATTGCCGTCGACGAGGTCCTTCTCCATCCAAAAACGTTCGCACGGGACACAATACCATCCGGAATACTCGTCCTGATATATCTCGCCCGCTTCCCATAGAATTTGCAGAGCTTTTTTGACCGCCTTTACGTGGTGTTTATCGGTCGTGCGGATAAAATAGTCGTATTCTATGCCGAGGTCTTTCCAGAATTTTTTAAAATTCTTCACATAAATATCGCAATGCTGTTTGGGAGACATATTATTTGCCGCTGCGGCTTCGGCGATTTTCTGCCCATGCTCGTCGGTCCCTGTCATAAAATAGACCTCCTCGCCGGCTATTCTGTGATAACGTGCGATAGCATCTACGACCACTGTTGTGTAGGCGTGACCGACGTGTGGGTTATCATTGACGTAATAAAGCGGAGTGGTAATATAAAACGGTTTGTGCATAATCGCCTCTTCTTTATATAAAATTCAATAATATTATAAACTAATCTTATAATTCATTTTTGTCAAGGCTGGATTAGCGGAATTTGTCTAGTAAAGGGATATAATCGGATAGTCAAACAGATAGAACTTTATCACAGAAACGATAGTTGGAATGGATTTTTTATGAACCAGTCATTGGTGCTGATAAATCGGTGTTACTCGGCGCTTTCTTCATTAAGTTTGGCTTTAAGGTCCTTAATCCATCTGTCGACTTCTATGGCTCTAAAAGCAACATTATGGAAGGCGTATTCGTATTGTTCGAGAGCGAGATTCAAATAGCCTAATTCTTCGTATATCACTCCGGCCAGCAGGTTCGCGACAAACATACGATTGTTTACTTCCGCTGTCTTCAGGAAAAGCGCGGCGGCTTGTTTCTTATTGCCGAGGTCATATTCGACGAGAGCCAGATTATACCATGCCCAGAAATTCGTAGAATCGGCTTCGACAGCCTGTTTTAGCGGATAGGCGGCTTCTTCTTTTCTGCCGAGGAGGTATAACAGGGCGCCCTTAAAAACGGAAAGGTTCGGGTCGTGTTTTTCTATAAGTAACGAATCGACGACTCTTAGACCGCTTTCCCACAGAAGAGGGTTTTCCATTATTCTGGATAGTTCTACCGAGGCTCTCCAGCGTGGTGGGAGCATCTCGCCGGAGGTGGCCAGGTCCGTTAGGACGGACTCTGCCCAGTCCGTTTCGCCATAGGATAGGGCGTCGGCGACGCGCGAAAGCGATAAACCCGACGAGATAGGCTCACCCAGATTATGACGAACATATCTTTTCCTGCCGTCGGGGAATAAGGCGATAATAGCAAAACGGCCCTCACCTTCATAAAACGGGGCAAAACCGCCGAGGTCGCCGCTAATCTCGAAAGCTCCGCGTTCGCTTTGCAGACTGTCTCCGTGCCCGATATATACGGACCCGAATAGTTTATGCATATCTTGAATCGATTCGTTAATAAACTCGTTTTCGATTTCCCTCCCGAAAGCTATCCATCCGCGAATACCGACAATTATTGCGTCGCTGCCGGCATCGTGTTTAATCCTGAACGTAAATCTGTATTTCCCGGGCTCCTGTGTGGGGATATAATCGACATCGAGGGTAAGCCTGCCGGTTTTCGACCTTGTTTCGAGACGCTCCTTACCGAATCTCGCCTCGCGGAAAAAATCGAACGCGTCATCGAGAGCGTCCTCTTCGTCGGTTTGCAGAAACTCCATTAAGGAGACCATTCCGAGCGATTCGGTAAGTTGCGTTCGGGACTTCTTTTTTGCCTCTTTTATTCTGAATTTGAGGAGTTTTCGTGCGCGGTCGAATTCTCCGAATTGCGCGAGAAGCAGGGAGTAATCGCGGAGTGCGAGGTCGTCCTCCGGGTTGAGTTCGAGGTGCAGTTTAAAAAGAGAATCCGGTAGTTCGAAACAGCCGGCGGTGGTGAGCACTCGCGCGAGGTCGGCGAGATAGGTTTTCTCCATACCGGCTTCGAAATGGGCGATATAGAGATACATCACCGCTAAAACCTGGTCGTTATCTATGAACGATGAATCGATAAGGTCGGCGAGCATCTCGGGGGCGCCAAGCTCTTGTTGGTAAGTTCTTGCTGCTTTTTCAGCCGATTGTAGGAATCTTTGAGAGCAGATACCGTCGGTCAGGTCGATAATATCCTGCCCAAAGGCCGGGGGGCTCGATATAAGCCCCCCGATTAGGACTGCTATTACGTATAGAGTTTTATTCCGGCATATAGGCATTATCCCATGCGCCCTTAAGGATTGCGACCGCCTCTCTGCCGGCTATGTATAGTTTCGCAGAGGGACCGCTGCCTATTTGCGATAGCCCTGTCGGCGCTGTAATATCGCTCGAAATTCTTCCCAGCGACTCGAAACTGCTGGTGTATTTATACACATCGCCGGATACGTAATCGGCGACGAAAATAAACCCGTCTGGGTCGACGAATATCGCTCCGGGAGTCTTTTGTTCTGGGAGTTCGAGGCTTTCTATCATCTCGCCGGTGAGGGAGAAAACGAACACCTTTCCGAGAACGATGTCTGTAATCAGAAATCTCCTGTCGGAGGCGCGATAGGCTATACCGATAGGATGTTCGAGTTGGGTATCGCCGAATTCGCTTCTGTAGTTTACGCCCTCGAATACGACTACGCGGCTGTTGCCTGTATCCACGATATAGTATTTACCTTCTACAGCGATAGCTGCGGAAGGTTTTACGAGAGAGTTGCCACCGTAAGATTCACCCTTTACCGCTATGGGTTGAACATCGCCGCCGTCGGCGGTAATAAGTTTAATCTGCCCTGCGCGCCCATCGACAACCAAAAGGTAATCGCCGTCAACGGCCAGTCCGGTTACCGCGGAAACTTTGATATCGTCGTATGATACGGAGGATATTAGTTTCCCGCCGGAATCGCGTCGTAGAATAACCCTCTTATCGTTATTCGCGATTATCACCCAATCGCCGGACGAGGTAATAGCCATAGGCTGGTCGGAGTCGGGCATATCAGAATCCTTAACGTATCTGACCGCTTTTTTGATATTCAAACTAACGTCCTGTTCTTCGGTTATAGACATCGACTCATCGAAACGATAGTATCCCCTCATTTTAACTACTATACCGTGCGTAGCGCGGCTGAGAGTAGCCCTGTATGTGCTTCCGCTGATTTTTTCGGCGAGGCCCTCGTCTCCGTCGATAATGAGCCTGTGTTCGCCGCTTATTTCTTTTCCGTCGGTACCCTTTATAATAAATTCCACGGTGATAGTTGTTTTTGGTGGCAAATCCGGAATAAGTTGGTCTATCGGATAAACCTTTTTACCCTCAGAAACCTTCTGCCACATTAACAAAGCTTGCGCGCGGAGCTCGTCCATCTGGGCTTTAGGGTCGGCGAGAGATTCATAAGTAATCGGCGAGCCGGTGGTTTTCAATCCGCCGGACTGTGGAGGAACGTTGCCCGCGCAATCCAGTTTATCGAAACCCTGTTGGGCTTTCATATGCCACGTATCGGAGCGCGGTGTGCTGGCGATAACCTTTTTCAGATAGGTTCCTTTTGTTACGCAGTTTCCGCTGACCATACCATAAACATAAGCCGGGCGGATATAAGAATCCTTTAATGTATTTAGGGCGCTCTGGGCGCTGCTTCTATCTTCGATATTAAAATAGCCAACCCCGACAGCGTATTTGGCCTCTATACTTAGCGGCGTCGAAACGCCGTCGAGCGTTTTCTTGGCGTCCTGCATAGCAGATTTGGCTTCGTCATCCGATTCGGTAGCGGTCGCTTTTTTGATATAAGCTACCCCTTGAAGGAACTTGGCTTCGTTCCTGAATGCCGCGGCAACGCTTCCGTTCTCCTCGACATAGCCGAACAGCCCGATAGCCAGACCGACATCCAACAATCGAGCCTGGCCGTATTCGCGGTTCGCCTTTTCGAGGAAATAGCGTCCAAAGTTCAGGTATGCTTTGGCGTCGTCGGGTAGCTCGAGGCCTTGCATTCGCAGGTTTGTGATAACCCTGTTAATATCGGCGGTTCCCTTTTGCATACGCTCTTGGACCTCGATAATCTGTATTCTGACGCTGGCCTGATTTAATATTTCCTGCGGGAGGTATTTGGCGTAAGCTCCGCTACTGGAAATGAGTGCCTGGTAGGAGGCCTTTGCCTGTTGAAGGGCGGGGGCTTGTTCGCTTAATGTGGCGTCCCAGAACGTGCATTCGGCTTCGCGGAATTTGGCATCGGCCTTCATTATAGATTCTCGCGTCGTGCCGCCGGCTCTGCCGAGGAAATTCATAAATTGGCTCGACGCCTGCGAATAATTATCGGTTTGTTCGATAGCTTCGATATATTTCACCCATCCTACCCAGTAATTGGCCGCGGATATTCTACCGGAAATAGACTGCCAGCTGCCGATAGCGGCGCCCGGTGTGGTTTCTCCAGAAAAATATCTGAGAAGTTGAGCATCGGCGGCACGCATATCTTTTTCGAGTGTCCATTCTCCGGTAACGGACTGGTCGGCGAGGTTCGCCAGGACGGCTCCGAGTTCTCCCGTTTCACCAGCGGCACCTTTGGCCAGACCGTTAATATAAAGGCTGAATGTAACGTAGGGATTGAGCGCCGCGAAAGCGCCCATAGCGCTTTTTGCTGCGTTAATACGGCTTTCCGCGGTTTCGAGTTCGCTTATGATGGCCTCGTCGCGACTCTGGTTCGAGAGATTACTTTCGCTCCATTCGTCGGGGTGAACCTGCATATAAAGGCGTCCGAGATAGTAGTGGCATTCCCCTTCCATCAAACGCGAGAGGACGGCGATTTGTTCGTTCTGTGCGTCGTTTAGTTCGGCAAAATAGCCGGCGGCGGTGTTCAAATCGTTCTTTGCGGCTGTTCGTTCTGAAACCTGGAACATCTTGATTGCGCCTCGTTTAAAAAGGCAGAACGCCGCGAGGTATTTGGCTTGTTCTATCTCCGACGTCATTTGTTCACGTGATTCCTCGAGTGCAGGGTCCTCGAGAAAGCCTCTAAAATCGCCGTATGCCGCACTAAGTTTAGCTATTTGCACATTCTCCACATTGCTTAACTGATATTGCCTGAACGAACACAATCCTTTGCGGTATTTACTATCGAGATAAAAACGCCCGAGTTTATCGATATTGGTGAAAGCGGTTCCGGCGTCGGTAAAGGCTAAGGACGCTTCGTCGAGTTTATCGCTGCTTTCCGCGAGTTTACCCCAGTAGTATAACGCCAATCCACGGAAATACTTGGCCTGAGCCTCTTCGCCGGTGCCGATAATCCCGGATAAAAATTGCTCGGAGATTTCGGCGGCACGCTGGAAATGACCAATCGCAGCGTCTTTCTGATTATCCTTGATAGCGTCGGCGCCGGCCTCGTAGGCTTCGTTAATAGCGCCGATTCCCAGTTCGCGCGACGCGGTAGGCGGAGCGTCGGTAGCGGTGGCATCCGCTGGTTCCTCCGAAACCGGCTCTTCCGGCAACGGTTCTTCGGAAACCGGTTCGTTGGCCTCCTGAGCGAACAATATCGCGCCCATAATGAGAATAATGATAAGAAAGAAGGACTTTATCTTTTTCATTTTGGCCTCTTAGTTTGAGGTTATTAATAATTCTCGTTAATCTACTCAAAATGCGCCCGCCCAATCTGGAACGGGCGCCAGCGCTAATGGACTTCTCCTCTAACTACCTTATTAAAGCCGTATGCGGCGACCATTTCTTTCGGTTCGCCGAACCGGGGCATACTTTGATTCGGAACTCTATCGGCGAGGTTCGCCCCAGACATATCGACCGTAATACGGCTTCGAGCCATCTCGACCTTCACCCAAAGTCTTCCGAAACCCCAGCGTGTGTAGGTCCAGCTCTTTATGATAGCCAGGACTTCATTGTCGAAAGCGGGGTCGAGGGTATTAGACTCGACGGATGCGCCTATAACGGAGCTTTTGACATTATACGATATGATTAACGGCTGCTCGATGATACCGTATTTCAGCTGGAGGTTATTGAAGTCCAGATATTGCGTCGCGTTACCGACCTTAAATATCGGTTCTGGTGGCGGCTGGTATTTAATAACTATATTTCCATAGCCACCGCGGAAGATTATTTTAGGTCCGTCCGGACATTCGAAAGTGCTTTCGCCTTCGGTGCCGGCTTCACAACCGGGCGAAAAAAGCGCTATAGCGGCTATGAGGGCCATTAATACCAGCAGAGGTACGACTGCGTGGATTTTCATCTATCTCACCTCCCTGATATCCGCCCTGAGGTCCGAAATCGGACGGTCCAGCCAGGCAATTTTAGAAATTCCGATATTAAACAATATGGAATGGACTTTTACTACCTCGCCGTAAGGTGTATTCCTTGCCGCACTGATAATTACTTTCACATCCTGCTGGTTGATAGCCTCCTGGAATTTAGCTCTCAGTCCGGTTTCGTTGAACCATAGCCCTTTGTTTTCGGCGAGGGTCAATTCGCTTTCCAGAGCGAGAGGTAAATTAAGTAAGTGCCTATTTTTATCGATGTCTTTATAAAATTCGGCAGAGGTCGGTGTGCCGTCGAGGACCAGATAACCATACGCGTTCTTCGTCGGGTGCTTTATAACCTGAACCAGGTGCGAGACTTCGGCGCTACCCTGACTTGGCGTAGACAACGACATATTGCCTTCGACCTGTTTCGCCGACTCGACCGCCGGGAGGACACTCATAGTAACCAGAAAGAAAATCATCAACTGGAATATGATATCGACCATACTCGTAAGCTCGGATGTTTCGAGTGCTTCTACTCTTCTCATATTACTTCCCCCCCAACCGTTCTTGAGCGAGTCGTGCGAATCGGAAATAGACCTGATTTATACGCATCGGTTCTTCCTCGTGGTAGCAGAGTTTCATTATATCTAGAACTTTACCGTATGGTGTTCCCTCGTAGGCTCGCATCTCCACTCTCGGCATAGGTTCGTAGTTTGTTCGGGCGGTTCTAATCTGTCTCTCTAATTTACTATACGCTACATCCCACGAGAAAGGCCCCGCTCTGTGCAGGGAGTCCTCTTTGGCTTCCTTAACCGAGGGTATTTCGTGGTTTAGCAGATATACTACAAGATTCCCTTTTACTTCGTCTTCCGCGTCCTCGGCAACATGGATAAGCACCGAACCCGGAGTAATATCCAGGGCTTCACCAAGGCCGACCATACCGGGCATCTGCGGTAGGTCCTCCTTCTCTTTACCCTCCGATTGAGAGCGCGCCTGCCTTTCGACAGTGCCAAGAGCCAGCGTAACCATAAAGAAAATCAGTAGCTGGAAGATGATATCTATCAGGGAGGTCCAATTAGCGCTTGGCCAGATATCAGCTTGTCGTTTGGCCATTTTTGAAACCTCCCTGGTTTACGCTCTATTTAGTATTTCGATTACGATTTCTTCCCATTTCGAGAAGATGAAATCGGCTTTGCCGCGATAGTAATAATACATAAGCATGAATGGAATTCCGAAGAGCAGGCCGAGAATGGTTGTAATCAGCGCCTGCTGTATTCCGCCGGCCAATTTTTCGACCGTTTCGGCCATCTGTGCGTCGGGGTTCTCCCTGAGCTGAGCCTGAATGCCCATAAACGCTTTCTGGATACCCTGCACGGTTCCGAACAGCCCGAGCATAGGCTCGATGGAGCCGAGCGCCCAGAATGTGGTAATTCCCCAGCTTTTCAGGTCGTCGATTTCTTTATACGACGTATTCTCGGTAGCCCGGTCCATCTCCTGGCTCGCCCACCAGTTATTGCGGTTTGCACGCTGGTTTTCCAATGCCGCAAGTAGAACTCTCGGAAACGGGTATTCGAGCGGTTTCTTTTTCAACTTGATTCCGGGAACGCCGTTTTTACATACGTCTATGGCCTGTTCGATAGCAGGAAGTCCTTCGTCGACCCACATACGTTTCTTGACTTCTTCCTGTTCCTGCATCGAGGCTTTGATAAAATCATCGGTGCTTTTCCAGTAGCTTGGGTCCTGAACCATAGCCGCCATCGCACGAGACCAGTATTTAGCGACTTCCCGTATGTATACGTTTCCTTTATCCGATAGGTGGTCGGTTTTGCCAGTCCTATCGAATGGCAAGGCAGCGTAAAGGAACCCCGGTTTGTTCGGCGGGAAAACGTTAGCGAGGCGGAGCCTCCACCAGGTCGTCGGCCAGACGACGAACAACCCGAATAAGGCGAAAGCGATAATAAAATATGTCTGCCATCCGCCGTATTTTAGGTAGAACTTGACCCAGTATATCAGGTTCTTTTTTTCGGCTGCCGCGCCGCCGACCGCTTTTTCGTGTTTATAGACTATCCCACCGCCGAAATCGTCTTTATAGTTTTCGGGTGGGTCGACCAGAACCACGCGGGCGACATAGCTCCGGTCGTATTCGAGTCCGTGGATAGAGGCCGACATTTCCGTCGTCTCTTCCTTTTTTACGATATTTCCGAAAGCAGAATCGGTGGCCACCTCCACTCGATAGGTGTAATCGACTTCTTTCGGGTCGAGAGCGGTCCAGTCGGAAGCATACGTTCCTCTTCTTCCGGCTTTTTTAAAGAAAAGCTCCCACTCCATATGTAGGATGAAACTGTCGGCGGTTTTTTCCCAATCGGCGGCAGAAGTGTGCAACCAGATTGAGTCCTTCTCGCCGGGTCCCTGGGCCATCACTGGCGAAACCGTTCCTAAAACGGCTATTACGACCAGGAGCATCGAAAGATAAGCGATGCTTTTGAACTTCATTTGCGCCTCCTTACTACTCATCTTTGGGTTATTATACTCTTTCATTATCGTCGTTTATTAAAAAGTTTCGGCCCACTTACGGATTTTTCCGGCGCTATCTGTATCTCCTAGTTCTTCATAGCATATAGCGGCCTTCTCGGCGGCCTCGCCGAGAACCGAAGCCTCCATATCCGGATAGAAGATAAGGACATCGAGATAAAGCCCCAGGGCCTCTCTAATTTTCGCGGGGTCTCCGCCCGCCGACGAGAATGTCAAATCGGCGAGAAGTAACGTAGCGTCGTCGGCGACCGAGTTGTCTTTGTATTTCGGGAACATTGGATACGAAACCCGATTGCCGTTCTCGTTCCAAAAACCCGTTGCGAGATTTCTGACCAGAGTTTTTAGATAGTCCATAGCTTTGGTTCTGTCGTCGTCCCGCATAAGTAGCGCCGCGCGATATAGCGCTAGTACCCTTTCGGGGCTATCGACTTTTTGTTCAGCTATACTTTTGTATGCGCCGAGAGCTTCGTCGACCTCGCCGAGTTCCTCCTGAACCCGCGCCATATCGTATTGCAGTCGGATATCGTATTGTGCGCTGTCTCCGCCCGCCGAGATAAGGTTCTCGAGCAAGTTCTTTGCTTCCGTATCCATATTTTTGGCCATACGGGTTTCGCCATACATATAATGAGTTCTCTGGCTGAATATTGTCCTCGCGAGACTGTCGGTAACGACTTTTGTCGGCCAATCGGAACCGTATTTGCCGTAGTATGCTTCGTGGAAGAACTGATACACATCGCCGAGATTAGGTTCTATATCGATGGGTGCCTCGAGCGCTTCGGCGCGAAACCGACAATATCCGTAAATAAGGTTCGCTTTGGCTCCCACAAAACCGCGTTTGGCCATATGCGGTTCTATCATCGAAAGTTGCTGACATGGGTCGCCCTCGATTTCTTCGAGTTTGCGCATCTCCTCGCCCTGAACGGTCAGGGATACGCGTGCGTAACTATTGCCGATGGGGCCTAATGCGCCGCCAGCGTAGTCGAGCATCGGGTAGGTTCCCGCGACTCGTCCCATAAGGTTCTCTATCATAAATCCCAGTCCGAAAGTAATCTCCGGTTTCATAACATCGTAACCGGCGCGGATAGAGAGCCAGTCGAAGCGGTATTCCGCGCCGATTCTGGGTGATATTCCTCTTCCGGAAACCATCTCGCCGTCGGCGGCGAGATACAGGTCGCCGAGCATACGATAGCCGAGTCCAGCTCGGATAGTCAGAGGGTAGGCGTCGCCTGCAATTTCCCCGGCGCCGAGGTTCTGGACGACTAACGCGACCCTATATTTAAACCTCAAATCTTTCGATATAAGACCGATATCGAAACCGCCGAGGCCGGACGCGGACTCTTCGCCCATATTTTTCATCACATATTTCCCGGCGAGACCGGCGTAGAATTTATTCTGCATAAAGGACCTGCCCCAGCCGAGGATACCGACCGATTCACCCCAGGTAAGTTCTCCAGTAGGCCGGTTAAACGAATCACGTCCGTCGATTTTACTTATGCCCTCGTTGACGAACCCGAGGCCGAATCCGCCGAGGTTGCCAATCGGTATCGCAAAACTTCCATATTCGAGTCGGCTGTCGAGATAGCCCTGCGCGTGCATCAGATGGACTTCCCAGCGGCCGAGTTTCCCGAGTCCGGCGGGATTCCATACCAGACCGTCCGTTCCGGTAGGCATAACTGTATAAGCTCTACCCATAGCGAAACTTTTAGCTCCGATACCGCTTCGGAGAAGTTCTCCGGCCTGTCCGGAGTTGCCCTCTGTCGCTATAACACTCAACGGAAGAAGGATGGCGAATGCTAAAATAGCGGTTATATTAATAATCCTACTTTTTAACATCGCTACTCACCTCCTTTCCAGACGGCTATTTTTCGTTTGAAAATCTCTCCTCCTATATCTACCACCGCTACATATACACCTCCCGCGATAACATCACCCTGTCCGTTTTTGCCGTCCCATAGTATATCCACGGCTTTGCTGCCGGATTCGGCGGTCTTCGATTTTTTAACGACGAGGTTGCCGTAGTTGTCATAAACGCTGACCTCCACTGTCGCGCCGGCGTCGAGGCCCTTCACGCGGATTAGCGTCGGTTCGATATCCGGATTGAACGGGTTCGGGAAGTTGGTTATTGTTTTATCGTCGAGGTCGATTACGATAGCCGGTTGCTTGATTTGTGGCGCCGGGTTCTCGGCGCGGTCGAGCAGTTTCGCCCAGAAAACGCGGGCATCCTGGCGGATAGCGCCAGAAGGTTCGGTGCCTTCCGGTATATACGGTTCTTCGGATGCCTCGTATGTGCAATAACCGACTGTGCCGTCTACCGAATCGAAATCGCATTTTTGAAGATTCACGGTAAAATCGGAATCCTCGGCGATAAGCAGCGCGCCGATTACTCCGGGGGTTTCGTCGGTAGCATCGATAGCCTTGAAACCCACAAGCCGTTCGTCGGAGTAGTATTCGTCTCCCGATGTAATATCGAAAGCGACTATATTGCCGACAGACGGTGCGTGCGTGTCGAGAATTATCGACGTCGATTCGATTTTCGATTCCTGCGTGCCGAACCTGACCTGCGCAAAAACCCATTTGACACCGTCGGCGCCGGAACCGATGGAGAAATAACTGTTTTCAGAAAACGCAGTCCAGGTGCCGAGAGAGGTCGGCGATAGTCCGAAACGCATTTCGTCCGGGTCGTCGGGAATGTCGATTTTGGTCATTACGGTGCGTTCGCTGCAGTATTCGTCGTCGTCGGTGTCGTTGCTATCGACAACCGTAAAGCCGAAACCGATAGTATCGGGGATAACGAGCAGGTCGGCGGTTTTCAACGCGCTCGGGTTCCCCGCCGAGTCGATAACTACCACGCCGAGGTCGTAATGCGTATCCGGCACAAGCAGTTCGGCCATAGTTTCCGGGAACGCGGCGTAGAATATAAGCGCCGAGTCGGAGTCCCAGGTCTCGTCGTAGATTGTGCACTCCGGTTCGCCGCCGTCGATTTGCCAGCAGACTTTCCAGAGAAACCCTGGAGCTGGTTCGTCGGTAACGTGAAGCGGCAGGCTGGAAGGCCGTGTAGTAGTAACCTCGACCGTTACCGTCTCTGCGAAAACGTCGAGGAACTCGAAATCCGGGGGTTGTGTATCGTAGCCGCCGTGGATTGTTATCTCGCTGTTCGGGTCGAACGGATTGCCCCAGTTACCCGCAAAGTCGCTGAGGTGTGCGGTGATGTCCTTCCGGCCCTCCGTATCGGTGTCCATAACAAGCGGGATACTATCGGAACTAAACGGGAGGTCTATAGTATGTTCGACAGTATCTATGTTATAAGGAATAGGCTGCCAGAGGTCGAGGTCGACTCCGCCGCCGAACTTCATACTGTCGGTTCCGCAGCCATCGTCGTATTCCCCGGGGATATGACCATAGATATATTCCTCGTTCGACCAACCCATAGCAGCAGTGAAGTAATCGGGGAAAATGTCCACCGAGGACGTATCCCACACGAAGAAACCGTCGGTCAGTTCCGGGGCTGTCTGGTCGAGATAAATCGTATCGGCATCGACCGGACTGACAATAAAGCTCTCCGAGAGCAACCAGCCATAGACGACCTTTTCGCCCTCGCCAGTGCTTAACTGGAACGATACCGTATCGTTATATGTATCCCAGCGCGTGTCCCCCGGCAGCGGGTCGGGGCCCATGGTTTCAGTCAGGATATACTGATACGGCGGTGTCTCCGAATGACCGAGTATAGCGCCCACCGTTCTCTCGTTGGTGCACTCGGTATTCATCGGGTCGCTGTCGAGGTCGAACAAGGTCAGGTCGAGAGTTATTTCCTTATTATATATTATCGACGCGGATGCCGTGCCAGAAATATTACCCGCACAGTCCATAAGCGCAACATAAACGGTTTTCAGGCCGCCGGTCATAGTATCCTGAAGCGTATATGGCATACCGAGTTCGTCGTAATCTATACGCAATAAACGGACTTCGGCGGGGTAATCGCCGAGGTCCTCGAAGATAGCAACATATTTAAGGTTATACGGCGTGTCCTCACCGAAAGCCCTAACCGTAATCTCCGGTTCGTCTGTGTATTCCTGCGAGGTAAGTTCGGTATCCCACAATTGTATCGAATCTAAAGTCGGGATATGCGTATCTAGTGTTATATCGAAAGCGTCCGGCGCAACCTCCGAAGACCAGTTACCCGCCGAATCCTGAACCTCGCCCCAGACCGTATAGGCGATATCGCCTACAGGCAAATCGAACAGAACCTGTGCGGTCGGCGGGAAAGCACCCTCGGAAAGGGTATCGGTTCCGCCGTTAGTCGAGATGCGGTAGCGATATATTCCGGTTCCGGGTGGTGGCGCGCCGCCGACATCGGTAACGCCATTGAAATAAGCCTTTACCTCGACGCTGTTTGTCCAGCCGGGGTCTGCCACATCGGCGGGAATGCTCGGCTCAACCGTCGTGGTAATATCGACGACGTCGAATAACCCGATTGTCGGTTTTTGCTTGTCGAGTTCGATAGAATCGAGTTCCGGAGGGTCGGTAGGTTCCGGGTCGAATTCTGCTTTTCCGCGGACATTAATATAATGCCAGCCGTCCGTATAATCGAGTTTGCCGGTGACGGTTACTGTATCGAAATCGCCGACAGGGTCGGGCACCCAAAAAGCGGTATCGGGAGGGCCTATCGCCGAACTGCCGTCCCAGATAAGTATGCTGTCTATTCCGGTGCCGTATCGAACGCGTATATCCACCAGCGTCGTATCTGTGTAACGTCCGGACATGTCCGGGCCGTCGAAATCTCTCATATAAAGTATCTCGACAAATTTATTGCCCGTAACATAGCGTATATCGTCGGCCGCGGTTGCACTCACGTTTCCCGCGCTATCGCGGACTACCGCATAAAGCGTCATCCAATCGAGGTCGGAGAAACCGGTGAAAGTGAATTCGTAGTCGCCATCGACCTCCTCCCAGTCGGCGTCATCAATCGAGAAAAGGTCTAGCGAGTCCTGGGTAAAGTATATCCCGCTGACCGTTCCGCCGAAGGTATCGATAGTCGCGATAATATCTACTGTCAGGGATATAGTCGTATCGGTCGGTGTCCCCGGAGACAGCTGATTACGGAGTTCTATGCTTTCGATAGCGGGAGCTTGTGTATCGAGAGTAATTATTCCCTGCCGATAGTCGCTGACATTGCGTGCGAAATCCTCGAGCTTGACGAAAATATCCCTGTCGCCGTCGGCGCCGGTCGTTACGTTCCAGAGATACGGGGTTACACCGAACTCGTAACTAACGTAATCGCTCGTAAAGGTGGAATTCGAGGCGACGATTACAGAGTCGATTCCGCTGGCGTAGCTGTCGATTTCGGTGTCGACCGGGGAGACCGGGACGACCTCGATAAGCGGGTCGTTCGTCCAACCCGTTAACGCGGGGACATCGAAACGGTGCGGAACTGTTGTCGTGTCGAAAGCGTTAACGCTTGCGAATTCCGGCTCCCGCGTATCGACATAAATAGTCCAATCCCACGCCGTTTCCGTTTCGCGATTGCCCGCCGAGTCGAGTGCAGCGGTTCGCAGATTCCACTCCCCGTTTGCGGTGTGGCCGAAATTGAATAAGTCGTCGACGGTCGAAGCACCATAAAAGTAAGACGTATCGACCGAATACGAATGTCCGGGAGAGCCGTAGTCGGTATCGAGAAACACCGCGAATACTCCGCTGTAAGTATCCGAAGCCGCATAGTGTAAATCGACACCGCCGGGTGAACCATTATAATATAGAGGAAGCGAGGCAGATTCTATTTCGCTCTCCGGGTCGGTATCGTCGATTCGCGTCCACATCATCGGGGAGTGAAAAACGGAATCCGGCACGATAACGTTTCCGAGAGTATCACGGGCGGCGATAAAGAAATAATACGGATTGTCGTCTTCGGTAGCGTCGGAGTCGAATATAAAAGAACCCTCGAAAGTATCCGCAACACCTAATAACGGGAGATTCGCACCATACCGAACCCAATCCGCCAACGGATTTGTTTTATACCAGAGGAAACTGCTATCGACGCCGCTACAAATATGGTCGAGCGCTTTATAGTCCACGGTGCAAACAGCAGTGTTAATCCATATCGGCAGCGTTTCAACCAGAACCTCGGGCGGGGATGCGTCCTGTCGGCTGCAGACGGTTTCCGACCAGTCCGAGAAACCGTATGTAAGCAGATGACGCCAGCGATACCGGACCTTAAAACAATACCTTGCGCCGGAGGCCAACGGGTCGTCCGCAGGGCCGAAACCGACACCGCTTCTGCCGACCGGATAGGCGTAACCGCAGCCGTATGTGTCCCCAAAAACTTCCGCCATAATGTTGGTTATCGGGCTTACGGACGTATCCGGCGGTCCGAATGTATCGGCGTAGGCGGCATCGTTCCAGGTTGGAAACCCTGTTTCGGCTTCCGCCACCCATATTTCCCACGCGGTAATAGTAACACCGGGGCTTGTGGGTGCTTCCCATCGAATAGGATTCTGATAGCCGGGCGTGAAGGTCGGTTCGGGGAGAACAGTTGGCGCGGGCTGCGCTATCGCATTTCCCGCAACTCCCAGAAACAGGATACACGCGGCTACTCGGGTAATTTTTACTTTCAAGGGTCGCTCCTTATTATTTTATCGTTCATTATCTTCGAACCGTTAATTTCTATTTTACCAGAAGCATACGCCGTGTTGCGGTGAAGCTTTCCGTCTCCATCCTGCAGAAATAAATCCCTGCGGACATTTCGTAACCGTCGTCGCCCTTACCGCACCATTCCGCTGTATGCTCGCCCGCGGGCATTTCATTATCGAGAATAGTCGCGACACACCGTCCGTTTAAGTCGAATATCTTCAGGCTGACACGGGAGTTCTCCGGCAGAGCGAACGGAATCTCACAGGCCGGGTTAAACGGATTCGGACGAGTAAGACCGAGAGCGAACTCGGTCGGGAGTTTCTCTCCGGCGATTATTTTGGCCTCGCCCGAAAGAACGGCAGAGCCGGAAGCGTGCATATCTATCGTCTTTCCGCCGCAGGTCAGAACAAGGCCGATTTCCGGTAAGTCGTCCGGGCTCCACGTCAATCTGGTATTAATCGGTAGAACGAGTGTCCATTCGGCATCCGGGCGAGCGCTTCGGCTGTAACGGAAACCGTCTTCGGCTTTTATATATGCCGATAATTCGGCGTGAGGTGGTGTCGGTGGAAGAACTAGGTCCGCGCGGTCGAGGCCCGGCTCGGAGTTTGGCGAAGAAACGAATTCGAGCGGAACGCCGTCTGCGTCGACCGCGAAACTCCAGTCGATATCGAAATTATCCGGGATAGCTTTTCTCGAACCGGGCGACATATCGGACTCGGAATAGAAATCGCCGATTTGGGAGAGAAGCAACCAGTAACCCTCCCCTTTATATAAAATATTAGTATCGCTATATTCTTCTGTAATATCATCATACGAATATGTAACCCCGAAACCGGGCCCTGTGTATTCATATCCGCTGCCCGCGCCGGTATCGAACGGTGCGCCGACAGTCCACCAGCCGGGGCCGATATCGTCGAATTCGACCTGAGTAACGGGAATTCCGGTAATTCCATAATCGGCTGTTCCGGAGACGAGTATCAAGTAGGCGTGTCCGGGTTCGAGAACCTCGACGGGGTCGAAAAGCTCGGTCGTAGGATTCCACTCGAAAGCTTCGAGAAGCCCCGGAAATATGACATCCGCTCTCGGATTAGCCGGCCTGACAGGCAAACTTATGAAATTCCATCCGGCAATTAGGTGGAATATGTATTCCTGGAAAATATTTTCCGGTATCACGAATTCGAAAACCTCCGACCAGCCGCTCTGGTTCGCGGGTGTTCTCGAATCGGAGGCGAACATCGTAAAGTAGTGCAAAGAATCACTGCCAGCGAAAAACTCGATTGGGAAGGTTTCGCAATGGGTAATACTCGAACCGAGTTCTATATTAGGTGCTAAAAGCGGGTCGCCGAGCCAGACCCACCCGAAATCGCCGGCGTGACGCAATGTATAACGGTTAGAGAGCGCGTTCGGGCCGGTGTCTTCCCAGCAAATCGTGAACTCGTCGAGGTAATGGCCGACCGAAACGGATACTATCTCCGGCACTGTCGGCGGGCTTCTGTCGATATCGCCGTAAATAACGGGGAACGAGCCTTGCCCGCCGGAGATGTTCTCGTGTCCCAGATAGTCGAACGGCGCAATAGTATAGACATTATCATGCCAGTTGTTTCCCGGGTCGGGGTCGGTATCGAGGAACATACTATCGTGGCGCGAGACGGTGGCGATAACGGAACCGAGCGCACCGACCGCGTTCGAGCGGTATATGTTCACGCCTTCGACGCCCACGCCCTCGTCGTCGATTACAGCGGGATTCCATTTTATCAGAACGTCGACCCTGTTGACGCTATCGGCAAGCGACTGGACGGAAAGAACACTCGAAGTAGTAGGCGGAGTGTTATCTATTCTTGCGCAGAGAAGCGGCGCGCTCCAATCGGAGACGTTGCTGTTTTCGTCGATAAACCGCGCTCTGATATACCAATACGTCTCGTGGAGACCGTAGATTGTTAATTCGAGGCTATCGTCGTCGGTGCAATCGCCGTCGTCGGGGTTTTCGTATTTGTAATATCCCGGAATATCGACCGCATCGTTAATAAGGATAGGACCGATATGATTAAGACCGTAAGAGAAATACATATCTGGCGCCCACTCGAACTCGACCTCGACGGCGTCGCAACGGGTCGTGTCGATAAAATTAGCGACTATAGTGCTATCTGCGGCATAGGGCAACTCGAATTCGACCGGAACGGGCGCACCGACGCCCATATCTCCGGTAGCGGTATCGACCTGGTCGTCGCCGCAGTCGAACCAGTTGACGTTGCCCGCGGAATCGTAAGGGCAAACGAGATAGTAATATGTAACGTTATCCAATACGTCCCTGTCCAGATACTCGAACCACCCACCAGTATCGGAGCCGACGAGATAATGCCACAATGTATCGCCCAAAGCTGTTTCCCAGCCGATTGCCGGGTTGGTTCCGTTATCGATAACGGAACTTAAATTATCCTCGGGGATTCTATATAGCAGGTATCCCTGTGTTCCGCTTCCGCAGTCGTTCGTTTCATCGTGAGTGAAATAGATATGGATACCGTCGACACCCTCGGAAACGGCGTAGATAGTGTCGGGGCAGCCCGGCGGTTCTGGGTCGTTGGTGGTCAGCGGAAAATAAGGAGAAGTGTGCGCCCAATTCGTTGTATAAGAGTCTATTTCACGTGCCCGGGCGCTGAAGCTATAGGTGCTGCACGGAACCGTCGGGAACCAGAAGCTGTCGGCATCTGTCCATGCGGTCGTAATAAAATCGCCGTGGTGCAGTCCGAGCGAATCGCGCCAAACAAAATACCTTCGATACTGATATTCGACGTCGGCGCGACCCGGGCAAAGGCTATGGTCGATATATATCCATATTCCGCTACCGGTATGGTATCTCGGAGTCGGTTTCAGGAACGAACATACCGGCATATCGGGCGGAGCGTCGGAGGCATGACCCTGAATTCTCGGAGGGTCGTGCCTCGGCATCCAACCGGCCTTATCGATAGGAACGACCGCATACCAAAATGCATCGTGTGCGGCAACGTGCCTGTCTGTCCAAGCGTAGCCGGCCGCACCGATATCGGGAACGGAATCGTGCGGGGTCATCGTCATCGGGTCTATATATTGCAGTTCGGTCCAATCGTCGGCGCGGTAGATGTAGTATTTATACACACCGGATGCACTATCGAATGAACGACCCCACGTCAGAGTGATGGCTGGCAGGGAATCCTCTCCCATATAATCGAGGTCGGTTACCGCGCTCGGGTAGTGCCAGTCGTGCATAAGCCACAGCTCCTGCAGGCTATACGCACTATCGCTTTCGATTTTAATACCGGCGGTATACAGGTAGATATCGCCGTCGCCGCCGCCGTCGATATTTTCATAGGGCAAAGGAATCCAATCGGTTGCAAAATCGGGGACGGTTTCGGCATAAGGCGTGCGGAAGTAGCGATAATCGGCACCGGTTCTGATACATCCCGGGTCGATATCTAGAAGTGCGGAATGCCCCTGGACGAAACCATCGAGTATAAGCTCTTCCGGCGTGCCGGGGTATAGGGTATCCCCTATAAGTCCGAAACCTGTCTGAACCAGTTCGGCGCAAAGCGGCGGCCCACCCTGTGCGAATATGGTTGTAGCTAAAGCTATGGTTACAACGAATCCGATTAGTTTAGAGTAACGGCTCATTCAAGCCCCCTTCCTCGGGCGTTCGGGGTCATAAAATCCCTCGCCTGATTTATCGAGTATTTGTTTTTCAATTATAGAACGTAAAAAAATATCAAAAGGGTTTTAATTAATAGCCTGATATTTAATTGTCAAGTCTAACCTTATCGGCTGTCACGGTTTTTGCAATGTTCGGTAGGTATAAACAATATTATTCCGAACGCAAAAACCCCATCCTTGACACCACTCCACACCCGTGCCAGCCGTCCACGGCGCATTTTACTCGTTAGCGGCCATCTGCTCCTTTTCTGCGGGTTTTACTGGCGGAGTAAGCATATCCAGCAAGGTTAGATAGCTTTTCGCTTTCGAGCCGAAATCCGCCATATACTTACTTTTCACCGGAGGGCCATCCGGGAAAGCGTATTTCAGTGGATTGACGAAACTACCGTTGACCGTTACGCGATAATCGAGATGTGGTCCGGTCGAGAGTCCGGTGCTTCCTACATATCCGATAACCTGCCCCTGTCTGACTTTGACGCCTTTTCGAATTCCGGAAGCAAAGCGCGACAAATGGCCATACATCGTGTGTATCTTTCCGCCGGTGTGTTTTATCTCGATAAATTTACCGTAACCACCTTTCCAGCCGGCGTAGATAACTGTGCCGTCGCCGGAGGCCGAAACGGGCGTTCCAATCGGCGCTGCGTAATCCACACCGAGGTGCGGGCGATAAATTTTCAAAATAGGATGAAATCGTCTATGCGAGAAGAAACTCGAAATTCGGCGGTAGACCAGCGGAGTTCGCAGTAGAGCCTTTTTTGTATTTTTGCCCTTGAGCGTGTAATACCCCGCCGTGCTTTCGGGGTCCATATAATAAATTCCAGCGTAGTTCGTATCAGACATCCAAAAGTGCGCGGCCATAACTCGACCTACATCTATCTGCTCACCGTTGAAATAGTATTCTTCATACATAATGGCGAATTTTTGCCCCGGTCTCGTTTCGGTTAAAAAATCGACGTCGTAACTTAAAATATCCGTGAATTTAAGTATCGCCTCGGCGGGAACGCCCAATCCGGCCATCGATTCCCACAACGTGTTGTCGACCTCCCCTTTGACCGCTCTCAATACGTAAGTAAGTGGGATTGTATCTTTCGAGCCGAGAAGTGTATCGCCGTGTCGCACCACAGAATAATGCTCCCAGGGGGACCTCTCGAGTTCGAACCTGAACATATTTCCGAGACTGTCTAAATCGACGAAAACTAAGTCGCCGGGCATAACTTTTCTCACATCGAATACATTTTCGAGACCGAGATTTATGTCGTAGACTACTCTGGGACTCATTCCCGCGTTGGTCAGGGCTATGTAGAGCGATTCGTCCCGTTTGATTTTCCCGCACCAGCGACAAACGGGATTAAAGGAATATTTTTCAGGATGTTCATTTACTATTGTCGCGGATGCCTCCCCGCCGATAAGATACAGTCCGGAAACTAAAATAACGGCGGCGCCAACGAAGAATCCCGGTATTTTTAAGGCCCTTATATTGCAGATGGGCGTTTTACTCGTGCCCTTGCGGTATTTACGTGGGGACGGGTAGTTCACCGTTCCTCCTCGAATCGCCTGACCTTAAACGTCCAGACCTCGCTATCTGGTTGTCGCCAGCAACTCGAAAGAAGCCCCGCTTTAAGGCAGGCCCTGCCGAGGATATCGGCATTATCGAGGGAAACGTCCATATCTTCCGGAAGGAGCATCGCCGAGTAGCTTCCGTTGCGAACCATAATGCCTTCAAATTTCGGGTAGAAATCTTCTTTGTCGAGGACCTTTCGTATATCGTCGAAAATATATAGCGTTATAGATAATTTCTCGAATTCTCCCACCGTTAAGGGACTAAAGCGCGGGTCGTTGAAAGCGGAAGTCAACGAGACATCTTCGACCGTTTTGGATAGTTTTTCGGTTGGGAACAACGAACAGATGCCTCCCCTGTATTCGCCGTCGATGTCGAACGAGATATATATGCCTACCGGGGCGACACAATCGTTAAAACCGGCCGGTTTCGGGGGAGTTGTTTCCTGCACCCCGAACACAGAGGCGATAGCTTTGCGAGCGAGCGCCAGAAGATAAACGCAACATTCGTCGGTAAGCTCGAACGGTTTAATAATGTCCGTCCCGGTCGTCCTAACGAAAGCCGCGGACACGTAACCACATACATTTTTGGCATTACCTGTAATTCTGCCCGTATTCGTATACTGCAGAATTATCGATTTGTTCGCACCGACCGAGACAGCCGCCTGCAATACGGACAGAACGACCGCCGGGCTGCCGGCCCTTATTATATTCCGATTGAAATAACTCTCTAAACTGTCGAGTTTCATTTCGCGCAGGCTTTCAAGTAATCTGTTATCCATCGTCTCGCAAGAGGTAAGCTCTGTATAAGTGGAAAGATTAGTGGCTCCGATAACGAGCGTCTTTTTATCCCGGATAATCTCGGCCAGATTTTCGCCGAGTTCGAGCGCCTCTTTTCCCGATAAATCTGAAACGCCGATTGCGAGTATCGGCCTCTCCCCATAAATAAACTGAATAAATGGAAGCTGGCTCTCGATAGAACGAGGCAGTGGCGCATCTAATTGCGCGGTAACAAAATTTATTTTCGATATGGCGGTTAATTCGTCCGCAAGCGCACGGTCGTCGAGAAGTTGACCGAGAGGTGTCGCGAGGCGGGCGCCCGTGTATAAATTCGGCAAATCGGCCGCCTGGTCTGCACCGATAATAACGATGCGGTCGAAATTTCCATTAACAACCAGATTATACGCTTTCGCCAGTAGCGGCCCGATAATAATATAGGATTCGTCCGGGACGAGCAAAACGACAACATCGTCGGAGATATTCCTGGTCGGAACCGATTCGAAGAGCGCTTCTATTTGAGCAAAAAGTTCGCCAGGGTCGGCGGAATAAACAGGCCCGGCGGAACAAACTGGCCGGGCGCCCTCTGCAGCGGATAAAAATCCCGAGGTTATGCAAAACACCAAAATAGCGACCGTTAAAACTACCAGCCGGTCGATGCTCTGGAAGCGTTTGCTTGCTCCCCTGCTCATATTTCGCTTCCCCTATACTGGTTTTACATATCGAAACGGTCGCTCTTTTTTACTAGGGCCTCCTCGGTTTTATTTTACGTCTTTTATATAACTGGAATAATTTTACCCATCAAGGGCATATTTGTCAAATGGTTTTTTTAGAAAAAATTTTCCGGTAAAAGCGGTAAGATTGATATCTTGTTTAGAAAAGAGACAGAAGGGAAATCTTATTTCAATCCGTAACGGTGCACACGGTGGGGCGTCCGTTCTGTAATCCACGGCTATCGTCGGTCAGCGGCGGTCAGCTTCTTTGCGGCGTTTGCGCCATTTTAAAAACTCGCGCCACCACCAGTTTCCGTCGATTATCAGATTTGCCGAGACGTTGCGGTTCGTCTCGCCGGAACCGATTTCGCCATTATCGTTTTTGTCGTCGTAGCGCTCGCGGTAACGGACCTCCAGCTCGATAGTGTGATGCGGCATTACGCCGAACTCGAAGCCCCAGATTTCGCCATCGGTGCGCCGCTGGAAAATACGTATCACATTTTTCTGTTCGATAAAGAACTTGCTTCCGGTAATATAATCATTGAACTGGTATTCGTTCTCGATAGAGAGAGCGAACCGCTCGTCACGTGTGTTTTCGCGGTATAGGTCGCGGAATTTTGTGCTGAAACGGACATAGCCCGGCACGCGCAAATCGAACGAGTTGTTCCAGCCGTAAAGCCAGCCCTCGGTCTCGGCGAGTTCGAGGCGCCTGCTGACAAGCTCGAGTTCGCCTTCCTCGTTCTCGACAAAATGCGCCTTGTCGCGTTCGTAGTTGCGGTCGAAAACGCCGTCGAAAAAGCCCGGCGTCTGGAAATCGAGGCCAGCGCCGACAGTAACCCAGCGGTATCCGAACACGAGATTGGGGAACGTAACCCCGGTGCCGATATTGCTGAGTATCGCGAGTTCGCCGGCGAT
>QNEE01000009.1 GCA_003645085.1 bacterium | reverse complement strand
CGGTTCTGCATATTTTCGATGGCGACACGCTGCTTACGATGCTGTTCTACGTCTCCGCGACAAGCGGAACGGTTCCGCTTGTCGCGGAGACGTAGAACAGCATCGTAAGCAGCGTGTCGCCATCGAAAATATGCAGAACCGTGTCGCTGCGGACGGTGATTTCGCGGAGGTCCGCCGGACCGGTTAGGTCGTAGTAATCCAACGGCAGACTGCCGGGCAGGAGATTATCGAGTGTCGCGAGAGCGGAATCGAAACCGACAGTAAAACCGACTGTGTCGGCGTCGATTGGGTCGCCGCTGAATATTACCGGAACCGCGCAGAAAGCGTCCCCCTCGGAAAAAGTCTGAAGCGGCGGCCCGAACAGAAAATCGGCCGGATTATCGCCATAGACCGCGGTAAGGTAAAGCGGTTCCGTTATAATCGCGCCGGTGCTGTCGCTATAAGTGTCGAGCAAATCGCCTGCGCCATCCCAATAGAGGAAATAATACCAGGTCGGTCCGTCGGCGACCGAATCGGGGGCCTCGATACCCGCGGTATCCCCCTCGATATACCAGCCCTCGCCCTCGAGAGTCGGAACGGCGGGCGTGCCGGTATAATTCAACGTAACGTAATGATGCGCTTCCCAGTTTGCGGTTTCGGTAAGCGGCTCGTTGACCGTCGCGAGAGATGGGTTCGCGGTTCCTGTATAGGAGCCGTCGCCGATACCGGTCCAGCTTTGGAAAAGATAATAGCTGTCGCCGTCGTGGACGGAATCCGGTGTAACATTAAACGGAACCTCGGTTGTCGGAACAAACCAGCCCGAACCGCCAGTCGTGCCCCAATCGGAGAAGACGTCGAGGCGATATCGAATATCGAAATTCGCCGTGAAAGTAGTATCGCAAACGGGGGAAACTGTGTGCTCGCGGGCGCCGGTGTCCGACCAGCCGGTATAGAGTATCTGCGTTCCCGTTTCGGGGTATTGAACCGAATCTACGGTAATAATATGACCGTCATAGGCGTCCCAGAATGCCGTAAACGGCGCGGAATGCGGAGAACCGTCGATAGTAACCTCGCCGAGAAGAGGAGCCGTAGTTAGAGTAACCTCGATTTGCCCCGGCATAATAATAAGTCCCGAGTCGGGGTCTGCGCCGAGAAGGTCGCTGCCGGGGTCGCAGACTATCATCGTATCGATGCCCGACGTGCCGCTCTCTACCAGAAAGGTAAGCACGCAAAGCGTATCCTGCGGTTCGACAGGAATCGTTCCAGCTACACTTGCATCGACATAAATATGCCCGTCGCTCCCCGACGACAGGTCGGTGCCGGTAAGGTAATCCCATATAAGGCTACCGTCGGCGATGCCCGAATAGCCTATCCTGTTACCGTCGAAACGCGCGTGGAAACTAATCTCGCCGAGTTCGGTCGATGTCGGAATGTTAAGCATAACCGGCAATTCGAAGTAATCACCGGGAGGAGCTATCGTGGTCTCCGGGATATCCATCGCGAAACTGAACGGGACATCGGCATAAACTGCGATAATAGTGTCCGGTCCGCCGATAAACGCGTTCGTCGAATGCCGGAATCGGTCGCCGACAGTTCCGCCGGACCACCACGCAAAATAGTATCGCGCGCGGGCTTCATCCACGAAACTATCTGCTTCTATAGCTACCCAGGTCGATTCGTTCTGCCAGCCCTCGCCGGTCAGTGTCGGTGTGGCGGTTCCAGCGCCGGTAAATTCGAGTTCGAGCCAGTGCTGGCGCTGCCATTGGGCTGTTTCGGTTATGGGCGATTGCATCGTGCAGGTCGCGGGATTATCCGTTCCGGTATAACTGCCTGTTCCGGTGCCTATCCAGCCGGTGAAAATATCGCGGGTGAGGTCGACAGTAACGGTTTCCGGAGCGACAGAAAAGCCCGGTGTCTCGCCCCGGTCGAACCAACCGCTGCCGGAGGGTGTTCCGAAATCGGAGACGACGTCGAGATAGAAAAGCGTGTCGAAAAGAGCGGTGAACGTGCTGTCAGAAATCGGGTTGATATCGTGGAACCGCGCGCCGAAGTCGCTCCAGCCGATGAAGCGCGCCATCTCGCCGATGCCGAGCGAATTGAGTGTGTCCGCGCCGATGTTGTGCGTTTCCGCGCCTATCCACGTGTCGGAAAACGGCGCTGGATAAGGCGTGCCGTCTATCCAGACCGAGTCGCCGCCGTAATCGGTCGTAACCGTAACGTCGATATTTTCCGGGATAAATTGGACATAGCCCGTGTCGGTCATAGCGTCCGCGAAAGCATATTGGAAATCGTCGAAGGTCAATGTGTCGAAACCGGACGCCCCGAAAGTCGCCTGCATCCTGAAATAGAATATCGTGTCCGGGTCGATTTCCATTGTGCTGCCGGGTGCGTCTCCGAAAACGGTAACCTGATTGGTGCCGGGCGTCGCGGTAAGCTCAGACCAGATAACGCTCGAATTGACGAGGCTGTTAAAAATTAGTTTCGATTCGTCGAAGTGCATCGTGAGCTTAAAGCTGTCCGTAGGATACGGAATTGTCGCGTCGAGTATCGCCGGGATATTCACGTAATGCCCCGGGTTGACGATTGTCAGGCTGTCCGGGAATACCGCCAGTTCCGGGTCGACTCGATAGTGTGCGATAATCGTTCTCGGCAGGTCGGGGAACACGAACCAGGTATGCGCGGCGGTGCTGTCGCGCAGATGTCCCGCGCCGTCCGACCAATACTGGAAGAAATACCAGGCGCCACCGACCTCGAGCGACTCGGCGGTCATAACGTAGACGGAGTCGTCCGTGTTCAGCCAACCCTCGCCGAATTGCGCGGGAGTTCCGCCGCCACAGCCGGCATAATCCAAAGAGAGCCAGTAAGCCGTATCCCAGACGGCGTATTCGGTAATAGGTTCGTTCATCTGCACCCAGTGGCAACTGTCCGGGCCGGTGTAGCTGCCGTCGCCGATTCCCTGCCAACCCTGGAATATATGGCGTTCGAGCGAATCGACGCCGACGAATACAGTCTCCGGCGAGATACAAATCTCTACCCAATCTCCCGGCGGAATCCATACGCTGTCAGGGTCGACCGGAGTGAAAACGCCGTAAGGTGATTCGATAATTATCTGAAACAGCGTATCGAAATACGCCCTGTATTCGAGCGTATCCGCCGAGATGTGAACCTGATGGCGCCTCGCGCCGCCGTCAGACCAATATCGATAAAGATATTTTACGCCGAGCCCCGGCGTCTGAACACTATCGGTAGCGATATAATGAAGTTCGTCTTCCTCCCAGTCGGCGACGTAGGGCGATGCAACTCTGAGCGTATCGTCGATAACAACCTCGCCGCCATCGAAATCGTTCCGAACGGTGATATTAAGCGGATTGTAGTAAGTAACCTTTATTTTATGGTCGGTTCGTAGGTCTGAGAGGTCGACCCAGGCAGTATCGTTTTCGCCCGTAAGGGCATCGATATAAAGCCCGATGGCGAACCAGTCGTCGTCGAGCTGGTTGGTGAAATCCTCCTTGCCGTAATCCTCGAGGTGGATAGTAATCAGCCCCGTCGAAGTTACCGGGACGTTGCTGAAATAATCTCTGTCACCGGTATTGCCGCCAAGAGCGTCTGTAAGGTTAGTCGGCCTTTCGGCAATCCCGCGGTCTGACGGTCGAGTCGAATTGGCGAGCATATCGCTGCAGCCGAGGTTGGGGTCGAACGAGTTGTTTGTGTATATATCCGTTACATCGAGTAGCAGCGCGATATCGCTTATTACCGCCGAATCGGGAATGGATGATATATTGAATTCGAGTATCTGTGCGCGTTTATATGCGTCTCCGAACGGGCAGCCGTCGTTGCCTCTCATTATCTTCAGGTCGCTGTATGCGGCGGGCATACTGAGAGCTATAAGCCAACTACACATCAGGCTCTGGGTCAGCCCGAGACATTCATCCCACGATGTCGGCAGGGTATCCGGTTCGGCCATTATCCGCGCCGGTATTTCTATTGTGGTCCCTCCGGTAGCCGCGGCAATAGCAGATACGGCGATACTGAGGAGCAACATTGTATCGACGATAATCGATTTATGGAGGTTTACCATATTACGTCCCCTTGTGAATTGGATATTATTAAAAATAAACAGATTAATATAAAATAAACCTATTTATAAAGCAAATTGTTTCGAGGCAATTTTAAAGAATTTTCAAGCGATAGATTTAAATCTGCCGTAAGGGCTACGGAATAGGGATATTGTGTTCGAGTGAAGAATAGGTCAAAAATTGCTGTCCTGCGGAAAGTGCGAATTCCCATTCGCCATCGAAAGTGCGGGCGATGCTCGCTTTGAGTATTTGCCCGGTTGTGCTGCTCGTCGAAGCAAACCGAAGTTCGAGACCGTAGTCTCCGAGTATCGGTTTGGGCGTCCCTGTTATAACCAGGTCCCGATTTGTCGGGTTCCAGGCTGTGCCGAAATCGATAAAAACTGCGCCGCCGAGCCGGATGGAGAAAACCTCGACCGGCGTGAATATCCGCGTTTCGAGATTGCCGAACAACGCTCGTTCGCCGGTTTGGGCGTAAGACCGATATCCGCGCAGACAGGATTGCCCGCCGACGCGGTAATACGATTCTGGTAAATCTCTGGAAACGCCGGCATATACGGCTCTTCCGCATATACGCGACGAGATGAATTTCTTGGTAAAAAATGTGAAAGCTGCAGCGGAAGCCTCGGTCTCGACAACACGTCGGTAATTTATATAGAAATTGCCGTATATCGGACCTACGCGAATAGCGAGTAAGCCATAAGCGCGGGCGTAAGGCGAATAACCCCTCGGGCCGAAACCGCCCTCCGCAGAGAGCAAGAAACCGGTCGGTATGTCCTCCGTGCGACCAAAAGCGTCCACATCTCGTGCGGTGAAATAACCGCGTTTCAGCAGGCTTATCCCGAACGTTCCGACACGAAGGTCGCGGTCGGTTAGCGGCTGCGTGGATGTTTCGTCGGAAAAGGACCACGGTATCCCCCTGTGCTGATGCGACATATATATCCCGAATCCGATTCCGATTTCCGGCATAGGAAGGTATTTCGTCCCGAAATATCCTGCGAAATCATCGATGGAATATGCAGGTCCCGCGGTGTGATTGTCCGTCCAGGTCGGATATTCTCCGCCGATTAAATAGGCCCCGCCTTTAGCGATGATTTTATCTTTGTCATTCCGTTGATTGCGAGATAGGTAGAAGCCGGACGTCGTCGGACCGACGTCTATCGTGGCGTCTGAATAGTAAATTTTAGCGGAGATGTGCCCCGGCAACAATTTTGGCATATAGAGCTTAAGCGACCAGCTGTCATAATCCTCGTCGTGCCGGAACGCACCTGCGATATCGACGCCCCATCCCGCAAAATTGACATCCTCGGCCTCGACCCACCATTCGAGAACGCGACCTTTGTATGATGTGCTCGGTGAGAGTTTCGTTGTCCAGAGGTCGGTAACCGTAACGTGCGCGGCATTGCCGCTGTCGGTTTCTATCAGTTTTATTTCGGCCTCGGAGATGAAATCGGTGCCGCGTAAGCGGCGTTCGGATTCGGCGATAAGCTCTGGAGAAAGAGTATCACCGATATCGAAAGGAAGGAACCGCTTAACCGTCGCGGGTCGCGTTTTTATATGCAGCGCGTTACCGATTTTATAGACCCAGCGGTAGTCGTAAGGCCCCCAGTAGTCGCCGTCCTCGTCGAAAACGGGGAGAACCGTTATCGTAATGCTGTCTACCGGCTGCGCAACAAGCTGCAAAGCGAACACCAGCAATAATATCTCGATTGACCTATTCAACCGGAGGCAGGTCGTCCAGAGTAAAATTCCCCTGTTCGTCGACACCGAGCTTTTTAAGCTCTCCCTGGACTTCGGTAAGTTTTTTATAGCACCACGATGCTATTACCCTCGCCTTTTTATAGATACCGATAGACTCTTCGAGAGCAGGTTCACCCGATTCGAGGCTAAGAACGAGCTTTTCGAGTTCGGCCATTGCAGCCTCGAAACTCTCCGGTTCGTATGATTCTTCTTCACCTTTCGACTTCGTTTTCGTCTTTTTTTCGGTTTCCTTCTTCGCCTTTTCTTCTTCTCCAAAGAGGTTGCTCATATTGTCCTTCTCGTTTATTGGATTGTTCTTTATCGGGCTTCTTCGTCCACACCATTTTAATACTAAAATAACGAGTTAGGCAAGGGATTTTTTCGAATTTTAATCGCTTGCAAATTTTCCGGCGTTGTGTATCTTGTTTATCGAGGAAGATAATGAGCGAACATTACGATTTTGACAAACTGGTCGAGATTGTCGAGCGGCTTCGCCGTAATGATGGCTGTCCGTGGGACCGCGCGCAGACGCACGAATCGATTAAGCAATATCTTATAGAGGAGGCTTTCGAGGTCGTCGAAGCTATCGAGGCGAACGACGACAGCGCGTTATGCGAGGAACTCGGCGACCTTCTTCTGCATATAGTTTTTCATTCGCAAATGGGGGCGGAACGCGGCGCGTTCGATATCGACGATGTTACGAAAGGGATTGTCGAAAAAATAATCGGGCGGCATCCGCACGTTTTCGGCGAAGGTGAAGCAAAAACGGCGCGTGAGGTCCTCGTGGAATGGGAGCGAATCAAACTCGAAGAGAAAAGCGAGAAAACGGGGGAGGCGTCGCTGCTGGATGGTCTGCCGATGGCGATGCCCGCTCTTCTGGTCGCACAGAGGATGCAGGAGAAAGCCGCAAGAATAGGTTTCGACTGGCCGGATGCGAACTCCGTCTGGGTAAAGGTCGAGGAGGAATTCCGCGAACTCGAAAAAGCGATAGAGGCCGGCGACCGAAAAAAGGTCGACGAGGAGTTTGGCGATTTTCTGTTTGCGCTGACCAATATGGCGCGTTTTTTAGAGCTTTCCAGCGAGATGGTTCTGCGCGAGTCTATTAATAAATTCAAGCGGCGGTTTAGCTATGTCGAAAAACGGGCGCGGGAGAAAAAACTCGATAACCCAGACCTGAAAACACTCGATATTTTCTGGGACGAGGCGAAAAAACTCGAGGCGGAGGGGAGACTCGAATGAGTGCCAATATCGAACCAATCGACCACGACGCCGACGCGGGATTCGAGATTACCGCCGATAGCCTGCCGGAATTGTTCCGCGCAGCTGCGTTAGGGATGCTCGATATAATCCTCGACCGGAGAAAACTCGAAAGCCGCACTACGCGCCTCGTCGCGGTCGAAAACGAATCGGCGGACCTTCTGCTCGTGGATTTTCTCTCGGAGATACTCTCGGTTGTCCAGGGGGATAGATTCGGTATGTTCGATATCGAGATGGGGGAGGTAACGGAGAAACTCGCAATCGCGGAGGTTAGTGGCCAGCGCGGGATTCCGATGGACGCGGTGAAAACCGAGATTAAACAGGTAACATATCACCAGCTGAAGACCGAAAAGAATAAAACCGGACAATGGGTGGCACGCGTGATTTTCGACCTTTAATGAAATGAGTATAAAAGAGAACATAGAACGATTACGCGACGAAATAACCGACGAATGCGCCCGCGCGGGTCGTAATGTGTCAGAAATAACGGTCGTAGCCGCGAGCAAATATGCCGACGCCGGAGGTATTCGCGAGGCTTACGACGCCGGACTCCGCGATTTCGGCGAGAATCGCGTTCAGGAAGCTCTCGCCAAGATGGAATCGCTTCCAGCCGATATAAACTGGCATTTTATAGGTCATCTCCAGCGGAATAAAGCGACCAAAGTGGTCGGGGAATTCGACATTATACACTCGGTCGATTCGCTTAGGCTCGCCGAGAAGATAAATCAAGTCGCGCGCGACAGAGAGCTTATTCAGCGCGTTATGCTCGAGATAAATATCAGCGGCGAGGAGTCGAAATTCGGCCTCGACTCGCGCAATGCCGAAGAACTCGCCGCCGGCGTTTCCGCGATGCCGAATATCGAACTGACCGGTCTTATGACCATCGCGCCGTTCACCACCGACGAAACCGTTATCCGCGCCGTTTTTCGCGGATTGAGAGAACTCCGCGATAAGCTTTCAGGCAAGCTCGGGAAACCTTTGCCGAATCTCTCTATGGGGATGACCAACGATTGGCGTATAGCTATCGCCGAGGGCGCGACGCACCTTCGAATCGGCTCGGCGATTTTTATCGGAGAATGAGATGCGCAGGCTTGGAATGGGCATAATCGGCGCCGGACGAGTGGGAAAAGCCCTCGCTGTCCATCTCGCACGGGCTGGCTGGCGTATATCGGGTTTGTTCGATATCGATATAGAGAAGGCAGAATTAGCGGCGAAAGCGGTGCCGACGGGCTTTTTCACCGGAATAAACGAACTGGCTCGCAGGTCGGATATTATATTCATAACCGTCTATGACGGTGAGATTGCGCGAGTTGCCGAGCAACTCGGCGAGTTGAATTATGTCCGCGCGAGATTCCTCTTCCACGCCAGCGGGATACTCCCTGCAAAAATACTGCATCTTGCAGGACTCGACAGGGCGGTATATTCGCTTCATCCGTTTGGCGGAATACCGTTGAATCCGCTCGAGAAAAACCCGTTTAAGGGGCTTTATTTCAGCGGCGAAGGTGACGAGCCTGCTAAACCAATCGCTGAGCGAATGACCTCCGACCTGGGCGGAGAATTTATTGCTATAAACTCTCGCGAGAAGGTCTCGTATCATCTGGCTGCGAGTTTTATAGCCAATCACCTTTTCGCGTTGCTATCATCGGGAGAATCGCTGCTTAGAATATCGGGTTTGCCCGAAGATAGAATCCAGCCGATGGCTTTGAAAATGGCCACAAGCGCTCTCGATAATTATCGAAAATACGGCCTTATCGAGGGTCTCACCGGGCCGGTTGTCCGGGGCGACGAACTGACAATCGCCGAACATATTATTGCCGCCGAAAAAACCGGAAGACGAAAGCTCTATGAAGCGGGCGTAGTCGAATTGCGAAGAATGCTTTTAAGTGAAAGTGTAAAAAAGCAGATAGATAAGGGCGACGAATAGACAAGCCCTATTTAAGTTTCGACTTCGATTTCCCCACAATAATATTATCTATCAGGCGGGTTTTGCCGAGGCGTGCGGCGAGTGCGATAAGGACATCTTTACCCGCCGGATTTTCGACCGGTTCGAGTGTTTCGGCGTCCACTATCTCGATATAATCGATATCGAACGGCCCGGCGGTTAATATCGACTTTCGCATTTTCACGATAATCTCGATAGCGTCATAACCTTTACCGGATTTTATCATTTTCTCTGCAAGACATAGAGACCGATACAACGCGGGCGCGATTTCGCGCTCTTTCTCCGAAAGATAGGCGTTCCGCGACGACATCGCCAGACCGTCCGATTCGCGCACGGTCGGAGAAACTATTATTTTCACCGGAAAATTTAAATCGAGCGTCATCCGGCGGATAATTACCGCCTGCTGGGCGTCCTTCTGTCCGAAAACCGCGATATCCGGCATAACTATATTAAACAATTTCGATACTATTGTTGTAACACCGGCGAAATGTGTCGGACGCGATACGCCGCAGAGAATCTCGCCGAGCCGCTTTACGCGGACTTCGGTCAGATAACCTTCAGGATACATCTCCTCGTCGGTCGGGTAGAAAATAATGTCCACGCCTTCTTCTTCGCAGAGGCGTTCATCTCGGTCGATATCTCGAGGGTATTTATCGATGTCCTCGCCGGGAGCGAATTGTGTCGGATTGACGTAGATACTAACTACGAGAATATCACATTCTCCTCGCGCGCGGCGTATAAGCGAAAGATGGCCCTCGTGCAGGAAGCCCATCGTAGGAACGAAACCGATAGTATTGCCGTCTCTCTTGAGTTTAAGAGAGGTGTTTTGCATTTCGGTTACGGTGCGGATTATTTTCATTTTTGCGGGTCGAGGTATATAAAGTTCTCATTTAAAAACCTCTTAAGAGGTTATCAAGAATAAACCGTTAAAACGGTCAAATATTCCCGTTTTTCGCAGACCCCGAGCCGAGTTCCGGTGCTAATCCCTATTTATAGCTTTCCGATTTATTCGGGAACTCTTTATTTTTGACATCCTGAACGAAGTTAGCGGCAGATTCGGTAATGATTCCGGCTAAATCGGCATATTTTCTGGCGAATTTGGGCGAAAAGTCGTCGAATAACCCGAGAATGTCGTTCACTACCAAAATCTGGCCATCGCAATACGGGCCGGCGCCGATACCGATTATCGGGATATCGACCGTCTCGGTTATCTTTCTGGCAAGAGCGGAGGGTATTTTTTCGAGGACGATACTGAAAACCCCGGCTTCAGTAAGAGCGATTGCGGCGTCGAGCACCCGCGAGGCTTCCTCTGCATCTTTACCGACTAACCTATATCCGCCAAACTTGTGGAACGATTGCGGTGTCATACCGAGATGCCCCATAACCGGAATTCCCGCATCGAGAATGGCGCCGATATGGTCGAGGAACGCTCTTCCACCCTCGAGTTTAACAGCCTGCGCTCCTGCACGGATTAACTCGCCAGCGGAGAACACCGCGTCTCGGGGCGAAGGTTGATAGCTTAAAAACGGCATATCGCCGACAACCAGAGCGCGCTCCACCGCGCGGGCGACAGCTCGAGTGTGGTAAATAGATTGTTCTAAATCCAGCGTGAGAGTCGTTTCCTCACCATAGACAACCATATTCATCGAATCGCCGATAAGGATGATATCCGCGCCAGCACGGTCTATGAATTTTGCTGTAAAATAGTCATAGGCCGCAAGCGCCGCTATCGGTTCTCCGCGAGACTTAAAATCTACTATATCGTGAATCGTAAGGCGTTTGCCCATTTTTACCCCCAGAGTGTCCTGTCGTGGGTATAGTATTCCGTTCCCCTGATAGGCCTGCTTATCCTCTCGGAAAGGGCGACGAAAGTCTCGCCGTCTGTCAGGTCGAGATTGTCGGTATTGACGACCAACAATGGAGACGATTTATATTCGAAAAAGAAATAGTTATATGCTTTTACGAGTTGTTCTATATAACCTTCGGTGATGCGCTTTTCAAACGGGCGCCCGCGGTTCTTAATGCGTCGAATCAGCGAGTTCACCGAGGCCTGCAGATAAACTACAAGGTTCGGTCTCGGGAGTTCCGCTGCTAGATGCCGTTCGACCTCCTCGTAAAGCCTGAGCTCGGCCTCCGTGAGGTTGATATACGCGAATATCTTGTCCTTCTCGAAAATGTAGTCCGTAACCACGATATCGTGGAACAGGTCATAGGAATGCAGTTCCGAAAGCTGGCGATACCGCGAGAGCAAGAAGAAAATCTGCGTCGAGAAAGCATATTTCTCAGGGTCTTTGTAGAAATCGGGCAAGAACGGGTTCTCCTCGAAACGCTCCTCGACAAGCTGCCCACCGAACTCGCCGGCGATAGCCTCAGCAAGGGTCGTTTTGCCAACCCCGATTACACCTTCGATTGCGATGTAGTTATAGAGCGCCAACGGTCGTCCTCGATAGTTTTTTTAACCGTAAGGTCGATAAAGCGGATTCTCGATAAAAAGGATGAAAGCGTCCTACCGCTTCTCGGGTCGATAGCTTTAGGCAGAATATCCAGTATCGGCCTTAAGAAGAAATCCCTCGTAGGCAGTCCCTTGTGCGGTATGGAGAGGAATTCGTCGTCCACAATAATATGTTCCCAAAGAGCGATATCTATATCGATTACACGGGGGCCGTGTCTCTGAGATTCGTCGTTACGACCGAGTTCGCGTTCGAGTTCCTTGATATTTTCCAGCATCTCCCACGGGTCGAGTTCTGTTTCGAGCGCAAGCGCAGTATTTAAGAAATCAGGCTGGTCGCGGACACCGAAAGCACTCGTAAGATAAAGCCTGCTTGCGGCTATGATTTTCCCGAATCGACTTAAACCCTCCCGAGCGGCGACCAGATGAGCGACCCTATCACCGATATTCGAGCCTATAACGAATATAACCACATCACTCAAATTTCACCCCGCGTCGTTTCGATTTCGATATAATCCAGATGCCCCGGAAAAGGCGGCGTGTTTTTCCGAACCCTGACCTTAAGGCCCTCCGGGTTATAAACGTTATAGATTAGGTCAGCGATGCCCTCGGCGACCGTCTCGGTCAGATGGAAGGTGTTGTTGGTTATATAATCGCCGACTACCCTATAGACCTCTTCATAATTAATGGTGTCGTCGAGTTGGTCGGAACGCGCGGCTTTTGCTGTGTCGAAAACCATCTCGACATCCACTGTGAACCGTTTGCCAACCTCCTTTTCGGCATCGGAAACGCCGTGATAGCCGTAAAAGGACATATTATGTATCCTGATAGTTCCCATTTACGTAACAGATAAAAATAGTCGCTCGTTTGCAGGATGTCAATATGCAATTTTCGAGGAATTTCAAGGCTAAAGATTTCTCCACGAAAGAGAAAATTCAAACGATTCCGACAAAATAGGTGGATTAGACGCCATTGCGAATAGCACAGCGACGAAGCAATCTCGATAAATGATTACTATGCAATAAAGTGAGATTGCCGCGCCTTATCGAAACAAGGCTTGCAGTAACAAGATACCTTAATCTTGCAGGAAATACGAGGAGATTCGAGTGGGTTGGAATTTTATCCAGCGGTCAGTCGCGCACGTATTTCGAGTTGCGCGGCGTGTGGGTTTGTGTCCAGCGCGCCGCCGAGACTCATAACGACGCGGAAATACATATGGACTATATTCTCGCCGGGAGGCCCCGCCCAGAGGCTGAGCGAGGCGGTGCCTTCGTGCTCATAAGCCAATGTCCCGTCGGTAGGCCGAAAGGTGCCGGTAGTCGTATACCAGCGGGACATCCCGAGACGAAGAATATCGTTACTGCTCCATTCCGTAACGGCCGGGCTCGAAGGTATATCCGGGTCACAGACTATTAAGCCGAGCGTATATTCGCCGGTGTTGGTAGTCGGTGTCCAGCTAAGTTGCGATACCCATGGATTTACTGTGAAGATGTCGTCGTCCAATATCTGGAAAGCTAAATCGAGCGCGGTGTTGCCGCTGTTGCATAAAACTATCGGGTTGGTTTGGGCGACATCCTCGCCGGGGCGAAGACCGGATATAGACCAGACATCGGGCCCAACAATAGAATACTTAATACCTCCGCATACCATAAAACTGGCGTAAAGAACGGCTCCATCGGTCGTCCCGTCGTCGGTTCCTGTAATATCCGCGGCGCCGCTGGCGACAAGCCCCTGTGAAGCCACACCGAAAACGGAACAGGCGGTGATAGTAAGGATAACCGAAATTAAAAATAGATTTTTATTTAGCAGGTCGGATAAGGCCATATTTTATTCGGCAGATTCCGGTGGTGTGTAAGGCAACCCGCCGACAAACACGAATCTCACAAACCTGCTTCCTTTCATTTTACCATCCGGTTTGATGAGTATAATACCCTCGTATCTCTGGTTTCCAAGTTCACTGGACTCGGGAAGGTCCACAACTACAATTTGCTCTGCCGTTTCCCCGGGTTCTAATTTAATCTTGGGCGATTTTTTGAAAAGTAGAAGGAACCTATCGCGTTTAGCACGAACCCAGCTTTTATCCAGAATAAAACCGCCTTCTCCTACCTTTAGCGGTAGTATATCCATAACCATACCTTTAATAGAATCGCCGTATTCGGGGAAATAGGTCTCGAATTCGTATTTATGGGCAACCTCATCGTCGTTGCGGATTTTTATAGGGAATTCACCCTTATTTATGGTGCTGTCGCCGTATTGAATAGTATATATCGACGGCGCGACCGAGAGCTGGTCGGGGCCTTTTTCGGGCAGTTCCGTTTTGGACGGTGTTTCCACATTCCAGACCGCCGTGGCACCCAGCTGTAATCGAGCGATAGACGCCGCCGTATCCGGTATAATATTCGTTTGGGTTACATTGATATCGAAACTCCAGGCCCGGTTGAAGATAGTCGGGTCGTCCTCGGGTAGATTAAGCAAAACCTTTACGAGAAGTGTCTCGTGCGGTTCCAATCTAAAAGAACCGGGTTCGAAACTCACCCACGATTTATCCGGGAGCGGGAAATACCCTTTCAAATGGCTCGGCTCGGTAGTTGCAACCAAATCGTATTGCATCGGCTCGTCGTTAACATTTATCACTTTTATCGGTTTAATATCGAGGTTCGGTCGAAGAAAAACGAGATAGGATAGCGCTCCACCCGGTTCGATAGCAATCCCCAACCCGTAAACCGATGCGGTCAGTAGAACAACCAATATTGCCGTTATTAACGTATACTTATACGAATTTACCATAGTATCTCCTTTTATTATCTCGCCTTTTCTCATTATAAAATATAAGGATAAATCGTATATATTGGCAAGCGTTTTTTTTAACTACTAATATTGGTTACACGAAAATGGTTTCAACTTAACCGGAAAACCGTTTATTTCCGCGTTTGCGACGCTCTTCCAGCCTCTCCTCAAGGTTCTCGCGTCTCTCGGTCATCCGTTTGTTATAGGCCTGGATATGCGCCCGATAGACCATCCCCAACGCGCCGACGAATAAAAGAATAGTGCCGATATAGATATATGTCTCCGGGAAGGAGAATAAAAACGCGAATATATGAAAAACCGCCAACGCTATTATTATAATAACCCACGCTACCATAATTCTCCTTGGCGATAAAGCTGAAAATACAATTATACTCCACAAATACAGGCAACACGGCGGTTACCTAAACTTATCTATTAGCGCCTACTTTCATACGGCACGAACTCGCCGCCGACTATCTGCCAGGTCTCGTATGCCCCGGTTACATCTCCCTGGGCGCTAAAATTCACTCGCCCCGAAGCGCCCTCGAAATTTATCTCTCCCCCGTTTATTAAAATATCCTTACCCCGCGCGAATTCTCCCACTGTTACCAATGAACCGGGCGCGAATGAAACTGTGAGGATAGAATCGGCTATTATTTCGGGTTGAAGAGAATTAGCCCGTAGGATACCGTAGCCGAGCAGTATCATAGCGTCATACCAGTGCTCCGTGCATCTGTAGTTGTAAGGGTCCTCTCCCCAATAGTCGATATAAGCTTCTTGGAAAAGTGTATAAGTCGTATCCAGGCCGTGGGGACCAAAGCCTATAAGCCCCTCTACGTTTTCAGAAAAGGCGTTCGTTATAAATTCTGGAGCTTTCAAGTCTTTAGATAGGTACCATACGCCCGGCCTTCCCGATGCCTTCCAATCGCGGATTATCTGCGCTCCCGACTGCGGATAGGCTATCAGAAAAATCTGGGGCGTCCCGGGACTTTCAGTATAAATAGAGTCTATTTCGGCCGAATACGATGTTTTGCCCGATTCAAAAGCCACCATTCTTTGCACTACGCCGCCTGTATTTACGAAGTTTTGCCTTACTTTTTCCGACAGGTCCTCGCCGTAGAGGTCGTCGACATAGAGTATCCTCATCGTGTTTGTTATACTCCGTATGAAGCTTACTATATGTTGAGCTTCTTGCGCCGTGTATGGGACGGTTCGGAAGCAACCGTCCTGATGTGTAAGGCCTGAAGCAGTGGAAGAGCCGGTTATCTGTATTACGCCGAGGTTGTCCAGTTCGTCGCTTATCGCCCACGAAACATCGGAGTTGTCCGCGCCGAGAATAGCAATCACATCCTCGTCCTCGGCCAGTTCTACTGCTTTCGTTTTCCCGTAATACGCATCGGTGCGCGAATCCTTTATAATTAGTTCGATATCTTTACCCATAATACCGCCGGAGTCGTTAATCTCTTTAACGGCCAGTTGTATCGCTCTGACAGATGGTGTCCCAAAAGCCGCGCATTCGCCGGAGTAAGGGACGACCACCCCGATTTTTATTTTGTTACTTCCCGACGGTTCGGTCGATTCCTTCGAGCACCCGATAAAGAGCAGCAGAAATACAAGAAATAACGCCTTTGTAATTTTCATTTATGCTCCAAGATTAATTTGCGGGATTATATTTCTAACAAAACAAAACCCTGCAAATAGCAATATTTGGTTTAATAATAAAGTCCTTACATAAAAAAGCGCTTTTTTTATATTTGTCAAGCTTTTTTTACGAGGTTCGTATTATAGTAATTAATGCGAATAATAAATATAACTTGCTACGGCTCGAACGAGTTTGTCGGAGATAATCGTTAATATGTTACGGAACTTAAGCGCGTATCGTAACAGCACTGTTTTTTGTCGAATCTATTGTCGTTTTTAGAAAAAGAGTATTATATATACATAACCCAAGTTTCGATTAGATTCGAGAAATCGATTTATGTTGACATTGATAAAACGGGACTTTATTATACTAATTATTCGATATACAATTTAAGGATAAGACGGGAGTTGTTCACCGGTTTAATAAATAATGTAGGAACTATAAAGGCCTCGCTTCCCGCGGGTGGCGGGAAAAGGCTCGATATAGCGGCAGAGTTCGATACCGCTTTAATTTTAGGTGAAAGCATAGCCGTCGACGGGGTTTGCCTTACGGTTGCGGCGATTGGAAATAGCGGTTTCGCCGCAGACGTTTCTCCCGAGACGCTCGAAAGAACAACCCTGGGAAAATATCGGTGCGGAGATAGCGTTAATATCGAACGCTCCCTCCAAGCATCTGATAGACTCGGCGGGCACATCGTCCAGGGGCATATCGATTGCGTGGGGAAAGCGTTATGGATAAGAAAGAACGGAGACTATGCCAATCTGGCGGTATCCTATCCCGCACAATACGCTAAGTATATTGTCGAGAAAGGCTCTATCGCGGTCCACGGTGTTAGCCTGACTATCGCGAAACTCAGAAGTGGGCAATTCGAGGTCGCCCTCGTTCCGGAGACGCTCGAAAGAACGACCCTCGGTGATTTGAAACCGGGTGTTCACGTAAACCTGGAATTCGATATACTCGCTAAGTATGTGGAAAAAATAATAAAGCATCGATATGTCTCGAAGTAAATACAAAGACAATCTTGCAACAATCGAAGAAGCCGTCGAGCAGATAAAAGACGGGGGCGTTATTATTGTAGTCGACGACGAGGACCGCGAAAACGAGGGGGATTTTGTTTTTGCTGCCGAGAAAGCCACTCCGGAACTGGTCAATTTCATCACCCGTCATGGCCGAGGAATGGTCTGTGCGCCCGCATCCCGCGAACGATTACACCAGCTCGAGCTCGATATGATGGTCGAAAGGAACACATCGCTTCACGGCACACCATTCACCGTAACCGTGGATTATATCCGCGGAACTACGACAGGAATATCGGCTCACGACCGCGCTGCGACATTGAAAGCGCTGGCGGATAGTTCTATCGGCCCTTCTGAATTCGCGCGTCCGGGACATATATTTCCGCTTATGGCGCGCGACGGGGGAGTTCTTCGTAGGGCCGGCCATACCGAAGCCACGGTGGACCTTTGCAGATTAGCCGGATTATACCCGGTCGGAGTCCTTTGCGAGATAATGGACGAGGACGGCACTATGGCGCGGTTGCCGTTACTCGTTAAGATAGCCGAAGAATATGGACTTCCGTTAATCACAATTCAGGACCTTATCGAATATCGACGCCGCACCGAAAAACTCGTCAGAAGGGTAACCTCGGCGCGTTTCCCGACAAAATTCGGCGAATTTACCATTCACCTTTACGAGTCCCTTCTCGACGGGCAGGTTCATATCGCTCTCGTTAAGGGCGAAGTCGAGGGTGCCGGCGATGTTCTGGTGCGAGTCCACGACGAATGTCTCACCGGCGACGTTTTCGGTAGCCTCCGTTGTGACTGCGGCGACCAGCTCGCAGCAGCATTGGAACAGATTGAAAAAGAGGGCACCGGCGTTCTATTATATATGCGACAGGAAGGCCGAGGAATCGGCATTAGCAAAAAGCTGCAGGCCTACCATCTGCAGGACCTCGGTTTCGATACCGTCGATGCCAATTGCCGCCTCGGATTACCGGTCGACCTTCGCGATTACGGAGTCGGCGCGCAGATTCTCGTCGACCTCGGATTATCCACAATCAGGCTTCTAACTAATAACCCACGCAAAATTATCGGACTGGAGGGCTACGGTCTGTCCGTAATAGAACGGATTCCTATAAATACTGAACCGAATCCTGAAAATATCGAATATCTTAGGACAAAAAAAGAACGCATGGGCCATATGATAGAATTTGATACCGCAGCGGAAATGATACAACAAAAAAAGGGGAGAAACAATGCCGACGATTGAGGGAGTTTATACGGTCAAAAAAACGGCAAAAATAGCCATAGTTGCCGGTAGATTCAACGAATTCGTGGTCGGTCATCTTATCGACGGTGCTCTGGATTGTCTGAAACGCCACAAGCTTTCGGAAAAAGCGGTTACTATCCACTGGTGTCCGGGGAGTTTCGAGATACCGCTTGTCGCGAAAAAAGTGGCCGAGTCGAAAAAATACGACGCCGTTATATGTCTCGGAGCGGTTATCCGGGGGGATACACCGCATTTCGAATACGTGTCCGCGGAGGTCTCGAAAGGTATCGCAAATGTCGCCCTCGAAACAGGCGTTCCGATTATTTACGGTATCCTGACCACGGATACTATCGACCAGGCGATTGAGCGCTCCGGAACGAAAGCTGGAAACCGCGGATTTACAGCCGCTCTCGACGCGCTCGAGATGATTAATCTCGTCGAGGCTATCCCGAAAAGACGCCGTCGCAGGAGGCCGAAAAAAGAACCGGGAACTAATAGCGGAGAATAAAAACTTCGGCGGATTCCCCGGGAAAAATAAAAATATAAGCGATTACCGAATCGACGGGAATCTTTAGCAAGGAACTAATAGTTTTCTTTTTAATGTTCTTCAGAATTGCGGTTGTAGTGATTATTAATCTCCATGTTCCGACTGTCAACTGATAATGGGTGCGCGAAGAGAAGCAAGAATCGCCGTGCTGAAAGCGCTTTATGCCCGCGAAATCGGTGGTGAGGAAAACCTCGATAAGCTCTCGGAAAATACGCTTAAGATGCACGAGGTTCCCAAAAGCGCATTGGCCTTTTTCCACTCCCTTCTCGAGAAAACGATAAAACACACATTAAACCTCGATTCGATTATCGAGGAACGCGCACAAAACTGGGCGCTGGATAGAATCGCTACCGTGGACCGGAATATCCTCCGAATGGGAATCGCAGAGTTGATGTTCTTCCCGGATATTCCACCGAAAACCACTATTAACGAGTGCATCGAATTGGCTAAAATCTTCGGAACGTCGGATTCGGCACGTTTTGTCAACGGGTTACTCGACGGTATCCTTCGGAGGCTGGATATCGATAAGACCAGGGAGCTGAATTTAAGGGATAAACATGAAGAGACTTAGTCTGGGCTTCTTGGTGGTAGACGGAATTCCGAATCCTCGATTCCGGGTTTTGCATTTTTATGAAATACGCTCTGATTAGCGACATACACGGGAATTTGCAGGCCCTCGAAAGGGTTATCGAAGATATCGCAGAACGACAGGTCGATGAAATATATTGTGTCGGCGATATCGTCGGCTACGGCGCTCAGCCGTCCGAGTGTATAACAGAGATAAAGCGAATTTGTAGAGGCTCTGTCGCGGGCAATCACGATTGGGCTGCCGTTGGCAAAACGGATATCGGATTCTTCAATAAAGAGGCGAAAGCCGCCGTTTTGTGGACATCAGAAAACCTCGATTTCGAGGAAAAACGTTTTCTGGCGGAGCTGCCGCTGAAACTCTATTTCGATAACGCGATGATAGTTCACGGCACGCCGGTTGCTCCGGAAAAGTGGGATTATTTACTTTACACAAATCGATTAGGTGCCCAGTTCGCGTATTTTTCCGAGCCGATTTGTTTTATAGGGCACAGCCACGTTCCTGTGGTATGGACGAACGCTTATGAAAGAATTCCGCCGGATACCGAAAAACCGCTGAAGCTCGAAGAGGGGAGAAGGTATATAATAAATGTCGGCAGTGTCGGTCAGCCGCGCGACGGCGACCCGCGAGCATGTTACTCGATATTCGATAGCGAGAAAAAAGCCGTTTATATAAGGCGGGTCGAATACGATATCGATACCGCCGCGAATCTAATTCGCGATGCCGGCCTTCCCGAAAAGCTGGCATCGAGGTTGTATCGAGGGTTTTAAGAGGTTTTTGTTTAAATAATAAAATGCGTTAAGGAGACACAATGCCCCACGTCGACCAAATAATACTAATTCACGGCGCCGTATGGCTTGCCGCAGCGATATTGTCCGGTATTATTACCGCTATCGTCGCCAATTCCCGTAACCAAAGCGCGCTGAACTGGTTTTTCATAGGAGCGATAGCGCCCTTCGTTTCGTTTATCGCACTGTTTAAAACAAAAGAAATCCCGCCGGGCGAAAAATTTTATATCTCCGAGTCCGGCTACCGGGTAATGCGCCGGTGGTATGCCGCGCTGATTGCGCTTATCGCTATGATTGTTTATGCAGAAACTGCACAACCGACAGTGCCTTTCTGGGATTGCGGCGAGTTTATCGCATGTAGTTACAGCCTCAGCGTGCCGCATCCACCAGGAGCGCCACTTTTTCTTTTAATAGGTCGGTTGGTTTCTATGCTTCCGCTCGATTTTATCGCGCCGCTATGGGGGCTCGAAGAGCTTACCGTCGCCCATAAATTGAACCTGATGAGCGGCCTATTCAACGCACTCGCTATCGGGGTTCTATTCCTTATCGTTACTAAGGCCGCCGAGAAATTCTTTTATCGGTTGAATAAGGCTTCCGATTATGGAATTACTCTCGTTTCCGGATTCGTCGGGGCGTTGTTGGCGGCGTTCGCATATACATACTGGAACAACGCCGTCGAAGCGGAGGTCTACGGCCCAGCGATGCTTATCACCAACGCCGTTATATATATCGCTATGATGTGGTATGAGAGACGCGAGAAACCCGATAGCGACCGCTATCTGGTTTTTATACCCTATATTTTATATCTCGGTATCGCTATCCATCTGACCGTAATGATAATCCTGCCCGCAGTATTCTTATTTGTGATTTTCAGTAGTCCCGAAAAGCGCAAAGACCCGTTCTTCTGGTTGACCTGGATAGTGCTATTTAGCGTCGCAACGACGTTTAGTATATTCCTGTGGTGTATGGCTCTGGGGCTTTCGTTCTCGCTAATCGGGACAATAATAGCTCATCTTAGCGCACCGGCAAAAAAGAGAAGCAGGGCTTCAAGGTGGGTAGCGCGAAGCCTGGGGTTATCGTTTATAACATTGCTTCTGGCGGCGCTCGCTTTCGGGATTTGCACCTATACGTTAATCCGTTCCGCCCAGGACCCGCTTATCGACGAAAACGACCCCGAAACAATCGAGTCTTTCTCCGATTATATGGATAGGAAACAATACGGCCAGGAATCTATGTGGGAGCTTATGTTCAAGCGTAAAGGCCAGTGGAAGAACCAGCTCGGCGTCCATCCTCGAATGGGTTTCTGGGGCTTCTTTATGAGGCAGTGGTCGTCGCCGCTGGTCAGCCTGCGAGGGCTTATACCGTTCGCCGTCGCCCTTTTTGGCATTTTTATGTTCGTCGGAAAACACAAACAGTTCTGGCTGCTGTTGTTCCTTTGTTTGCTCGTGGCTACTCTCGGGCTTGTAATATATATAAATTTCTCCGACGGCACTCAGGGAATCAAACTCGAGGTCCGCGACCGGGACTATTTCTTCACGCCCGGGTATATGCTGTTTTCCGGTTGGATAGGTGTCGGGATTGCGGCGATACTCGCCCTGTTCAACAAACTCAGAAGACAGGCACGTTTGCCCGGGGTTATTACCCTCGTTCTGGTTTTTATTATGACACTTCTGCCGGTGGTGCCTTTGAAAGCTAATTGGTTCACCCACGATAGGAGCAGGAACTATATTCCCCACGATTATGCCTATAATATACTCAACTCCTGCGACAAAAACAGCGTCTTGTTCACAAACGGCGATAACGATACGTTTCCGCTCTGGTTTTTGCAGGTCGTGAAAAATATCCGGTCGGACGTTTGTATTGCGAATCTATCGTTATTGAACACGAATTGGTATATCAAACAGCTCAAGACCAGAACCTATTATAAATACACAGGAAAGACCTCCACCGGCAGGATAGTAGAGGGAAAACTCGAGGCCGAGGATGAATTCGACCTTGGACGTAAACTTAACGCACGCGGGATAGAATTGGTGTCTTTCGAGGTTTCAGAGAAGGTTAATCAATTCGGCCACGATTTCGTTCCAATCGCGTTTACCGACGACCAGATAGACCTGCTTCGCCCGTATCGAACCAGAGACAACCAGATAGTTCGCGTTCAGGATATTATGGTCAGGCATCTTATCGACCACACTAAAACTACTGCGAAAATCGAGCAATACCCCGAGCCGGATTCTACCGGCCGGTCGGCGGATACGACCTATGTTTTCGACCCGCCAATCTATTTCGCTGTTACTGTGTCTCCCGAGAACAAGCTGAATTATGCCTCGTATCTGAGAATGGAGGGCCTGGCCTATCGTCTCACAGGTAAAAAGGGGGAGAGGCAAGTCGAACCCGATATTATGAAGAACTACCTGTTCAACGTCTACAAGTTCCGCGGGCTTAACGACTCGACAATAGACAAAGACGATAATTCCTTGAAGCTCCTGCAGAATTATACGACGGCGTTTATGACCCTCGCTCTGGAGTTGCATACGAGAGGAAGGGAAAGCGAATCGCGCGAGGTTATGGAAAGAGCGCTGGAGATACTGCCCTATGATTGGCGTGTGGCAATGTTCTCCGCGGATATTTACGCCGGACAGGGTAAATGGGAGGAGCTAGATAGCCTTTACGAGGTGGTCCTGAAACAGGACCCGCACAACATAAGGCTTATTCGCGTTTTCGCCGATGTTTGTTACCAGAAAGGTAATCCCGACCGTGCGTTGGGAATTATAAAAAAGGGACGTAGACTCAATCCCGACGACGAGAACCTGTTTACGGCTATGCTGGGATATTATTACGCCTCCAATAAGACGGAAGAAATGAACATCGAGATAGAGAAATGGCTCGAAAAACACCCGGAAAACGAGCAGTTGCGCAGATATATGAATCAAATCAAGCAGCAACCACAGATGCAAGTTATCCCGAAAGGTGAAGAAACCGCGCCTCTTTCGCACGAGGATATAGGCGGCGGACAAGCGTTACCGACGGGTCGGCAGATAGAGACCGGTCCTGTCGCCGACGAACCGGTTGTCCCGGAATAACGGAGAATAAGGCTTTGTGCTTGTCGTCGATTGATATATACTGCTAACATTTGTCGAAAATGAAACGCAAAATCCTGATTATCAACTGGCAGGACCGGACGAACCCGTTTTTCGGCGGTGCGGAGGTTCATCTGCACGAGATTTACGGTCGTCTCGCCCGCCGCGAGGATTATGAAATTACGCTGCTTTGCGCGACCTATCCCGGTGCCCGTGATGAAGAAATGCTCGACGGCATCAGAGTGATTCGCAGCCAGGGGAATCGGAATACATTTGATAAACGCGTGAAGCGCGAATATCGCAGGCTGCTCGCGTCCGGCGAAAGTTTCGACCTCGTTATCGAGGATATGAACAAGATGCCGTTTCTGGCCGCGAAATGGGCGAAAGTCCCGGTTATCGTTCAGGTGCATCATTTTTTCGGAGAGACTATATGGGGCGAGTTTCCGTGGTATTTGTTTCCGTTCCCGCTTTACGTCCAGTGGGGAGAGTGGCGCGCGCTAAGACTCTATGCTGGCAGTCGGTTGCCCATTATTTCGGTGTCGCAATCGACCGCGGACGACCTTATCGCCGCCGGCGTGGATGAGAAAAATATACGCATAATCTATAACGGAATATACACCGAGACCTTTCACCCGGACGAGAACATCGCCGAATACGAAAGACCGACCATCGTTTATCTCGGACGAATTAAGGCTTACAAACGTGTCGATGTCCTTATCCGCGCGATGCATGCTATCCGCGAACGTGTCCCCGGAACGAGACTGGTGATAATCGGCTCCGGCGACGGGCTTCCGGCGCTACGCAAACTCGCCGACGAACTGTCGTTATCCGATGAGATAGTCCATTTTGCCGGGTTCGTTTCCGAGGAACAAAAGGTGGAATACCTCCGACGCGCATGGGTTGCTGTGAACACTAGTCCCAAAGAAGGATGGGGGATTGTAGGAATGGAGGCTCAAGCTTGCGGCACGCCGGTGGTAGTCTCCGATGCCCCGGGACTTCGCGAATCTATTATCGACAAGCAGACAGGCTTTTTATTCCCGTTCGGCGATGCCCGTTCGCTCGCGGATAAAGTTTCGATACTACTCGAATCGAAAGAGCTGCGCGATAAAATGGGCGCCGCCGCCGCCGAATGGGCCGCGAAATTCACCTGGAACAAAGCCGCCGAAGACACGCACGAGTTTATTACCGAAGTCCTGAACAGAGGATTATAATGGGGTTTACAGTAGCGACCCGACGGGTTGCCCGTTGTCGGTTAAACGGACGCTGTCGGTTTGCAGACTTTGCAACTTCTTCGAAACAATGCCGCGTTGTCTCGGAATAGATTTTGGAAAAAAGCGTGTCGGTCTTGCGATTTCCGACCCGGAAGGTATAATCGCACAGCCGTTCGGCGCAATCGAATGGGACGATTTAGACGAGTTAATCGGGCATCTAAAAGCCATCGCTCTTGAGAAACACGTGGAGACAGTGGTTGTCGGTCATCCGATTTATCCGTCCGGAGACGATAGCGAGATGTCGCGCGAAGTAGGGAATTTCGCCGAAAGGCTCCGGCAGGCGTTGTCCGATGTCAAAATCGTTCTCGTGGATGAACGATACTCGAGCAAAGAAGCAGAAGCAGCTATCCGCGAGACCGGCAAAAAACCGAGCAGAGATAAAGCCGCGGTGGACGCGGTAGCGGCGTCCCTAATTCTACAAACCTATCTGGGTCGATATGTTCGATAGGATATTCGCTTTTTTTACAATGGCCGGCAGCGCTTTACTGCTGGGCTTTTTTCTTGTTGTGCATTATATACTTAACACCGCGATAAAAGTGAATAACTCCACACGGAAACTGGCGTCGTCGATATTGATTGTCCTGCTCGGAGTGCTGACAATTGTCGCTCTGGTAGCTATGCAGATGTTCAGCGTTCCAACCTCTCTCGATTTCGAGAAACCGCTGGAGGTTACTGTGCCGCGCGGTGCCAGCCTCGGCGAGATGGCGGAGATATTCGACGAAGCCGGTCTAGTAGAAAACAGATGGCATTTTACGCTTGCGGCGCGTTTGACGGGTCTTGACAGGAAACTCCGTGCAGGCAAATACGTTTTCCGTGAGCCGCTGTCGCCGATAGGTCTGGTGAAAGCGCTTACGGTCGGTGGCTCGTTCGATATAACCGTAACCTTCCCCGAGGGTCTTACCGTTTTCCAGGTCGCAAACCTTGCCGCCGATAGTCTCGGAATTTCACAGGAGTTACTGTTGACGGTTTGTTTCGACAGGTCTTTCCTCGATTCGCTCGGAATTTCTGCGCCGAGTTGCGAGGGCTATCTTTTTCCGGAGACCTATAAGTTGCCGGAGGATATATCGGCGAGAGAACTTATCGCCCGGATGTTCGCGCATTTCAGGTCTATCTGGGTCGATAGTATGGTTCGGCGCGCCCGCGAACTGGATATGGATTTGAACGAGGTCGTATCGCTGGCGAGTATTATCGAAGCCGAAGCGCACGTTGTGTGGGAACAAAGGATAATATCGAGCGTCTATCATAATCGGTTACGGCTAGGGATGCTTTTGCAGGCCGACCCGACGGTAATATACGGCCTTCGCAGTTTCGACCGGCCGTTAACGAATGAGGATTTAGACACGTCGAGTAGCCCATATAACAGCTATAGGTTCGCCGGCCTGCCTCCCGGCGCGATTTGCAATCCCGGGAAAAGCGCTATTTATGCGGCTTTGTGGCCGGATTCCAGCGATTATCTGTATTTCGTTTCAAATCGGGATGGGACGCACTGGTTTAATACAACCGCCGAAGGCCATCACGCGGCGATACGCGCGATTCGCGGGCGTGGGGAGCACGGTCCTATACCGGAAGTATATAATCGTAAGATAATGATTAACAAGGACTTATAAAAATCGTTTAATGTAGATTTTGTTTTTTCTGCGCGCTGACATAAGATATTACTTTAAATAATATCATCTTACTCATTGTAATATAATAAGATAAAAGAATTATTCAGAATTTCTTATCACACTTTATTTTTCGTAACATATTGTAAGGCAATATATTATAATTCACCACTTAAACTTTTTTGAAAATAGGCTTGACAATCCTATGTCGGATAGGTATTTTCTTTTACGGATTCGATATTCTTGGTAGCATCGAAAAGGTGAAAGGAGGCGCTGATGAAAAGGCGCTTTTTAAGGTTTTTAATAGCCGGAATAGTCGTAATACCGATGATAGCGGGAACCTGTGGTCCACCGCAATATCGCGATGCTAGCGAGACGGCAGTGTCTTCTGTCTCGAAGGATTTTCAGTATCCGAATGCGGAGGAAATCGCGGCTCTGGTTAAAATAACGAATCGGCCTTCTCACGATTGTAATCCGGATATCTCTCCCGACGGAAAATCGTTGGCTTTCGATAGCTGGGAGCCATACGACGAGTTTAGAGGCTCTGTCCGCGACCTCACGGGCGGCGCATATAACGTCTGGCTTGTAAGCACGCACGGCGGAACGGGTTATCAGCGTGTAACCAACAGCACTGCAGACGATTACTATCCAGCATGGTATCCCGACGGTGAACGTATTCTATTTACAAGTGAACGACCGGGATATCCGAGCATCTGGGCGAAATCGGCAACAGGTCTGAGCGGAACGCAAAAGCTGTCCTGGCTTGGAACATACGATTTTTCCGGTGATGTCAGCCCGGACGGGAAATTTATCGTGTTCTCCGCAGCTGACGATTTTGCGGGTTCTAAGCGAAGCTCTTGGTATGACGCTATGCCGGAACACCCCGGAATCGGGCCTTATGACGACGCGCGGTATTCCTATTCGTATTCGCGGATATACCGTATCGATGCCGACGGTGCGCGTCTGACCGAACTGGGAACGGGTTTCGACCCGCAGGTTTCACCTGATGGCAAGTCGATAGTATATTCGAGCTGGGAAGCCGGCAACTGGGACATCTGGGTTATGGATATAAACGGAAGCAACAAAACGCAGCTTACCACGGAAACGACGGCCGATATAGACCCGTGCTGGTCGCCGGACGGCAGGTGGATAGCTTTTTCAAAAGGTTCTTATGGAACCGCGACAGCGAGAGACCAGGATTACTGGAATATCTGGGTGATTAGCGTCGACGGCGGTGCGAAGATACAGAAAACTTTCAGCCGCTCGTTCAGCGACCTCGCGCCCTGCTGGGATTATGTGGACGAGGGAGACCGCTACCGCGATTATATCTTTTTCCATTCCGATAGAGATAATTTCGAATACACGGGGTTCGATATTTATCGCCTCGACCCGGATATGGGTATCGAGGAATACGACATTCCCGATAAATCCAAAGGAGTTTCGGTAAGAAAAGGTGTAGATATAACGTCGCCGGGCATTACTGGAGAACGCCCGAGAATACAGGTTCTAAACTCGACATCCCGTAAAGGCTGGGCGGCGCAGGTCGCCGAGGAGCTTAGGGCGAACGGATTGAACGTAATCTTTGTCGGTAACACGAAGCACGAGAAGAACCTACCGCACGGGAAAATTTATTATCGGCCGGAATACAACGAATTCGCTTATAATCTCGCTCTGAATATACCGGGAGCGCAGTATATTTATCTTGCCCGCTGGGATATGGGGAACGCGGATATTACGATTGTCCTGGGTGGGAAAAAATAATAAAGGTCGTGTAGGTGTTCTAAAACGAACCGTCCCCGGCAATCGGGGGCGGTTTTTTTAATCTCCCGTTTCACAGGCGGGAAATTATCGGTATCCACAGGTTTTTAAATACTCGTTCAACTCCGCGAGAAGCTCTTCCGTGTCCATACCTTTCGATTTTATTAACTCGCCAATCGTTCCCCAGACCGGCTCGCCGCACTCGGTGCAATGAATACGACGTTTCATAAGCCACTTATTGGATTCGGGGTATTCGTCGAGGAGGACATCGACCGGTGTGTCATAATTTATCATAGTCCTGTTAGTTCGCGGGATAGGGCTCGAGACCGACCCGATATGAAATCTATTGTCGTAGCATCTGCGTTATTTCTTCTCTTCTTCGTTTGCGCCGAAACCGATAGTGCCTTTGGCTTCGGGCATCTTGTCCGGGGTTTTTATCTCGCCGAATTTGTCCTCGAATTTCTTGATATTGTCTTCGAGGGCCTTTAAGAGCATCTTGGCGTTCATCGGGGTCATAATTATTCGCCCCTGGACTTTGGCTTTCGGCGCTCCGGGAACCATCCGCGCGAAATCGATAACGAACTCGCTCGGCGAATGGGTTATTACTGCGAAATTGGCATAGATGCCCTCGGCGACATCCTCGGGACGCTCCATTTGACTCTGTTTGGGCATCGGTTGCCCCGGTTGTTGAGCCCTTTTTTCCCTTTCGTCCTACTGCGCTGTAACGATTCGTCCTGCGTGCGATTTGCCACAGACCTATTCATAAT
>QNEE01000008.1 GCA_003645085.1 bacterium | reverse complement strand
GGGCATACAATCCGCGGGCGTTTTGTGTGCGGCAAGACATTTCCCCGGGCATAACCCGCCTGAAAATCGCGACGAGCCTATCGCAGTGGTTGCACAGAGCTACGACGTCCTTCGCGGAAGAGAGCTTGTGCCATTCGGTTCCGCCGCGGTAGCGGGTGTCGCGGCCTGCATAATGGGGCACTTTATTTATCCGGGCATCGATTCGCTGCCTGTCCCATATTCACCTTTTTTTTACGGCGTCTTAAGAGATTCTCTCGGCTTCTCGGGTATAGCTATTTCCGACGATATCACGTGGAAAGCTGCCGGCGATAATCCTGTAAACGCCGCAATATATAGTATCATCGCCGGAGCGGATGCGTTTATTATTGGGAATCCCGAAGAGGCGCACGCGGTAGTTGCAGGAATTGAAAACGCGGTTTGTGACGGCATCATTCCGCGGAAACGTCTCGAAGAAGCCGTGGCGCGGATTTTGACCGCGAAGGAGACCATCGGCCTTTTGCCGGATAATTAGTGGTTTTTTATGAAGGTTTCCTTATGATTTACGAAACATATCGTGTAACGCAATCTACTACGAGAATTCCTAATTGGCTTAGCGGAAACCGGGCTGTCACGGTTTTTGCAATGTTCGGTAAGGTTATGGAATATATTATTTCCGAACGCAAAAACCCCTACCGGGACACCACTCCACACCCGCGCCAGCCTTGAATTTGCAGTCGTATCTCTACTCCCGCAACCGAGGTTGTGAGTTATCATCTACGAATCGCGAATTCCAGTAATCCACACTTTTTCGGGTAACTACTCTTTGTATGGCCTGCTTCCGGGAAATTCTTATTCTATCGCTCTTTTTACTTCTATAATCCTTACAATCCTTATAATCCGCGCGATAAAAAAAGAGGGTCGTCCGAAGACGACCCTCTAATGCTCGTGGGCAGGATTTTTCGGCCATATACCGGATTGAAGGGGTTTGATTTCCGACAATCCTTCAGCGGTCCGGGTTTCTACGTGTTCCGAGGTTTCCCCTGCGGTATTTCTCCGCAGGCCCCGAAGGGCTCGGTTCCTTCGTAACCCCGGCTTGCAAACGCATTCTGTATAATGCGTTGCCGTTTGCGGATTTTTTCGCTTGCCGGCCTATTCGGTTATCTTGTCGAGTATATTTCGACCCGATTCGATTCCCGACCGGTTCCCGGTTTGCGCCCGGAATTTTCAGAATTGCGGTTCGGAGTTTAGCTTTAACCGGTCGATATTCCTATCGGCCGACCCGAAGGCGCTTGCTCCGCCTGCTTTTCAGGTTTCCGCCGTTTGGCTTTCGAGTTTTCGCGTTGCCCGAGTGTTCTTTCGTCGACTCGACCCCGAAGGGCGCGTCATCCGTGCCTTGCGTTAGACCTACCGAGCTTACGGTTTCTCGCGTTTCCGAAACTGCCTTTAGACAGCTTCACCCGAAGGCGCGTTTACCGTGTTCGGAACAGGGAAGCGCTTATTTCTTACGGTTTTTCGCGTTGCCCGAGAGTTCTTTCGTCGACTCGACCCCGAAGGGCGTGTTAACCGTGAAACTTTGCGGCTTCCGATTACTCGGTTTACGAGTATTCCGCGTTGCCTCGACCGCCTTTCGGCGGTTTCTCTCCCCTAAAGGAGGCGGAACTCGTTTCGAATGTTCGGTCGGATTTTACGTTTTCTGCGTTACCTCGTTACCGTTCCCGATAACGAACCCCGAAGGGCGCGAAAGACGTTATATCCGAAATGCCGCGTTGGCGCCTTCCCGGCGACATTTTCCGTGAAAAACTCGCGTTGCCCGTTCGAGGTTACCCTCGAACGACCCCGAAGGGCGCGTTTCTCGCGTAGTGCCCGAAGGCACGGGTGTCGGGTCCTTTCGATATTTCAGAATCTCCGTTTCCGCTTTTTCACCGCGGGTTTTTCTCCCGATAGACAGCCCGAAGGCTACAGCGTTCCCGTCGATTTCCGATGTTTCCAGCGCGTTTTTAGTGCGCTATATCGAGCGGAATATTCCGGGTCCACCTTGGGGCTCGGTTTTCTCCTGTTTCGATTTTGCTTGCGCATCGGGTATCCCTTTGCGCACCCGCGAGGGGTTCGAAACCGTCGTCGACCGATTGCGGCGTTTCTACACGCCGCCCTGTGGCACTGGGTTCCTTAGTCCGTTTTCAATGCCGCCGGTGGGCAGCTCCCACGAGCGACCTTTGGCTTGGGTTCCTTAAAAAGGTCCCGAAGAACCTTTTCTCGTGTTCCCATTTTCAAAGATGCCTTAAGCACCTTCCCGAAGGCATAGGTTAATATATTTATATTACGAAAGAAAACAAGAATTTTTTTCGAGAAAAGTTATCAACATCGGCATTTCCGCACCTATCTGTCTGAACTTCAAGGGGATAACGAACAAAAAAAGTTTGTGTGAATATTATCACAATCGTCGAACTTTAGTGTTGACGCGTTTTTTCAAAAAATGATACCCATATCGATTGTTGGTAAGTTTCTAATAATTTGTTCCTCAATAAGTTATGATGTTTAGAACACCTATAAATCTTATCGATTATTTCATTTACTTATTTATATTTTATTATAACTAATACCATATTTTATCGCCGAATTCGGCAAAAAATTCATTCAACCGACCGGACGGTTTCCTCGAAAACCTCTTTATTTATCGCCAAAATATCGTCGATAGTGGGTTTGGGGATAACGGCGTGTTTTGTCAGCGCGCGGTTCAAAAGACGTGGTATCTCGGCGAAAGATATTTGGCCTTCGAGAAAAAGCCGCACCGCTGCTTCGTTTGCGGCGTTCATTGCACACGGCGCGCTACCGCCGGCATCGAGAGCATCATACGCAATCAGCAGACAGGGAAAACGTCGATAATCCGGCTCCGAGAAATTCAGTTGGCCGACCTCGGCTAGATTAAGCGACGGCACCGCGCCCGGTAAACGGTCGGGATAGGTCAAAGCATATTGTATCGGAAGACGCATATCCGGTAAACCCGCCTGAGCTATCTGCGAGCCGTCCACAAATTCGACTATGCTATGAATTATGCTTTCCGGATGGACAAGCACATCTATCCGGTCGGACGGTATATCGAAAAGCCAATGTGCTTCGATAACCTCCAGTCCTTTATTCATCATTGTCGCAGAATCGACGGTGATTTTTGCGCCCATAGCCCAATTCGGGTGTTTCAGGGCGTCGTTGACCGTAACGGTCTCGAAATCGATATTTTTCCCGTGAAAAGGCCCGCCCGAAGCTGTTAGAATAAGCCGTTTAATTTCGTCGTATCTTCCCGCAAGGGAGGCTTGAAGCAGCGCCGAGTGTTCGCTATCTATCGGTATAAGTTCCGCGCCGACCTCGGCGACTCTCGGCATAATCAGATGCCCCGCGATAACCAGCGACTCCTTATTCGCACTGCAAAGCCGTGTTCCGGGGCGTATCGCAGCGAGACTCGGTTTCAAAGCCGCGGCACCGACTATCGCATTTACAACTATATCGGCGTTTTCCCGCGAGGCCAGCTCAATAACGCCTTCGTCTCCCGACAGTATCTCCGGTGTATTCTCCCTTAGTGCCTCACGGAGTTCGTTCGATATACTCTTATCGCCTATCGCGACAACATCGGGCCTAAAATCCTCGATTTGCCTGACTAAAACCTCCACCTCATTTAATGTAGCAAGCCCATAAACCGAAAACTCATCCCGCATACGAGAAATAACATCCAGCGTTTGTCGACCTATCGAACCCGCCGAGCCCAGTATTGTTACCCTTTTCATAAACAATCCTTTCAAGATTCAAATACTACTATTATTTATTATAACTGAATAAAAAACCTGCCGCAAGCCTAAAGCTAAATTCGGTATCGAAATTAACCGAAACGACAGAAAAGGCCGTTAATGAAAATAGCGGCTGGCACGAGAGTGGTGTCTTTGTGGCGCAGGGAATCCGTGCGCCCGATATTAATGTTTTCAATTAACCTTATGAGGGCGTAGCACGGAGCGTGACAGCCTTCAGCGGAACAATGAGAGAAGTTATTCTAATGGGATGTAAAAATAACTTGACATTTTGTATTAAGTCCTTATCGTTTTTTATGGGGGTTTTTAATTACGATGAGCGAGAAGCTACGCAACTGGATAAAGATGCATCGGGCGCGCCTCGATATGACACAGGAACAACTTGCGGAAGCGGTCGGTTGCACCCGCCAGACGATTATCTCTATAGAAAAATACCGCTATACGCCGAGTGTCGAATTGGCGTTGAAAATAGCGCGGGTTCTTGGGATGACTGTGGACGAGCTTTTTGAATTCGAAGAGGAAAATGGAAAATAAAAGGCATTTTTTATAAGCCGTTATTTTCAAATAACCAATAATACCCCGTAAGAATACTGCCGGAGAGAATTATGGAAGCTATCAATATATACCTCGTTATATACGCGCTGGTGCTTTTTATCATTTTTATCTGGTTAGCACTCGAGCTTCGGAAAGTAAAACGCAACGGCGACGAACGTCAAATTGCGATATTTTATCGCGCCAGTTACGACGGTATGCTCGGAGGCATATTCGGGTTTGTCGTTTTTGTTCTTTTCAGAGCACTAATAAAATTCTTCGATATCCCGAAAATCTATTTTGGCTGGATGCCCAGTCCGATAGTAATCGCCATCGTTACGATGTATATTAGTTACAGGATACGAATCAAGTAACCGTTTTCTCTGTCGTAGAAACGCTGCTGTCACGCTCCGTGCAAAGCCCTTCGGGCGCACGGACTCCTAACCCAACAAAGACACTTCTCTCGCGCCAGCCTTTGGTCTAATATGTTCAGGTTGGTATATACCCAGAGTCATGAGTCATTCGTATTCCAGTATGGTAAACTAATCACCGGTTTACCTATTTACCCATATATCGCTCGATTTTTTTTTCGTGGAAATACCTTTAATACCGATATTGACATTCCATCCTAAGATTATTATTATATAAAAAGTATTCCAACGAACCCTGTATATGGAACAGCAATCAGATAAACATATATTCGGATTGATACTGGCGGCTGGTTCAGGCGAAAGAATGGGTGACCGACCAAAAGCCCTCTTGCATATAGATGGGGGGAATTTTCTGCAGCGGATAGCGGATAAAATGCGAATCGCCGGACTACTCGAAATCAAGGTTGTCGTCGGGTATCACCGCGAGAAGGTCCTCCCGTATATTCCCCGGAATATGGAGGTCGTGATTAACCCTGACCCCGAGAACGATATGCTATCCTCGATACTTGTGGGAATCGCCGGCGCGAAAGAGTATCATACCGGCGCGCTTATCGCGCACGTGGATTACCCGCTTGTCGAGACGTCGACATTTCGCGCCCTCATCGAAGAACACTATCGTTTCCCCGGATGCATTATCTCGCCGGTTTATAAAGGTCGAGGGGGTCACCCTGTCATTTTCCCTCGGATTTTATTCGAGGAACTTGCCGACGCACCGCTCGATATCGGGGCAAGACACGTTGTTCGCGCGAATCCCGACAGAAGGCGTTTCGTTCCAGTCGACGACCCCGGAATCGCAATCGATATTAATACGCCCGAAGATTACGAGAAATATATCGGGCCTTTTCCCGGAGAATAGATGGCTGTCGGAAAAAGAGTAATTCGAGTCGACGCGAGAGCTAAAGCCGACGGTTCGGCGAAATACGTCGCCGATATGTCGATGCCCGGAATGCTTGTCGGCAGGGTTCTCCATTCTCCTGTTGCTCGTGGGAGAATTACGAATCTCGATATCGATTCCGCCCGAAAAATCGCGGGTGTCCGCGCTGTCGTTACCGCGGAAGATATCCCCGGGGGAAATATCTGCCACATCGTTATCGACGATATGCCGTTACTCGCGAATGGCGAGGTTAAATACACCGGGGAACCGATAGCCCTCGTAGCGGCCGAATCGAGAAGTGCCGTCGAGGACGCTCTCGAAGCGATGAACCTGCAAATAGAGCAACTGCCTCCTCTCACCGACCCCGAAAAATACGCCGACCCCGATTCTCCAAGGCTCTCTGGCAAGGACAACATCTTCGCGCACCATAAAATCAGACGTGGTAAAACTGACGTCGCCTTTGGCAAAGCCGATATCGTTATCGAACGAACCTACCGCACAACCTATCAGGAACACGCCTATCTCGAAACACAAGGTATGCTCGCCGTCCCCACTCAGGAGGGCGGAATCGATATATACGGTTCGATGCAATGCCCGTTTTATGTTCACGGCGCTGTGGCAACGGTCTGCGGTTTGCCGCAATCGAAAGTCCGCATAATCCAGACTACTACCGGAGGCGCGTTCGGCGGCAAGGAGGATGTTCCGTCGCTCGTAGCAGGTTGGGCTGCGGTTCTCGCGCTTAAAGCAAACCGTCCTGTAAAGCTCATTCTCGACCGCTCCGAAGATATTATTTCTATGAGCAAACGACATCCGAGCAGAACGCATATAAAACTCGGAGCCGATAAGAAAGGGAAACTCGTCGCAGCCGAGGTCGATATCCTATTCGATGCCGGGGCTTACGCTACCTTAAGCTCCGTAGTTCTCTGGCGAGGGACTGTTCACGCCTGCGGACCGTATCGAATTCCCGCGGTAAAAATCGATGCTCGCGCGGTCGCGACGAACAAGGTTCCGTGCGGCGCATATCGTGGATTCGGCAGCCCGCAAACCCTTTTCGCGATAGAATCGGCTATCGATGAACTCGCCTATAAACTCGATATCGACCCGGTAGAATTTCGCAGGATAAATATTTTGAAAAAGGGCGATAAAACCGTAACCGGCCAGAAAATACGTTCCTCCTGCGGCCTTGAAGAATGTCTTGAAAGGGCTGTTCAAGCCAGCGATTTCATTAATCTTCGCAAAAAACTCCACTCCGAAGATAGCCCGGTTAAACGCGGGCTCGGTATATCGACAATTTTTTACGGTATGGGACTCGGCGCCGGAGGCACAAAACTCGCTCGCACCGGGGCTTATGTCAGCATACAACCAGACGGCAGCGTCCAGTTCGCGGTCGGAACCACCGAGATGGGGCAGGGTATGCGCACCGTCCTGGGACAAATCGTAGCGGAGGCTTTCGGAATACCGTTCGAGAAAGTTTCCTGTCTTCCGGTCGATACGAGCCGTGTTCCAGATAGCGGTCCCACAGTGGCCTCGCGCGCAACGACTATGAGCGGTCGCGCCCTGCTTCAGGCTTGCACGCACCTTAAGAGAAATCTTGCAAAAGTTGCCGCAGCCGAATGGGGAACCAAGGACAGAATAGTTAATATCGCCGCCGGCAAAGCTATTAGAACCGATAATCCCGATATTACTATACCCTGGAACGAATTGGCCGCTATCGCTTTCGATAAGAAGGCCGAATTAACAGTAGTCGCGCACGACTCGAGTCCTCCGACTAGCTGGAATCCCGAAACCGGACAGGGGGACGCCTATGTCGTCTATTCATGGTGTGCTAATATAGCTCAAGTCGCCGTGGATACACGCACCGGCGAGGTCCGTCTCGAAAAACTCTGGGCCGCTCACGACATCGGAAAAGCTATAAACCCGACTCTGGTCGAGGGCCAGATAGAAGGCGGGTCCGTTCAGGGAATGGGCTACGGCTTGACCGAGGAATACATAATCGACGAAAACGGCATACCACTCAATCCGAAGCTCTCGTTCTATTATATCCCGACAACCGAGGACGCGCCAACGATAGAACCGATAATCGTCGAATCCGCCTACGATAAAGGCCCATTCGGCGCGAAAGGTTTCGGCGAGCAACCTCTTATGGGGATAGCCCCGGCAATCGCAAACGCGATTTTCGACGCCGTGAAAATTCGATTTCGTGAACAGCCGTTTACACCCGAAAAGGTGTGGCCAGAATTGAAAGGCCTCGATAATGAGGATTGAATTTACCATCAACGGCCATCCTGTGAATATGGAAATAGACCCCAGCGCGAGACTGCTGGATATTCTTCGGGAAAACCTCGACCTGACCGGCACCAAAGAAGGCTGCGGCGAGGGCGAATGCGGCGCGTGTTCGGTCCTGTTGGACGGTGCTCTGGTAAATTCCTGTCTCGTCCCCGCTTTTCAGGTCGACAGCCGCTCCGTGGAGACAATCGAAGGCCTTCGTGAAACCGAAATCGGTAAAGCTCTTATCGACGCCTTCTGTGAGTCCGGAGCAATCCAGTGCGGATTCTGCTCTCCCGGTTTCATAGTCGCTTCGACCGCCCTTTTGCGTTCAAATCCGGAACCGACGGAAAGCGAAATCCGTGCGGCATTATCCGGCAATCTGTGCCGCTGCACCGGTTATACGAAGATTATCGAAGCCGTTCTGCTGGCCTCAAAAAAAATAAAGGAGAAACGGTGAGCGCTCTCGAATGGACGGAGATTTCTGAAATCCTTCGCCCCGGCGGAGTCCTGGTTCTGGTCGTGGAGGTCGAAGGTTCGACACCCGCGCGTCCCGGGGCGAAAATGGCGGTTCTTCCCGGCGGGAAAACAATCGGAACGGTCGGCGGCGGTGCACTCGAAGCCGAAGCCGCCAAAGAAGCGTTGAAGCGCTATAACAGCGGCGAAAAAGGACTTGTCGAATACAATATGGGTGTGGACGGACCTCTTGCCGCAGAGTGCGGCGGCAAAGCCATTATGTATTTCGAGCCGGTCAACCCGAAACCGAAACTGTGGCTTTTCGGCGCGGGACATGTCGGCAGAGAGATTGCGAAAGTGGCGTCCGTCGCCGGATGGTTCGTTGTCGCTGTGGATGACCGCCCGGAAATGGCTTGTGCCGATAACATTCCCGAGGCTGCCGAATACATTACAGGCGACTATCCGGAACTCGCCGCGTCTCTCCCGATTTCCAAACGCGATTCAGTCGTTATAGTAACCGCAGGCCATCTCGGCGATGAAACGGTTCTGGCAGAGTTAATCAAACGCGAGGTCTGGCCCGTCTACGTTGGTATGATGGGAAGCAAACAAAAGGTTGCGCAGGTTCATAAGAACATCGATAAAGCCGGTCTCGGCGGAGAACGTCTCGAATCGGTTCGTGCCCCTATCGGTCTTAATTTTGGAACGGTCGAACCGGGCGAGATAGCGGTTGCGGTCGTTGGCGAAATGCTCGCCGTAAGAAACCGTATCGAGGAGGTCCGACCGTGCTCAGAATAGATGGAGTTTATCGTCCCAAAACATTGCCGGAGGCCCTCGATGTTTTTACAGAAAACCCTCGGTTACGGCCTATTCTCGGCGGCACCGATGTTTTGGTCCAGTTGACCGATTCCGGCAAACACGCATCGCTTCTCGACCTGTCGTTATTAGCTGAACTTAAAGGTATCCGCCGCGATGGCCAATATCTTTGGATAGGTTCCGCGGAAACGCATACCGCTATTAGCGAGTCTCCCCTTATAATGGAGTGCGCGCCGCTTGTCGCAAAAAGTAGCAGCATAATGGGTAGCCCCGCTATTCGCAACCGTGCGACTATCGGCGGCAATGTCGCCAATGCCAGCCCGGTGGCGGAATCGTTGCCGACACTTATAGCTCACGGAGCGGAAATAGTTTTAATCTCTCCTTCGGGAAAAAGAACGATGCCCGTGGTGGATTTTCATCTCGGCCCCGGCAAATCCGCAATAGGAGATAGTGAGATTATAACCGGTTTCTCGATACCGGTCGTTTCGGAGAATTTCGTCGGTTTTTACGAGAGACTCGGTTCGCGCGCGGCGGTCAGTATCGCAAAGGTCGGCGTAGCGCTGGCCGCGAATATGTATGGCAACAGGTTTTCGGAGGTCCGCATCGCATTATCTGCGGTGGCTCCGAGAGTCATCCGTTCACCGAAAACAGAGAGGCTTCTCGAAACGCATCCGTTAGAGAGAAACCTCATAGAAGAAGCCACTCCCGTCTTAATCGCCGAATGCACGCCTATAACCGATTTTCGGTCGACACGCGAATATCGCGCGGATATGGTGGGTCAGCTTTTCCGTATGGGGATGAATAAAATCCTTAACCGGTAAGCTAATATCAATGCGGCCTAACCGCTTTCTGTGGGTCTATAATACCGTTATGGTCGGCGAAATACGTTACATTGTTGCAATCGACCTGGACGTTAACGTCGATACCGGTGTGTTCGCGTAACGCTTTAGCAATGGAGATAGCATTCTGTTCCGCATTTCCGCTAACCCTGTGTTTAATGAACCTGATATATATCGGGAAATGGTTTTCCACGGAGTAACCTTCGGCACGCATAGAATCGATAACGAAAGTGAGACTCGGGTCGGCCTCTATTTTCAATACCCTATCGACATCACCCGAGGTTGCCTTTTCGCATCGAGGTGTTATTAAGACAAGAAGAATTCCGATTGCCACACCTATAAGAACCGCTTGCGGGTAATTAGTAAGCTGTTTTTTTCTCACGATGGACTCCCTGAGTCAGTTTCCATATTTCGATATCGTCGGGGACGTCGATTTCGAATAGACCTTCCGGTAATTTTCTCCCGATATATTCCTTCTCGATACTCATTTTCACAACCTCGCCGCGAACGGGGTTAGTAATTATTATTCTTTTTGCCCGTATCGAACCTTCGGACTCGATAAAATCGTAATAACCGATATCCAGCGTCGAAACCCCGTCTTTTGTGAAAACCTGCTTACTGCTCGGCACCCACACCGTCGGCAAAACTTCCAGTCTAATCATCTCCGGCCCGCGGTCGAAAGATAATTCATAAATTTCTCCATCAGAGTCGAACAGGACAAGCGAGTCTTCTTTGCCGATTCCGCTAAAGCCTATCATAGCTTTCATAAGGTCGGAGAAGCCGAATCTCAATCCGAGCACGGGGTTTTCCTCTTCGGGGTTGCCGACAGCGACAAACAATGTCCCCTTACTCGGGAAATAGGCTACAGCCGAATCGCCGATAGAAATCATCGCGCCTGCGGTTGTTCCGAGAAGGCCGTGGATATCTGCCCGAAAACTGTCCGGTGCGGAGAAATAATAGTCCGCGGAAAAAGCGGCCTCGAGCGTCGCCGTTTCGATTTCGACAGAAACTCGCCCCATAATGTTATCGAGGCGAGCATCCCGCGTAATCAAAGTATCTACAAGCGCGTTCCTGCCGATTGCCGCAGGAGCGAAATCCGTGATGGTCTTGGTTCCGGCGCAACCCCAAATTAAGACCGCGGATGTGAGTATTATTATCGTCAGCGCACGAGGAATAGCCGCCTCCCTGTCTCGATATTGCCGTCCGCGCCGCGGATAATCGCGAGATAGACGCCCGACGGCAAAGAGCTTTCTGGATTCCAGATAACTTCGTAGGGGTGGGTCTCGGACCCATCCTGGGCAGGTCTCAGACCTGCCCTTATGGGGATATTCTCGACAATTCTCCCGCTAATATCGTATATCTCGATACCCGAAACCTGAACCCCGAACCCTGAAACCGTTATCTTGCACGCCGCATTGAACGGGTTCGGCTCGACAGTGATTAGAGAAACATCTTCAGGATAGTGGTGTTCAGTTATACCGGTCATTTCGAGCAAGTCATAGAGAAACCAATGAGTATAGTTATCTCGAACCTCGCCACTATCGACCGCGGCTAAGTAAAAAGTGCTGATACACCTTCTCCTGAAAGGGCCATCGTCAAACCATACCGTCCGAGTCGAGCTTACCGCGGGCGCCGGCCCGCCAACAGAATAGGCCGTCTGAAAACCGGTTGTAACGGTCAACTCGTCGATATAATGGTCCGCCCCGGTCTGGAAAGCGTAACCTACCGTATCCCATTCGCCGTAGACAGATAATGCTATTTCTTCGATATTTCCCGTCGTTGCGGAAAAACCCTCGGCGGCGTAATCCACTCCGAAAAGCGCAAAGAAATCCCTGCCGACCGCGCTGCCGTCGCCGTAGTCGGTTCCGGCGTCCGGACCTTCCCAGTATATATTGCCCCCACTGTCGGCATAGTCTATCAAAGCCTGAAGCGAGCTGTCATCGACAACCGATGTCAGCCCAACTCGCGTCGGTGTTACCAGCGCGACCGCTATATAACCGGATAGGTCGAGTTCCGTAATATCCGGGTCCTGCGAGGATAAACTGATACCCGCGCCAAATGCGCTTGCCGAAAAAACTTCGTAAAGCCATTCGGCGGGGCCGATACCGAACGGCACAAGCTCCTCGCCGTTATCCCAGTCGATAATAAGCAAATACCCGGAGTCGGACATCGCCAGCTCGAAATTAACCGTCGTATCCTCGAAGAAAAGGAGCAGGAAAGCTGAATCGGACGCATACCCGTCGTGCGACGCCGTAATTTTATGAAGCCCCGGCATTATACCAGTTATCGTATAATACCCGCTGATATCGGTGGTATCCGTTCCAACCGTCGAATCGCCCATTATATCCATCAACTCGACTATACTGCCCGAATAATCGGAGGTGCCGAGCAGTGAGACTACACCCGAGACCGTAAGTCCACCGCCTCCGCCGGTCGTGTCTTCCTCGAGTGTAAAGAGAATAAGTGTATCTCTATCCATAGTAACCGTCGTTCCAGCGCTAAAATAATCCACGCGGCTAGCGACGACGGTGTATGTGTTCTCTGCAAGAGAGTCGAAAGTGGCCATCCCCATCATATTAGTCGTGTCGCTGAGAGAAAGCTCGATTATATCGACCTTCGAGCCGGATAAGGTCATCGGGGGCGGAGCGAGCATAACCTCGACTCGAAGGGTATGTAGCGTATCGACCGTCCCGCCGCTGTCGGATATCGTGAATACGATTGTATCTGTCGTAACGTTCGGCGGTGTCCCCCTGTCGCGGACCTCGGCAATCGCCGTTATAGTGCTCCCTGCGCCGAAAGGCGTAAATGGCGCATAATCTACCCTAACCCCTCCAGCAACCGGCGTTCTTGTGGAAGCCAGGAAGACGTCCATTCCGTTGACCCAAAGGTGTGTTGCGCCGAAACTCGTATCGAGCTCGGTTTCGTCGGTTGCGGTAAAGATAACGTGCGTCGAACCCGGAACCGCCGTGTCCCCGTCATTGGGAATCCAATCCGAAATTACGGGTGGAACAGAATCGAGTGGAGGCGGTTCGATATCCTGAGTAAATTTCACAAAAGCAAGATAACCGACTGGGGTAACGAGGCTGTCCTCGACCGACATATCGACCCAAACGACCGTGGTATCGGGAGCGAGCCCGTGGCCGATATAGGTTTTTCTGATGCTGTCGGACGGCGCCTCCGACGGCGCCCAGCGAGCGATAATCGAAGGCGCGGTATAGTTCCAGAACTGGATTTGCCAGACCTGAAGCGTGTCTGCGTCCGACCGAATATCGACGTGGTAATTAAATACTGCATCCTCGGGAATTATTTGAGCATCGAACATCATAAACGGCGGCGGAGCTGGAACATCCAATCCTAAATCGTAGCCGTTAGTCGCTGTGGGGTCGACACCGACTGTGCAAGATGCCACATCCATCGGCGAGTCGTAGAAGTCTATCCCCAGACGGAAAGAATAGCCCATCGACAAACCAGCGGCGAGCAAGATTAACAGATAGATATGTATTTCTCTCATAGGACCTCCAGTATTTTATGTAATATATTACATTAGATACGAACTGTCAAGCGCGAGGATTTCGAGAAGCTATCTAATAAAAAATCGAGCAGCTTTAGCTGTGAATTGGCGTTGTTTTAGCTTTTATTATTTAATCTCCCTGTTATCATAATATCCTGCCCGAAACGGCGGGTTTTTGGATTTTCCAGCCTTAAAATATTTTTAATATGCTCTATCCCGATATCGCCGACAGGCTTTATTCCTTCCCCCATAATCATAGGTGCGATAAAGCAATAAACCCTGTCGACAACCCCCTCTTTAAACGCCGATGCTATAACCTTACCCCCGCCTTCGAGAAGTATCGACCCGATACCGAGTTCTGGTAGTTTTTCGAGTAGTCTTTGCCAGAAGTTTTTACCGGAATGTATCTTCAGCAACTCGACGTTCGACGCGCGTTCCCCGGCGATAGGCTTTTCATTATTATAGACGACGATAGTTCGTGGCCTGCCGGAGAGAACGTTTAATTCGTGCGGCAATTTCGTATCTCCCGCAATGACTATCCGCGCGGGTTTGTGGTGCGACCGAACTGCTCGGACAGTCAATCGGGGATTATCGATTAGCGCTGTTCTCGCGCCGACAGCTACCGCACCGTGTTCTGAGCGTAGTTTGTGAGCGAATTTCCGCGACCTTTCGCCGCTAATCCAGCGCGAGTCTCCGGATGCCGTGGCGATATAACCGTCGATGCTTTGCGCCCATTTAACCGAAAGAAATGCACGTTTTTGCTGCCGCTGGACTATGTATTGCTCGATAAGCTCCGCTCCGGTATCCGCGAGAATACCGGTATCGACGCGGATACCGGCATCCTTCAATTTACGTATCCCTTCCCCGGAAACTCTCGAATCGAATTCATCCGGGCAGGATATAACGACTCTCGATATCCGGGCGGCGATAATCGCGTCGGTGCAGGGTGGAGTGTTGCCGTAGTGGCAGCAAGGTTCCAGAGTAACGAACATCGTCGCGCCTCGGATTTCTTCGCCGGAGGCGATAGCGTCGTTTATCGCGTTTACCTCGGCGTGCGCCTCTCCTTTCTTACGGTGCCAGCCCTGCCCGATAATACGGCCATCTTTTACGATAACCGCTCCTACCGGTGGATTGGGGAAAGTCGAACCTTTGCCTTTAGCGCCGAGTTTAAACGCCTTCCTTATGTATTTCTCGTCGTTCTTCATAGAACGCGTCGCGTATCTCTTTGAGCGCGGTTAGCGTTTCGATTGCGTCTTCCTCGGTCGTCTTCGATATAGCGAAACCGGCGTGCACAAGGACATAATCCCCGATTTTTATCTCGGGCATTAGCATCAGATTTACTTTTTTCGTGAACCCGCCGAAATCGACCTCGCCGTCGTTTCCGTCGATTTTGACGACCTTACCGGGATACGCGAGACACATTATTAACCTCTATTTCTGGGAATATATACACTGTAGTAATATAATCGGGGAAATCGTATTTCAAAAATTGTTTTTTTAAACATAATACTATCGGATTTTCTTTAATATATTCTAACTTCGCTACCGGTTTGCCACGGCCGGTCTCGAGTTCCTTATAAACGTTTTCGTTCCAACCCAGCATTTTGAAGGCTCCCGACCTGGAAATAAAAGCTATTTTTCCATCGGGTAAATCCCGATACATATAATCCCTCATAAGATAGCCGTCCATCTTTTGCTTTATATAATGTATTGCTCCCCAGTCTCTACATATACCCGCTTCTACACCTAACAACTTGGTTTCATTTACTATCTCCTTCCAGGGCATAACATAAACCGCATTGTGATAATCTTTGCCGGTTATCACTCCAGAAATCCCCCAAATATAACCTACACCAATCATGACCATTATAATCATCAGGAAACCTTTGCGCAATCTTTCCGTTCCAAATGCCATGCCAATCGCAACCATTGGAAAAAGAAAGGAAAGCCGCGCGTTTATATAGATGAACCCCAACTTCTGGAAAACCAGACTAATAATAGACAGGCTCACAATAACCGGTCCAACGAACAAAACCAGAGAATCCTTCGGCCGCATAACCATTCCTCTTATAGCGAGAAAAATCGCTGCAATAAGACCGATTGCGGTGGCGACCTGCCACGGATATCGCGCTTCGCCGATAAGAAAAGAATAAACACCATATAAAAGGCTCATCAGTAGGCTAATTATAGAGGGCATCGCATCTTCGCCGTAGCTAATTGTAGTTTTGATTAAAAAAAGTAACGGCAGGGCCGCGGAAATAAGAGCTAAAGCGTTACAAACAACCCACATCCCAACTCTCTTTCTATCACGCAGAATTATTATAAAGAAATGTAAAGGAACAACGATATAGGCCGGGAAATTCGTCCAGAATAAGAGGGCGAGACAGATTCCATAGACCACCCATCGCCATTTGCCTTTCTCCATAACCTCGAATAATAAAATCGTGTTATATAAAAATAGAAAAGTCGTCATAGAATAGTAGCGCGCCATCCGGAAGTGTATCCACAGGGATGGATGTAATGCTACTATACCGACTGCGAATAGCCTCCCGGTCTGTGATAGTCCGATTTTACGCGAGAGAAGCCACGTTAAATACACGACGAGCGGGTAAAATAATACCGAGGGCATCCTTAATGCGATTTCCGACTTGCCGAAAATAATCGCCCATATTTTCAGAAGCGCAAAATACAGTGGTGGGTGCGGTTCACCCTCGACAAACCACCGCCAGAAACCGTGCCAGGATTCGCTAATAATCTCGAAAGTGCCCGCTTCGTCCCCCCAGAAAGCGAAACGCATTCCGAACGCCGAAAATAGCGAAACCGCGGCTAATGTAATAACTATAACCTTTTCCGTGCGGCTACTCAAATTCAATTTCCGATGATATGGAACTCGGTGCGACGGTTCTTTCGGCGGCCCTCCTCGGAGATATTATCCGCGACCGGGACGACCTCGCCGTAACCTACTGCTTTGAGCCGGCCCGATGAAACGCCGTTATCGACTAACCAGCGTAAGACAGCCGTCGCTCTGCGTTCGGAAAGCGCGAGGTTATAAGCCTCGGTGCCGAGTGAATCGGCGTGTCCCTGTATCTCGATATGCATATCGGGGTATTCGTTCAGAAGTTTGACAACCCGCATAAGCTCCGATTCGGACTCCGGTTTAAGCGAGTCGGAATTAAAATCGAAGAATATATTATGAAGCTCGACACGCTCGCCGACCTTGATACGGCTAAGCTTAAAATCCATTCGGAGTTCCTGATAGCCCTCCTCGACCGGTATCTCGTAGCGCTCGCTCGAGAAGGCGTAACCTTTAGCGGATACGCTTATACCGTAAGTTTCTCCTGCGGGCAAAACCAGGAAGAACTCCCCCGTTTCGGGATTTGTGCGCGGCGTCGCCAGAACCTCGCCTGTGGCGATGCGTTCGATAGTGATTTCGGCGTCCAGCGGAAGGCCGGTCTCTTTATCGGTTACTGTGCCGGATAATGTCGCCACGATTTTTGGCCTTAGAGCCTCGGAAAGCGGCAACCAGTATATATCGAAACCACCGTATCCGCCGGGACGGTCGCTGGCGAAATATATTAACTCTCCGCTTGCCGGGATGCTGAAAAAATAATCGGAGCCGGGCGTATTGACCGGCGGACCGAGATTTACCGGCTCTGACCATCTGCCGGTCGAATCCATCTCGGATTTGAATATATCGAGCATCCCGAGGCCGCCGTGCCCGGCGCTGGCATAATATAGCGTTACACCGTCGGGATGGATAAACGGGCTGGTTTGGTCGCGGGCGTTGTTGATAGGATAGCCCAGGTTCTCTGGTTTGCCCCAGCCGCTTTCCTTGCGCGGCGCCCGCCAGATATCTCTTCCACCGAAACCGCCATAACGCTCGCTCGAAAAATACAGCCACTTCGCGTCGGAAGATATCGAGGGATGTCCGTCCCAACCGGCACTGTTGATATATCTGCCGAGATTGCGCGGTTCGCTCCAACCGTCAACAACGAATTCAGATAAATACAAATCGCATCCGCCGTAGCTGTCCGTCCGACCGCAAGCGGTAAATACTATAAAGTTGCCGTCGGAAGAAATAGCCATACTACCCTCGTTGGCTTCGGTGTTAATCGGAGGACCCAGTGAATGCGGTGTTCCCCAACGATTATTCACGAATTCGGATACGTAGAAATCCTCCTGGTCGCCCTGACGAACGCTGGAAAAATAGAGCCTGTCGCCCGCCGCGGAAACATAAGGCGCAAAATCGGAATATATGGAATTGACCTCTGTGAGATTTGCCGGGGCGGCGATTTCCTCGACCGGAGGCCGCGAACGCTGTATGCTGTCGGGCCCGGTTCCTGTGGTTTTAGGCGGAAAAAGGCTGTCTGGAGAGGCAGATTGCCCGTATACAACGAATATAAGCACCAATAATAATATATATTTCGGGGTGTTTTTCATAACCAAATTGCCGGGATATAACTATTTATTTGCGTGTTCCGTCGTTCTCGATTTCCAGCGGTGAACCGCTCTCCAATCTATCCGGATTTCCGCTTTCGTTGGAATAACATTGCAAAATATATGCCCGCTATCGCTTATTATTCCGTGGAAGTTCTCGATACCGGTAGTAATATTCTGAAAACCGTGCCCACACCCGGTTTGCTCTCGACAGTGATACTCCCGCCGGCGTCCTCGATAATACTCTTACTAAGCGTCAAACCGAGGCCGGTTCCGTTCGGTTTATTCGTCATAAACGCATCGAATATTCGTTCGGTAGTTTTTTTGTCCATACCGATTCCGTTATCGACGATATCGAGTTCGACCCAATTACCGACACTGCGGGTAGTTACTTCGATATTACCCCCTTCGGGGATGGCCTCTATCGCGTTGAGATACAAATTCAATAAAGCTCTACGAATTGCGCTTTCCGGTGCGACGACCTCGACCTCGTCGCCAGGTTCGACATTTATTACGACCCCGCTTTTTTCTGCACGTTTTCGGACTCTTTCGGCTACATCGCGCGCTACTTTACCGAGCGAAATCGGTCCGGTATCCCCGTCGGCAGGTTTCGCGAAAGAAAGATATCCAGTCAGTATTTCGTCGATACGTGCGACCTCTTCAGTAATAAAACCCACGAGTTTATCGCGATTTTCCTCTTCGGCAGAGGACAGTCTTTCGGCAGAACCCCGTATTATAGCGAGCGGGTTTCTAATCTCGTGAGCGACACCTGCAGCCATCTCCCCTATGGACGACAACGCGGAGGCCTGAAGCAACCTTTTTTCCATCCGATTAAGTTCCATCGCTGCGGAAAGTAGTATTCCGCCGGCGGCAATAGCGACGACGATAGTCAGGAAAAAGAAAAGCAGAAGATTTCTGCGGAGCGTTGCCAGGATGCTGTAGTATTCTGCACCGGCCTCGATTCCGATAATCCAGGCTACCTCGCCGAGTTCGTCGAGAACGGGGGCATACGAACCGCGCAGGTAATTACCTCCGCTTTCGTAAAGCTCCGTATAATCGGCAATTCCCGCCAGGGCAGAATTATATGCCGCCCTGTCGATACCGAGATAATAAAAATACTCTCCGCTTTCATAGCCACCGCCCGATGAATATATAACGATTCCCATCGTATCGAGGAGATTTATCGAGGAGAAAGCGCCGTCTTCTCTGAATTCATCGAGATATTCGGCGAGAGATTTCCCGTAGATACCGTCGGGGTCGGCCACGAACGACCGGATTCGGCTCGGTCTTAATCCCCGCGCGATAGCCTGCGCAGTAAAGGCCTGAGTTTTGCCCATCTGCTCGGATAGCAGAGGCTCCAGTTTATTATACAACAGGAGATTACCGATATTAAAAGCTATGAGGACGAGTGCGATAGCTATCGCTACCCATTTAACGAGGGTTCCGAGAAAACTGCCGCGGAGTTTTGTGCCGCCGAAAGGCATAGTTTAATATAAATCGAGATTAAGTGTTAGAAGGCAAAAATACTCCCGCCCCCGTTATTCTCTAATTTACCCAATTTCGGTTCCTAAAATCCGAACCTGAACGTTATTTCCCCCTCAATTGGATGAGTTTACGCTGCATTTCCTCTACATCATCGGCGGCGGGCGCGAGTCGGATATACTCCTCGAGCATCGTTACGGCCATATCGAAATCCCCGCGCTGGTAATAGGCCGTAGCCAGATTGGCATACGCGGTCGGATATAGAGGGTTTAATTCCCGTGCGACTGTCAGTTCGGCGATTGCGTCGTCATAGATTCCCATATAATAATAAATTCCTCCCAGGTCGCAGTGAAACAGCGGGTTCTCCGGTTCGAGTTCGATACATTTTTCCAGATATTCTGCGGCTTCATCGTATTCGCTACGCTTAAAAGCGACCCAACCGAGGCCGAAATATCCCCACGGGTTCTCCGGGTCGAGTTCGAGTGCACGTTTATAGACCGCCTCCTGTTTCTCGAGTTCGCCGAGCAAGCGCCCGTAGAGAAAATGAAATCGGGGATTGCTCTGGTTTTGTTTCAGGAGTCGGTCGTATTCGTCGAGAAGTTCTTCCGGCTTGACCTCTTTCGCACGGAGTTTCTGGTAGAAAATGTGCGCCTCGACGAACTCGGGGTATTCGTCGAGAGCAACGAGTATTTCCTCTTTGGCCTGCGGGATTTTACCCTCTCTGTGATATGCAAAAGCGGCTTCATAGTGCGGTTTGGCAAGTAAATACTGTTTCTCTCGTTTGCTCGTCCAGCAACCGGAAAGAAGGAGAGTCAGGATTATCGTTACAAGTGATATTTTATAAATTCGATTCATTTTAACCACACGTTATTTGGTTTATGATTAAATCGTTATTGACAGATTTTTCCCTCGAGTTCGGGGTGTATGAAGAAAAACTCTTTACGCTCTTGTTCTGTAGGAAGATATTGGTCGAGGTAATCGAGCTTAATCCTGGCTACCGCCTGCCATTTTTCGCAACCGGCATGGTCGGCGCGTTTGTAGATATTATAGCAGCACTCGAAACCGAGTTTTTCGCGAACGCCGATACCCTCTTCGGGAACTGCCGCCCTGGCTTTTGCGACACATAGGTTACCCTCGACAACTATCGCCTGACAGGACCGAGGGTCGATACGTCTGGCTTTGTTAAGGTAGCGTTCTGCGGAACCGAATTGTTTCATATCGACGTAGGTATCCGCCATATCGAGCAGTAACTTAACATTATCGGGCGCGATTTTTTCTGCCTCCGCGAAAGACTTCATAGCTTCGGTATATTTCCGGTTGGCGGCATGGATAAGGCCCATATACTGATAACCCCTATAATCTTCCGGATTTGCGGCGATGTATTCATCTAAAGTCGCAACGGCATTTTCGTAATCGTTCGTGTTCGCCAGAGCGCGTCCCAGCTCGAGCAGGTATTCGGCGTTTTCCGGAGCTATACGATGGAGACTACGATAGGCTTCCCTGACACCATTCCAGTTTCCCCGATAGTGATACAATTCGGCAAGCTTTTCCCAGGCATCCGCGTCGTTTGAATCCGCCGATACAGCAGCCCGATACCATAGTATTGCCGAGTCGAGTTCGGCGCGCGCCAGATGAAGGTCGGCGCATCGGTCTGCGCTGTAACAATCTTTGCAATTAAGCTCGTAAGCGCGTTTGTATTCGACAAGAGCGCTGTCTAAGTATTCGTCTTTGCGGTCAGGGAATTCGCCAGCCATCTGTTGATAATAAACCCCCAGGCCTCTATGAAGGTATCCCGCTTTTGGAAATTTCTCGATGCCCTGAGTATAGACGGCAAACGCGCTGTCGGGTTGACCGAGTCGCGTATAGCAATCGGCCAGGTATTTCCAGGCGCGTTCTTCTTCCGGGTTAAGCTCCTCGATTATTCTCCTAAAATGAGGAATAGCGTCTCTGTATTGCCCATTTTTATGGTATTCCCTACCAAGCGAAAGGGCGATTCTGACTTCGAGTTCGAGCGAATCTTTTCGGGCTTGTTCTGCGTTTCTACGCGCTTCTTCCTGCGCGGCAATCTCTTCGGCGCTCGGCGCGGAAGCGCAAGATATACCAACTATGATTATTATTGCAAAGGAAAGGGCTAAAATGAGATATTTTTTCACGTGATGCCTCCTCTATGTCGATTTTACAATATTTTATTATACTTACCCTTTTAGCAAATGTCAACTCCAAATAACGGTCGAGTTGTCGGGCAAAGGAATATGGTACCCACCTTGTTTTAGAAAATAAGGGGTTATTCTGTCGAGGAGGACAGAGAAAATGGCAAATTGGGAGGCGGGACGAAAACGAAGGGGAGCCATTAGAGCCATGTCTCGGAGAGAGGCACTCCCTTGTGGCGACCGTAGTGCCCCCCGGAGCGACTCAAGAGATACCTTGCGTTGGAGCGACGCCCGATGTCCTCGTCGCCGGAACCAACTACCGTGTTACACTGGTTACCGGAGGCGACGACATACGTTCTACGAATTCACGCACGAACGAGTGAACGCTCCTATTCTATTCCCGAATTTCCCGCGATAGTTTGTTGCCCTGGTTATTTCGTGCGCGGAATAAACCCTGTTATGCCTTTTCTGGTTGGATATAAACTCGCTCTCGCCCCAATCCATCGCCGAATGGGCAGGAGCGTTACTACAAAACGCGATTATTCCGCAAAAGAGGCTATAGCGGACATTTCTATTTTGTAAATCGCGTCGATATATCGATTATTCTTTCCGTATAATCGCGTTCCTGCCTATAAGTGTGCAGGGTTTGTTAATCGTTATCGAGCTTGCCGCGAATGTGTTAACCGAACCGGCTTTGAATATCCATTTCGCTCCGTCCGGTATCGATAAATCCGCTATCGCTTCCTCGATATTCTGATACGGGTCGTCCGGGGAACCATCGCCGGGGTTCGTATCACCTATGAACCTGACTACACTTTGAGGCGCGATATGCCAGATAAAACAATGGTTCGGATAAACCTCGTCCCACTGGACCCAATCGGTATCACCGTTAACGGAGTTCATATGGAACTGCACCGAATCGGGCAGGAAGGTTCGGTTGTAGCCGTATATTACCCACGAATGCACCATCTCCCAGCCGTAATACTGCACCGGTCTGAGCCACTGGAACTCGTCTATCATATCGTTAGTCCCCGATGCGTAATCACCGGTATCCCTGACAACGTAATCGACGTCGAGGTCGTATCGGAAATGGTCCTCGTAAGCGCCGACCATTGGCCATTCCCACGCGCCGGAGCCCCATATACCGTAATCCATCTCGCATGCCACGCCGACATTGTAACAAAGAGTGGCTACCGCGGTATCGCCAGCATCGTGGATAGCATCGTCGTGGATATCCTCCATTAAGTCCCACCGATATGTAGTCGTGCCGAAATCCGCCCTGCAGGTTTTCGAACTCATCGTTAATCTGTTCCATAGGCTATCCAGGGCAGTAAAGAACGCTGTGCTGTCGGCGCTGCTTACCGTGTCGAGCTGTTCTCTGGCGGAATTATAGACGCTGCCATCCCAGTAGCCGTTCATTTCGAGCCTGCCTCCCGCCGTCGCGACCCATTTCAAGCGACTGCTCCATCCAGCCGTGTTAAAATCCTCCTTGAATGGATAGAAGCTTAACGGTTCGGTATCCCATGTTGTGCGCCATCTATAGTTATAGATTGTGCTGTCGTTTCCGACGCCTGTATTCGGCCATTCCCAATACCGCATTATCGCCGAGCCCGCACCGGCTACACACCCGATAACACAGTGCTCGTCGGCACCGGGGGTTAGCTCTGGACAGAGGTCGTTATAGGGGGACCATTGGTTCCATAGTGAGGTCAGATGGCAGGACATCGAATCGGGGCCTTCCCACAAACCGCGCGGCCTTGCGTTCCTTTTAGGGATTGTTCCGTTCGCTAGTGCTTCCCAATAAGCCGCACGCGCCTCGAAAGTTTCTGCAAATCTATCGAGTGACCCGTCGTCTTTCGATTCGGCATCGGAAATTAGCCGCGCTCTCCTGACGATATCCGCGAGAAAATGCTTATGATGTGGTTTTTCGGGGTCGTAAGTGCCACCGGGGCTATAAAGATAAACCGGCAGGAACATATTATCCGCTCCACAGATGCAGAAACCACCGCCGGCGATATGGGCGATATAGGCTACTGTATCGCCGTCTGCTACATAAGGTTCTATCCGTTCAATAACAGCATCCGGTTTGTTGTCCGCGGTAACATCCCTAACCCAGGTTTGCACCGCTGCGGCTACTATTCGGGCTGGTAATTTTTCTGCGTATGCAACGGAGGACAGGGCTATAATCGGTATTAGTAACCAAATCCCCGGGCGGACATTAGGATATTTAATTGGCTTTTTCATTTCATACCTCTCGGGGATTATTGCAATGTTATTAAGGTAAGAACGAGACCCTTCCCACCGGTAAGCGGAGTCATAGCCTTTCCAATAACCGCGCCGTGCGCTTTTTCATAATCCGTGGCTTTCATCGCGTATCCGGGTATATCGGATGTCGTAAGCAAATCCCCCGGCTCGATAGGAGAATTCGACGCGTCGGCCAGAACATAAGCACGGCCGGTAAGAGCCACCGGATAAGAACCGTCGGCGACGGAACCTTTTTGGCCCATAAGCATTCCGGTCTCGATATCTCCCGCGCCGCTGACTATTCCCGCGACTCGCCGGTCGTATGCAGTATCCGAAATCCTGAGTTTTCCCGGATTTTCAGGGTCGATAATCAGGACCATACCGGGTTCGATTACATCGGAATCCTCGATATCGAACTGCTCGGAAAGGTCCGAACCGCCGAGTATCTGGAGCACGTTGCATATCGCCTTCCCGTCCTTATCGACCTTGAAAACCCATTCCCAGCTTCCGCTGTGCCAGCTATCGCAGCGGAAAACGTCCCCATCGCTTTTATTAGTAACCAGTAGCGTTACGTCGCTCGACTCGTTAAGAAAATGTGCGGCGATTCCGCTCGAATTGGTATTTTCCGCATAGATAGTGGTTCCTGACGTCCCGCTGCCGGATGATTCGACATAGAGCTTGTGCAGCCCGGGGTCGTCGGTCCCCAGTCCAACGTTGCCCTGGACGAGAAGTCCGCTGGACGGTGCCACGCTCGTGCCTGAAAAGCTTGTCCCGACGACCATCGCGCCCTCGACATCGAGTTTGTTCTGTGGAGATAATACACCTACGCCGACATTGCCATCGTTCTTGACGATAAATTTCGTTAGTCCGGCCACGCGCACTCTCAACGGGTCGGCTGTAGCGTCCTCTTCGACGTGTAATCTGGCGAGTGGATTCGTCGTCCCGACAGCGGCTTGACCCGGGCATACGATATCCGAGGCATAAAGACCCTTACCACCCATAAAATACCCGCCGTAACCGTCAGAGTTCAAGGTTTGCCCGACAACTCCATCGGCGGCGCCGGTCGATGATGTCGCGACACCATAGACACCGCACGCTTCGTCGGCTGTCGATTGAATCCACCCGGCAAGCGCCTGAACCGCTCCGGTTACGCCCGTGGCCTCGCCTTTTATCGCCGCGATATAGTCCGTAGTCGAACCCGTTTTCGCGTAGATAGCTCTTCCGTTTCCGGGATTGTCCACTGTAAGAAGGTTCCCGGAGGTCGTTGCGGTCATTATATCCGGAGCATCGCTCGTAATATAGTTCCCGCCGCCGTGCATACTGTCCGCGACAGCCGCGCGGAGGGCATAGGGACTCGCGCCCAGCAAGTAGCGCGGGGACATCTCAGGGTCGATGCCAACCTGAACGCCGAGCCAATATGTTTCATCGAAAGGCAAGTCGAGAGGGACGAGCGAACCGAGCATTACTTTATACAGACCGTCCTCGACGAAGACCTGACTGATTCCAACGTGAGCCTCTGTCCATAAGGCGGTCCCGCCGCTTTCTGAATCGTAAATCCTGAATGTTATATCGTAGTAACCGTCGGGGACCGGGTCGCCGGTTACATCGTCCGTCAGCAATCCCTGATAAGAGATAAGCTGCGGAATAGCGGCAAAAACCGATACTACTCCGAACATAAACAGACCGAAAATCAACGTCTTTCTCATTCTTTTCCTCCTTGCGAGAATGGTTTTTTTATTATTTTACGTTTCAAGTTCAAGACTAAACTAAATAAACCTAATACAATTAAATATACGGAATATGAAATGTTAAGCAAAGCGATTTTTATTTATCTTATTCAAGGACTATATAAAGGACTATTTTTTTAATTAAATCTTCTCCGTTAATCCTGGTGAGAAAAACGCCCGAGGGCAAATATCCGACGGATTGCCGATTTCGGGGCGTCGGCTGCCGCGTTGAATCCATGCCGCGACTTTCGACATAACCGTAACCCTTTTCGGATTCAACGCGGTGGAAGAGCAGATTACCCGCGCGCCGTCTGGTTGTCTGGTAAATTTTTATTCGGGTAATCTGCTCTTGCGACCTATAGGTCGCGCCGACGCCCCTGATAACATTTCGACCTTTACTACTGGCCATTCAAATTCCTATTGCCATACCGCGCGAATAAAACTATTATTCGGCACAATGGCAGCGGTTATTTATACAAAAATAAAACGGCTGGCTCTTCGTTTGAGATTCGAGGAGTTAGTAGCGGTCGTATTCCTTTTACCTATGGTCGTTATTACACTTCGGGCGCACGGCTATTTCTCTGCGGGCGGTAACATCCCGAAATACATTCGGGGCGACCTTCAGCGGCTTATCGCCGTTTTTTTTCTTATTGCGGTGTTTATCGCATTACGGAAATGGAATCCCGGCGGAAAAATCTACTGCTTTATTCGGGAGGCTGCGCCGTTCGGTCTCGCAGTAGCTATCTATACGAATTTGCACGATACTATCTACTTTGTCAACCCGCACGATATTCACGATATTCTTATAAAAATCGATGCTTGGATGTTTGGTGTTCAGCCGGTGCTCTGGGCGCAGAAGTTCTATCATCCGATTTTGACGGAATTTTTCAGCTTCTGCTATATGAACTACTTTATAATCCCGTTGGTTGTTCCTTTTACGCTCTATTTTAGGAGAAAATATTTTGAATATCGCGAGGCTTTGCTGGGGGTTGTTTTGAGTTATTATTTCGGGTATTTTTTATATATCGCTTTCCCGGCGGCTCCACCGAGATTGGTGCTCGCCGACCAATTCACAAGGAATTTCTACGGCTATTTTTTCGATGCCGCCCAGCGGACGGTTATTATCTCCGCGGCGAGCAGCCGTGCGGCTTTTCCAAGCCTCCATTGTGGCACGACATTGCTGGCGATGATATACGCGTTCAAACATGCTCGGACGATGTTCTGGGCATTTTTGCCGATAGCGGTCGGCCTGATTTTAGGGACTGTTTATCTTCGCCACCATTACGTTATCGATATACTCGCAGGTTTCGCTCTGGCGATATTCGTTTATTTTGTCTCCCCGAAGCTCGATAGATGGTGGTGTAAAAAACGGATAAAGGCCGATACCAGCGATAGGTCCTGCGAGTGGGTGAAAGGTAATTAGGTTATTCCCGGAGATTTTATACCGACTTTTTAATTATCGGCTCCTCCTCGTTCTCTTTCAATTCGATACCCTCTGAACCGAAAACGAACAAGGCTACCGGAACTAATTTAGGGTCGAATTGTGTCCCGCTTCCTTTTTTTATCTCCCCGAGAGCTACTTCGGGCGGTAACGCTTTACGATATGGTCGGTCGGTCCTCATGGCATCCCACGCATCGCATAATGCGATAATCCTGGCCCAGAGCGGTATTTCTTCGCCTTTAAGCCCGTCGGGGTAGCCTTTGCCGTCCCAACGTTCGTGGTGATGCCGGATGGCGTCGCAAGAGCCGGCGAGAAACCTTAGATTTTTGACAAGATTGGCTCCGATAATTGGATGTTCGCGCATTAATTCCCATTCGGCGTCGTCCAACGGTCCTGGTTTAAGAAGAATAGCGTCGTGAATGCCGACCTTCCCAATATCATGCAGAAGGGAGATTTCGTAAATACCGTCGACCTCTTCTTCGGATAGTCCAATTTTCGCCGCTATTTTTCTGGAGTTTTCCGCGACACCCTCGGAGTGCAACGCGGTGTATGAATCTCGCGCGTCTATCATTTTAGCGAGAGAGAATATCGTCTCGCGAAGGGTGTCCTGATATACCTTTTGGTTACGGAAAAAGGCGTAGATTACGAGCAGCGGAACCATCAAAACCGCCGTGAAAACATATCCACCATTATGAAAAACGAAGGACATAATCATTCCCCAGATATAAAGCGGGGGCAGGCTCACAGCATACGGTTTCAGTTTATTGAAGAAACTGGTCATCGCACGAACGCCCATCGCAGCCAAAATCCCGAACGCGCTGACCCTATCGAACAACCATAAGACGAAACCGGCAACGATTGCGGCAAGAAGGTCTTTGGGTCCACCGGCGAGCCCCTTATAACCGTTTAAAACTTCGAAATATACCAATCCGACGATGAAGAATTCTACAATCCCGATGGAGAGAAATACTAACCGTCGGAAAATCACCCGCCGTTCGTAGATAATATGAATCATCATCCCGACAAGAAATACTGCGGCCCCGAAAGCGGGGCCAAAAGCTAAAAGTGCGGCCAAACCGATAGCGTCGTTGAGCGTCAAAACGCTGCTGCTACCGATATCGATATGGAGAAATGTCCCAACTGTAAATAACGTGAGAAAAAAGACGAAAGGCAACGGGTTGTTAAAAAGCGGTTCCCAATCAGCGTAGGCGCACAAGGCCAACGCCGCCAGCAAATAGGCGGAAGATAAAAGATAATATCTCAATTGGAATTTCAAGATATATATAACCCGACGATGTGGTAACGCTTATAATTATTAACTACAAATTAAGAAAATTCAAGCGTTTTATGTCCGATTGCGGATAAAAAATTTCTGGACATCGCGATGAGAAAACGGTATTATGCAAACCGACTAACACAATTGAGGTAATATTGCGCGCTAAAACAATAACTAAATTCAGTCCGTCGGATATAATAATACTGGGTTATTATCTCGTTGTCGCGGTTTTTATAGTTGCCGCGGGCGTATCGTGCCGACTCGAAAACTGGTGGCGCTATTTCCTGCACCATTTGTTAGTTTTAACGATTTTACCTATTTTTATAATCAAGTTCGGTGCATTGAAACGAAACCTGCTTTCGTTTTTGAGACTATTCTATCCCATTCTCCTTTTCGGTTCGATGTATCGTGAAACACACGATTTAGACCAGGTAATTTTTGTGAGGCCTTTAGATTTTTATTTTGCCGAATGGGACCGTATCCTCTTCGGTTGCCAACCTTATATCGACTTCGCGACCAGGTTTAGCTCGGCGTGGTTTTCGGAGATTATGCACGCGGGTTACTTCTCCTACTTTATAATAATCGTGCTTCTGCCGCTCGTATGGTGGTTCCGTAGACGTCCCGATATGGTCCAGCGACGGGTTTTCGATTTAAGTTTTACGTTCACAGTCTTCTATTTTATCTTTATACTATTGCCGGTGCAGGGCCCTCGCGTGCAAATACCCGAGGCCGCTAGCATTCCCAGAAATGGTTATTTATTCGCCCCGTTTTTTAGGTGGCTTTTCAGAACAGCCCGCATTTTTGGCGCGGCGTTCCCGTCGAGTCACTGCGGCGTTTCCGCGCTTGTTATGGCCAACTCCATCAAAGATATCCCAAAAGGCGCGAAATTCGTAGCAATAATGTCTTTCGCCATTTTCCTTTCGACCGTTTATGGCCGTTTCCATTACGCCGTCGACGTTATCTATGGCGCCGGACTCGGCCTGATTTGCTATATTCTCGCGCCTTATGTATATCGTCGGTTTAAAGGAAAGGGCTTTTCCGGCCCGGCTGGCACGCTCCGTGCGAAGTCCTTATAAAGATTATCGAATACATTATAGCGGACGCACGGACTCCCAACCAATACCCAAAGACCACCCTCGCGCCAGCCGACGCAGTATTATCGGCAACGTCGCTATTGGGGCGTGTATAATCTTTATATTTTCTCTTTAAATCGGATAAGCCAAGCCCACGACTTTAATCGTGGATTGCTAATAGTTTTTTATATATCGAGTTAGCCATTTCAGTGGCTTTGCTGAGGGAGAGCGATTTCAATCGCTTTTACGGAGTAATACAATCTTGCCAAAGTCACTAGTATTTAGCAAAAGAAAACCCCCATCCACAAAGGTTGGGGGCTTTTGGCAGGGGAGTCCTGTCTCCGCAAGGCTAATCCGTCACATAGGTTCCTCTTATATAATTCGAAGGGAAGGGTGATAGGAAACCTATCGGAGGCGGGTTGTAGGTTGGCGGAAGTATCCCCGCGGAAATCAGGTTCTCCTCCGTGTCGTAATACATCGCCAGAATCTCAGCGGGCATATCGGAAGCTCTCTGAAAGTTCACTCTGCGGACTGGGTCACGGACTGTGCGTCCCGCTTCGGTTCCTGCGCGTCTAGCGTGAGCAGCCGATTTGCCTCTCGCGCCCGCTTCCTCTTTCGCGTCCATCGATTCGGCGCTCAAACCGTAACTATAGACCGGCTCTGGCGGTGGCACATATTCCTCGAAAACCGCTACGCCTATCACGCCCACATTGCGCACGTTGCCGATGCGATTCGCCAATGAGAACCGAGCCTCACTGAACGTAAATCTCTCGACATACTGGAAATCGTCGCTCCTGCGGAAACCGGGTATCTCGACCTTTTCGTAGGCGTCGAGCACATAACCCGAACCGTCCCAGTTTCCCTTGCTACGGTCGATAACATTCAAGCCGTCGACAGTTGGCACAACGAGTATCCGCTTGTTGGTGCGGTTTTTCACCACGATAGTGTATTCCTCGCCGATAGGTGCCGCGAAAAACGTGTTCCCACCCTTGTATGCCATCTTCACATCGCAACACTGGGTAACGACAGCTACCGACACCAGTCTGCCGCTGGACTCTGCCGTATTCGCTCCTGTGCATCCGGCGATAACGGCCAATAAAACGATGATTGCTGCGAATTTCATTTTTTCCTCCGTGGTTTGGTTTTAATTATCGATTAAAATCTATAACTTAATCCGAGCCAGATACGCGCCAGACGGTATTCTTCGTCGAGGCGTTCGCCGTCGGCGTTCCAGTTGGAGAATTGGGTCGCCATATCGAGCGAGACTAGGTCGCCGAGAATGAATCCTGCTCCGCCGGAAATCGTGTTACGGACGCGGTCTCCGCCCTGAACCTGATATGGAATAGGCTCCTGCGAGAAACCTCCGCGGAGTCTTATCGCTGCGACAGGGATAGTAACTTCGCCGCCTGCAGACCAGCGCAGTGTCGGGCGGAAATCGTCGTCCATCAAGCGGTTTTGATAAAGCATCCACGCCGGCTCGTCGTATTCGATTTGACGCCAATCGACATATTCGGCGTCTCCGGCGAACACAAGCCAATCGGTCGGACGAATCGCAAGTCCGGCACCGAATCGCCATGGTAGTGTTAGTTCGATAGACTCGATATAATCGTAATCCTCCTGATAAACCTCCCAACCCGTGGTCAGTGAATCGAAACGCAGAACGCCCTCCTCGTCGATATTTATCAGCGTCGGCGTCGAGATATACGCACCTATCTGAACGAACCTGTTCGGAACTATCAAAGTCCCGAACCGCGCGCCGATACCGGAGTATTCGTCGCGAATATCGTCGAGGATGGTTTTCCTTTCGACAGTGTCCGGCCAATCGGTTCCGCCTGGATTTACACGGTCGTAATACCAGCTATACCTTTCGCCTCCAGCGTAGAAATCGAGGCTCATTCCGAGGGCGGCGTATGGCGAGACCTGAATACCCCCGCCGATACAGAATTTGCCGAGACCGCCCTTGACCGATTCGTCGCCGTCGTAGATTAAACCATCGTCGCCGACTCCCTTAAATCTTATTCGCCGGTCGAACGTGTTCGTTCGCGCAAAGCCTATACCGAAAACCAATCCTCCGCGCGAGGTTGGAACTGGAATAACGCCGCCGACGCTCTGTAGCTTGATATAATTATCCGAACCTTCACTCGAGGCGTCGCCGTCGAGCGTGCCTTTATAATTAAGGATATCGAATTGCAGCGCGCCCGCGGCTTCGAAACGAGATATATACGCCAGATTAGCCGGATTGTAAAAAAGCGAGGAGTAATCTTCGGCAATTGCCACCCCAGCGCCACCCATCCCGGCGGAGCGGATACCCATAGGCAAATGTCTATCCGCTGGAAGAACCGGGTCGGCGATACTGTCGCCGCTCAATATCTGCGCGCATCCGAGCGCCGGAAGTAAAAGGATAAAAAGTAAAACTTCGCTTCTCATTTTAGTGCCTTTCGATTATAAACCGCGCCTGCGTTCTGGGCGGTTTTCTCTTTCATTGTTGCCGTCGTGGTTTTCGTCATCATCGTCGTCGTCAGAATCGTCGCTATCGTCGTCGTCGCCGATACGCTCGAGTCCCCGGATAATAGCGTCGAAAGCTGTGCCGAGTCCGCGCCTGCGCTCGAAACGCTCGCGGCGGCGTTCTATCTCCGGCTCGTCGGAGTATTTTTCCCACCACCATATCTGGTCGAGCCACCACGGATAATAATAATAGTAATGCCAACCCGAACACCACCGGCATGGCTCGTGATAGCGGCGCGAACAACTGTCTTCCCAGTTTTTGTGCGTCTTTTCGGAAGGTTTGGTTAGTTTTATTTGTGTATAGCAGCCACCAATAGAAATCGCGATAAATAGGGC